>NZ_JACOPL010000010.1:0-98947 GCF_014287995.1 Agathobaculum faecis
AGCGCCGTCAGCATGTTCACGGCGTCGGTGGCCTTAATGTCCGCCTCGTCCGTGAACGCCGCACCGGCAAACATGGTGAACGCGCATGCGAACGCCAGTACCAGTGCGAGAACCTTTTTCTGATGGCGCGATACTGCACATAATATAGAGGAAATTGCCGGAATGCGGTCAAAAATACCCTCTAAAATAAACATTTTATAAAAATGGAAAATTGAAGCATATTTTCCTTATATGCAGGAAAGGCAATGAATAACCATAGATGCCAAATAAATTTTTCCCTGATTTTTGTTTTGTTTGTAAAACCTTACTGCAATGAAACAATATACACAAAAATGCATATTTATATTTGTATATAAGTGCCGGAGTATCAGGTGCTTTTCACGAATTCGCACAAAAGCCCTTGCATTGACAGATAGATATTGTATAATTTATATAGTGGCTTTGGCCAAATTACAGGATGAGGTGATACCAATGGACTATATTGCAGAATACAAACGTTGGCTGGAGAATCCGGCGCTTACTGAGAACGAGCGCGCGGAGCTTCAGTCCGTTCAGGAAAATAAGGAAGAGATCGAAAGCCGCTTTTTTGCCCCGCTGTCCTTTGGAACAGCCGGCCTGCGCGGCGTGCTTGGCGTAGGCCTCAACCGCATGAACCGTTTTACCGTGGGACAGGCCGCTCAGGGCTTGGCCAACCTGATCGTATCCAACGGAAAAGCCGCCATGGACCGCGGTGTTGCGATCGCGTACGACAGCCGCCATTTTTCGCCTGAATTTGCCAAACAGTCGGCCTGCATCCTTGCGGCGAGCGGCATCAAGACCCTGCTGTTCGACGAGCTTCGTCCGACCCCAGAGCTTTCTTTTGCGATCCGCCATTACGGCTGCATCGCGGGCATCAATATCACCGCATCCCACAATCCTAAGGAATACAACGGTTATAAGGTGTATTGGGAGGATGGCGCGCAGCTGCCCCCCGCGGAGGCCGACGTGGTCGCCAAGGAAATGGCGGCGACCGATATTTTCAGCGGCGTGCGCACGGGCGACTACGGCGCATTTGTGGAAAGCGGCATGATCCGCATTCTGGGCAGGGAAACGGACGAGGCATATCTCAACGAGGTGCTCAAGGTCGCAGTCAATCCGGACTGTGTAAAGCAGGTCGCGGATGAGTTTAAGCTGGTCTACACCCCGTTCCACGGCGCGGGCTACCGCCTGGTGCCGGAGATCCTGCGCCGGCTGGGCTATAAGCATATCATCTGCGAGCCGGAGCAGATGAAGATCGACGGGGACTTCCCGACGGTTAAAAACCCCAATCCGGAATACAAGGAAGGCTTCAACCTGGCGATCGAGCTGGCGCGGCGGAACGATGTCGACCTCATTATCGGCACGGATCCGGACGCCGACCGCACCGGCATTGTGCTCAAGGACAAGACCGGCGATTATGTCACCCTTTCGGGCAACCAGGTGGGCGTGCTGCTGATCGATTACATCATCACCGCCCGCAAGCTGACGAACACCATGCCCGCGCATCCGGCGGTGCTCAAGTCGATCGTGACGACTGAGATGGCACGCGCAGCGGCGGAAAAGAACGGCGTGGCGTGCTTTGATACGTTCACGGGCTTCAAATTCCTGGCCGAAAAGATCAAGCAGTTTGAAAAGACCGGCTCGCACAAGTACCTCTTTGCGTTTGAGGAGTCCTACGGCTATCTCGCGGGCGACTACGCGCGCGACAAGGACGCCGTGACCGCCTCCATGCTGATCGCGGAGATGGCGGCCTATTACCGCACGCAGGGCAAGACCCTGTACGACGCGATGGAGGAAATGTACGAAAAATACGGCTATTACTGCGAAAAGACGGTTTCCATCACCATGCCCGGCGTTTCCGGCTTGACGCGCATGAAAGAACTGATGGCAGAGTTGCGCGAAAAGCCGCTCGGCAGGATCGGCACGCATCAGGTGGAGTACACCCGCGATTATATGTCCGGCATCCGCACCCGCATGGCGGACGGCAGCGCGGAGCAGATGGAGCTGAAAGGCCAGAACGTCATGTATTACGAACTGGAGGGCGGAACGACATTTATCATCCGTCCGTCCGGCACCGAACCTAAGGTCAAGGTCTATATCATGGCCAAGGGCGACAGCAAGGCGGCGGCCGCCGAAAAGGTGGAGGCACTCTCCGCTGCGGCAAAGGAGATCGTCCGCTGAACAGCGGGATCCGCTGAAAAACCCCCGAAGTAGGCTTCGGGGGTTTTTCGCGTTTGTACGGCGCCGCGTCAGCGGTTTCTGCGCCAGGTATCCGGCGCGAACAGCAGCAGCATGGGGAACAGCTCCAAGCGTCCCGCCAGCATGTTGAACATCAGCACGATCTTGCTGAGCGGGTCGAAAAAGCCGAAATTGGAAGACGGACCGACCAGCTCCAGGCCAGGGCCGACGTTGTTGAGCGTGGCCGCGACCGCGGTAAAATTTGTGACAAGGTCTTGGCTGGAAAGGCACAGCGCGAGAGTGGACAGGATAAAAATGATCAGATAGGCGATCAGGAATACATTGACCGAGCGCATAACCTCATGCTGCACGCGCCGGCCGTCCATCTTATTGACGCGCACCGAGCGCGGATGGATCAGGAACTGCATCTCCTTTTTGATGCTTTTGCACATCAGCAGGACACGCGAGCATTTGATGCCGCCGCCGGTGGAGCCGGCGCAGGCGCCGATGAACATGAGCAGCACCAGGATGCACTTGCTGAACGCGGGCCACTGGTTGAAGTCCACCGTGGCGAAGCCGGTGGTCGTGATGATGGAGGCGACCTGGAACAGCGCGTGGTGCAGGCTGTCAAAAAAGCCGCCGAACAGATGACGGACGTTGCACGCGATCAGCAGGGCGGAGGCGGCAATTACGCCAAGGTAAACGCGCAGCTCCTCGATCCGGAGCGCCTGCTTCCAGCGGCGCGTCAGGATCAGGAAATAGATGTTGAAATTTACGCCGAACAGGATCATAAACAGCGTGACCACGGCCTGCAGGTAATAGCCGCTGTAATGCGCCATGGAGTTGTTCCAGATGCCGAAGCCGCCCGTGCCGGCCGTTGCCAGAGCAGTATTGACGGCATCGAACAGCGGCATGCCGCCGAGCAGCAGCAGCACGATTTCCAGAACGGTCATACCCAGGTAGATCGCGTACAGGATGAACGCGGTGTCGCGCAGGTGGGGCGACAGCTTGTTTACCGACGGACCGGGGCTTTCCGCTCGCATCAGGTAGATCGTCTGCCCGCCTGCGAGCGGGAGCACGGCCAGCATGAACACAAGCACGCCCATGCCGCCGACCCAGTGGGTCAGGCTGCGCCAAAGAAGCGAGGCGTGCGACAGCGCCTCCACATCGCCAAGGATGGTCGCGCCGGTTGTGGTGAAGCCGGAGATGCTTTCAAAAAGCGCGTCCACATAGGAGGGGATCTCGCCGCTGAGCCAGAACGGGAGCGCGCCGGTCAGCGCGAGTACGATCCAGCACAGCGATACGGTGACAAAGCCCTCCCGCGCGTAAAAGCGGGTGTTCTTGGGCTTGCAGCGGGTAAACAGGCAAGAAAAGACCAGACAGAGCGCGGACACGGCCAAATAGGCGAACGCGATCGGTTCCTGGTAGATAACTGCTGTCAGCATGGGCAGCAGCAGGATGCCGCCCTCCACACTCAACATCCAGCCGACCAGGTAGCACACCATAGCGTGATTCATGGCCTCTGTTCCTCCGTTTCACGGGGCAGAAAGATATCCTGCAGGTCGTTCATGCCCTCGCGGGTGGAAACGACGATGACTGTGTCCCCCTCCTGCAGTATGTCCTGGCCGCGCGGGATGATCCGCTTGCCGCGGCGGTTGATGCAGCACAGCAGCACGTCCGGCCGGATGGGCATGTCCTGCAGCGGCACGCCGGTCAGGTCGTGCGCGGCTACGCGGAATTCGAGCGCCTCCGCGCCGCGCAGCTCGTGCAGCGTTTCCACATTGGAGCCCATGGAATTCTGCATCGCGCGGGTGTACTGGCTGATGAGGTCGGCGGTCGTCTGCTTAGGGCGGATGATGGCGCCGATGGGCAGGCTTTCGATGACCTCCTCGAAATTGACGCGGTTGATCTTAGTGAACAGCTTGGCCTTGGAATGGCGGCCCGCATGCAGCGCGAGCAGGATGTTTTCCTCGTCCATGCCGGTCAGGGCGATAAAGGCGCCGCAGGTGGCCAGCCCCTCCTCGTCGAGCAGGTCGCGGTCGGTGCCGTCGCCGTGGATGATGGTCGCGCCGGGCAGCAGCTCGGACAGCATCTCGCAGCGGTCGAGCCGGTTTTCGATGATCTTGACCGAAATGCCCGAGTTGAGCAGTATGCCGGCCAGGAAAAACGATATTTTTCCGCCACCCACCAGCATGGCCGAGCCGATATGGCTGTGCGGCACGCCGATCTTTTCAAAGAAATAGACCTGCTCGTTTGGGGGAATAATGATCGTGATATCGTCGCCCGCCTGCAGGATAAAGTCGCCCTTGGGGATAAAGGTGGTACCCGCCCGCCGAACCATGCACAGCAGCACATGGGTATGCAGCGAGACGTTGATCTCGCAGACCGGCATGCCCGCCAGACGGGAGCCGGACGGGAGGCGGATGTCCAGCAGCTCGATACGCCCCTTGGCAAACGTGCTCACGCCGATTGCGGAGGGGAAACGGATCAGGCGGGAAACGACCCGCGCCGTGGATAACTCCGGATTGATGACCATGGACAGGCCAAGTTCATCGCGGATAAAGCCGACCTCGGAAACATATTCCGGATCGCGCACGCGCGCGATGGTATGGCAGCCCGATGCCTTGCGCGCGATCAGGCAGGAGAGCAGGTTGATCTCGTCATGTGCGGTTACGGCGATCAACAGGTCGCAGTCCTCGATGCCGGCGCTTTGCAGCACATGGTAGCTGGTGCCGCTGCCTTTGACTGAGGCCACGTCAAGCGAGGTGGTCAGGTCCTCCAGCCGTCGCTCGGACAGGTCGATGAGCGTCAGGTCATGCCCCTCGCTGGAAAGGTGCTCGGCCAAAGCTGAGCCGACCTTGCCACAGCCTACAATAATGATACGCATAATGCGCCTCCGATACGAATCTTAATATTTTCTTAATGCCCATAGCGATTATACCGTTTTACCGGCAAAAAGACAATATCTTTCCGAAGATATTGCGCGCCGCGGCGGCGTTGACCGCGGCTGCGGCGCATGGTATACTGAAAGCAAATAGCTGCGCCGGACGGGGCGCGGCGCAATCGGGCGGGAAGCGCCCTGATAAAGGGAGGGATGGGACATGGCACGGGTGCTGGAGGTATGCGTGGATTCGGTCGAATCTGCGGTCAGCGCGGCGCGCGGCGGCGCGATGCGGCTCGAGCTGTGCGCGAACCTGGTGATCGGCGGCACCTCGCCGGATGAGGACCTATTCCGCATGGTGCGCAGGCGGGTGGATATCCCGATCCGCGTGCTGCTGCGGCCGCGGTTCGGGGATTTCCTGTATTCGGAGGAGGAGTTCGAGCTGCTGCGGCGGCAGGTCAGGCGCTTTGCCGCGCTGGGGGCGGATGGGGTCGTGATCGGCGTGCTGCGGGCGGACGGAACGCTGGACGAGCCGCGTATGGCGGAGCTGATCGCGCTGGCGGGCGGCTGCGGGATCACGCTGCACCGCGCGTTCGACGTGTGCCGCGACCCGTTTGAGGCGCTCGCGGCAGCGCGGCGTCTGGGCGTGGACACCATCCTGACTTCCGGCCGGCAGGCAAGCTGCACCGAGGGCGCGGCGCTGCTGCGCGAGCTGGTCGGGAGGAGCGGCGGCCGGCCGCAGATCCTGGTCGGCGCGGGCGTGAACGCGGACGTGATCCGCGCGCTGCAGCCGATGACAGGGGCGGACGCGTTCCACCTGTCCGCCAAGCGGACGGAAAACAGCCGCATGACCTACCGGCGCGAGGGGGTGCCGATGGGGCTGCCCGGCATCAGCGAATTCGAGGTCTGGCGGTGCGATGAGGCGGCTGTCCGCGCCGCGCGATGCGCGTTGGACGCGCTTTGCGGCGCAGAATAGGGGGAAAGCCATGCGGATTGAAAAGGTACTGAACAATAACGTGGTTGTGGCGCTGGACGAAAACGGCGCGGAAACCGTGCTGATGGGGCGCGGGCTGGGCTTTGGCCGGCGCGCGGGGGACGAGGCGCCGGCCGCGCAGGTGGAAAAACGCTTCACGCTGCACTCGGACCAGCTTTCAGACCGGTTTCAGCAGCTCATCACCAGCATCCCGCTTCCGCACTTCCTGATGAGCGAGCGCATTATCAACCATGCCAAGATCGCGCTGGGGAAAGAGCTGTCGGACAGTATTTATGTCACCCTGCCCGACCATATCTCGGCCGCTATCCACCGGTATAAGGAGGGCATCCGCCTGCCCAATCCCCTGCTGTGGGATATCCGGCAGTTCTACAAGGATGAATACCAGGTGGGCAGCAAGGCCAATGAGATCGTCCGTGAGGAAACGGGCGTAGAATTCACCGAGGACGAGGCGGGCTTTATCGCCATGCACTTTGTCAACGCGCAGGTGGGCGGCGAGATCCGCGACGTGTACGATATGACCTATCTCATGCAGGAGGTGTTCCGCATCGTGCGGAGCGCTTACGGCTTTGAGCCGGACTGCGATTCGATCGACTATTACCGCTTTGTGACGCACCTGAAGTTTTTCGCGCGGCGCATCGTGAGCGGCCAGCAGTACGGGGATGAGGACGCGGACCTGCTCGGCGTCGTGCGGTATAAATACCCCCGCGCGTTTGCCTGCGCGCAAAAGGTGTGCGCCTACGTCAAGCGGGAAAAGGGCTTCGCCTCCGGACAGAACGAGCTGCTTTACCTCACCATACATATCGCGCGCGTGATGGATAAAAATGCTGGCTAAAGCAAGCGGGAGGCCAAAGAAAGGCCTCCTTTTTTGTTGGTGAAACCGATTTTATTGGTATGAACTCACAAAAAAAGGATGACATTTTCGGATAGTTTGCCGTGCAAATCGGGCTTGCAAAATTGTGAACAATTTGTTACAATACACTCAACAAGTAAACAATGTCCTCTGAATGATTGGATTGTTACCGCTCCGGCGGGCAAAACCAAATTTCTCGTAGTTTGTCTTTTAGGTAAGACTGTGTTACTGCGGCGAAATTTGGTTCTTTTTCGTTTTTGGATACTTTTTGCATCAGGAGGACATACTCGTCGAAAAAGGGTGTGATTGTATGTTTGGGAAACTCAAGGGATTGTTCGGCGGTTCCGCCGGCATCTCGATCGCCGCGCCGATGGCGGGAACGGTCGTCCCACTGGAGGAGGTACCTGACCCGACGTTTGCGCAGGGCATCCTCGGGCAGGGCGCGGCCATCCTGCCGGCCGAAGGCCGCGTAACGGCGCCCGCGGACGGCACGATCGACGTGATGTTCGACACCGGCCATGCGGTGAGCATGACCACGGCGGACGGGGCCGAGGTGCTGATCCACGTCGGCATTGACACGGTCCAGCTCAACGGCCAGCACTACAAGGCGTGCTGCAAGGCGGGCGACAGGGTCAAAAAAGGCGATCTGCTGATCGAATTCGACCCCGAGGCGGTCAAGGCCGCGGGCTATGAAACGGTCACGCCTGTCATTATCTGCAACACGGACCGATTCGCCGCTGTAAAGACGGAAAAGACTGGACCGGTCGCGGCCGGAGACGTGCTGCTGACGCTGCAGGCAAAATAAACCAGTTTACCCTCAAAAATTCAAATATTATTCAGGAAAGGAAGTCATCCCTATGAAAACCATTGAATACACGATTACCGACGAGCTCGGCATCCACGCGCGTCCGGCCGGCATGCTGGTGAAAGAGGCTGCGAAGTTCCAGTCCAAAATCATGGTTGCCTCCCCGAAGAAAGAGGTTGACGCAAAGCGCATTATGGGTGTGATGAGCATGGGCGCCAAGAAGGGGGATCCGCTCAAGGTCACGATCGAGGGGCCGGACGAGGATGCGGCCGCGGAAGCGATCGAGGCGTTCCTCAAGGCAAACCTGTAAGAGGTTTTCATTTTGCCCCGAGGGGCAGTGGAATAATGCGCGCCTTGCCGTTCGGCTCGGTAAGGCGCGCGGCACTACATAGGGCCGGATAAAGAAAGGCCTGAAAGAAATGAGGAGGGGAAAATCCTATGTTAAAGTATTTGCAGAGACTGGGCAAAGCCCTGATGCTGCCGGTATCGTGCCTACCGATCTGCGGCATCCTGATGGGGATTGGCTACGCGCTCGCTCCCGCTGCCATGGCGGGCGAGGTCAATGGTTATGTCGCCAGCGGCGCGGCATACACGATCGGCTTCTTCCTGATTAAGGCGGGCGGCGCGCTCATTGACAACATGCACTGGCTGTTCGCCATCGGCGTTGCGGTCGGTATGGCCAAGGATAAGGACGGTACGGCGGGTCTTGCCGGTCTGGTATCCTGGCTGATGATCACCAAGCTGCTGAACACCGCGGTCGTTACGGTCATCATGCCGTCGATCGCGAACAACGAGGATGCGATGCTGGCGTTCGGCAAGATTGAGAACCCGTTCATCGGCATCATTGCCGGCCTGCTTGGCGCGGCCTGCTATAACCGGTTCAAGGATACCAAACTGCCTGATTGGCTGTCGTTCTTCTCGGGCAAGCGCTGCGTCGCTATTGTAACCGCTGTCGTATCCATTGTGGTTGCGGCAATCCTGCTGTTCGTATGGCCGATCGTATTCGGCGCACTGGTTGCCTTGGGCGAGGCGATCGTCAGCCTGGATGCAGTTGGCGCTGGCCTGTACGCATTCTTTAACCGCCTTCTTATTCCCACCGGCCTGCACCACGCGCTCAACAACGTGTTCTGGTTCGATACCATCGGCCTGGGCGACCTGCAGAACTTCTGGGCCGGCAAGGTCACCGGCGATATGAGCCTGACCAATGCGCCGATCACCTGGAGCCTCGGCATGTATATGTCCGGCTTCTTCCCCTGCATGATGTTCGGTATCCCGGGCGCGGCCCTGGCAATGGTTCACTGCGCCAAGAGTAACAAGAAGAAGATCGCGATCGGTCTGGTCGGCTCCGCAGCGCTCTGTGCGTTCATCTGCGGCGTTACCGAGCCGTTTGAGTTCGCGTTCATGTTCCTGGCTCCCGCCCTGTACGTTGTTTATGCGCTGCTGTACGGCATTTTCGCGTTCGTCACCGTGGCGCTCGGCTTCCGCGCGGGCTTCTCGTTCTCCGCGGGCCTGACCGACCTGGTATTCTCCGCTTCTCTGCCGGCGGCGGCCAAGACCCTGCTGATTATCCCGCTGGGCATCGCGGCGTTCGTTGTGTTCTATATCGTGTTCCGCATCGCAATCAGCAAGTTCAACCTCAAGACCCCGGGCCGTGAGGATGACGACGACGATACCGCCGCGCAGGACGCGGGCGCGACCCTGGCGAACAATGACTTTACCGCCATCGCTGCCACCGTGCTGGAGGGACTCGGCGGCAAGGACAACATCACCTCGCTGGATAACTGCATCACCCGCCTGCGCGTTGAAATCAAGGACTACACGCTGGTGGATGAAAAGAAGATCAAATCCGCGGGGGTGGCGGGCGTCATGCGTCCGTCCAAGACCTCGGTACAGGTCATTGTGGGTACCAAGGTGCAATTCGTAGCCGACGAGATGCACAAGATGCTGTAAAAACAGAAAACCCATGGATTTGCGCTCCGCGCAACGGGGAGGCGGGCGGACAGCCCGCCTCCCTGCTTTCCAAGCGCAGGCAGGGCCATCCCGTGCAGGGATGGGCAGTGTGCATTCGTTCTGCGGGCGGGCAGTGCCTGTCCCTGTGCTGCGGCCGTGAAATCAGCCCAGCGACCGGCGGCGCACCGCTTAATGGGAACGCGCCGCTGTGATATAATAAAATAATCTATTATTTGTTGGAGAGGTGCTGGATATGAAAATCATTCGCGCAAAGGACTATAACGATATGAGCCGTAAGGCGGCCAACATTATTTCGGCGCAGGTCATCCTCAAGCCGGATTCGGTACTCGGCCTGGCGACCGGCTCTTCCCCGATTGGAATTTACGAGCAGTTGATCAAGTGGTATAATAAGGGCGACGTGGATTTCGGCGCCTGTACCACGTTCAATCTGGACGAATACCGCGGCCTGACCGCGGATCATGACCAGAGTTACCACTATTTTATGCACAAAAACTTTTTCGACGCCATCAATGTGCCGGCGGAGCGCATCAACCTGCCGGATGGCGCTCAGCTCGATGCGGAGCGCGAGTGCGCGCGTTACGACGCGGCGATCCGAGCGGCCGGCGGGATCGACCTGCAGCTGCTGGGCATGGGCCTGAACGGACATATCGGCTTTAACGAGCCGGATGAGTTCTTTTCCAAGGGTACGCACTGCGTCGACCTGACCGAGTCCACCATCGAGGCAAACAAGCGCTTTTTCGCCTCCGCGGACGATGTGCCGCGTCAGGCGTATACCATGGGCGTGCAGACCATCATGCTCGCGCGCCGTATAGTGATCGTCGTTTCCGGAGAGAATAAGGCGGATATCGTGCGCCAGGCGTTTTTTGGGCCGGTTACGCCGCGCGTGCCGGCGACTATCCTGCAGCTCCACACCGACGTATCCGTGGTTGCGGACGAAGCGGCGCTGTCCAAGTGCGGGGATCTGCTGTAAAGGAAAAGAAGGGAAAGTATGGAGTTTAAAAATCTGAAGGTATACCAGCCGGACGGCTCGTTCCGCACGGGCAGCCTGACCATTTCGGGCGACCGGATATCCGCCGCCGAGCCAACGGCGGAGGCGGTCGATATGGGCGGTCTGTACGCGGTGCCGGGTCTGGTGGACCTGCATTTCCACGGCTGCGTGGGCTATGACTTCTGCGACGGGACGCATGAGGCGATCTCCGCGATCGCCAGATACCAGGCGCAGAACGGCGTCGCAGCTATCTGTCCGGCGACCATGACCTATCCGGAGGATAAGCTTTCCGTGATCGCGGAGGCTGCCGCGAGCTACCGCACGGAGAGCAGGAACGCCGCTTTAGTGGGCATCAATATGGAGGGGCCGTTCATTTCGGAGGCCAAAAAGGGCGCCCAGAACGCGGCCTACCTGCACGCGCCGGACGCGGATATGTTCCGCCGCCTGCAGAAAAAGGCGAACGGGCTGTTCAAGCTGTGCGACCTCGCGCCCGAGCTGCCGGGCGCGATGGAAACCATCGAGGCGCTGGCGGGCGAGGTGCGCCTGTCCATCGCCCACACCGAGGCGGATTACGATACCGCGTGCGAGGCGTTTCGCCGCGGCGCGCGGCAGGTCACTCACCTGTATAACGCAATGCCGCCCCTGTCGCACCGCGCGCCCGGCGTTATCGGCGCCGCGGCCGATAACGACGAGGTCGCGGTCGAGCTGATCGCGGACGGGGTGCATATCCATCCGGCCGTGGTGCGCGCGACGTTCAAAATGTTCTGGAACCGCGTTATGCTGATTTCGGACAGCATGATGGCCACCGGCCTGGAGGACGGCGAGTACTCGCTCGGTGGGCAGGCGGTCACCGTGCGCGGCAACCGCGCGACGCTGCATGACGGTACGATCGCCGGCTCGGCCACCAACCTGCTCGACTGTGTGCGCAGCGCGGTCAAAATGGGCATACCACTGGGGCAGGCCATCCGTTCTGCCTCGACCAATCCGGCCCGCGCGATCGGCGTGCAGCACGATTATGGCTCGCTCGAGCCGGGCAAGCTCGCGAATGTTTTGCTGCTGGACGACGAGTTGAACGTCCACACACTGCTCCTGCGCGGCCAGCTGATCTGACAAAACAGACAATATCACCTCCCTGCCGAAGCGGGCCGGACCCTACAGGTCCGGCCTGCTTTTTTTGCCGCAGGGGGCGCGGCTGTGCTATAATGGGGGAAAAGGGGGCGGAAATATGTTCCATCCAATCGACCTGCAAGGCTGGGAGCAGCGGGATACCTTTACGCATTTCATGCAGGCGGGCTGCGTTTACAGCCTGACGCGGGAGCTTTGCGTCACCGCGTTCCGCCGGTACACAAAGGAAAGCGGCCTGCGCTTTTTTCCGGCGTTTACCTGGGCGGTGGCGGCGGCCGTGAACAGCCGGCCAGAGTTCCGGCTCGGCTATGACAGCGCGGGGCGGCTGGGACGCTTTGACACCGTGCATCCGGAATACACCGTGCTGTCCGAGGAGACGGGGCGGATGGACAGCCTGTGTACGGCATATACGCACCGATTCCCTGATTTTTATGCCGCGATGGTGCAGGATATCCGGCGTTTCCATATGCAAGGGCTGCGTACGGCGCCGCGGGAAAACACCGTGCTGCTTTCCTGCGTGCCGTGGTTTTCCTATACTGAGGTTTCTTTCCGGATGAAAGACGACCGCATCTTCCTGCGCCCGTTCATTGTATGGGGCAGGCTGACCGCGTCCGGCGGCGAAACCGTACTGCCGTTTACGCTGCAGATCCATCACGCGGCGGCGGACGGGTATCACTGTCATTTGTTCTTTTGTTACTTGGAAGAGCTGCTGCGCTGTCCGGCGGAGTGGCTGGGATAGCAAAAAACCAGGCTTCCTGCATTAGCAGGAAGCCTGGTTTTTTGCTTTACAGCTTCATGATGCCCGTCACATCGAGCAGCTGCCCAACCAGGATGCAGACCACCAGGATAGGGGCGACCCAGCGGACCATGATCTCAAACAGGCGCTTGCGGTGGAACGGGAAGTTCTTTTCCACCTCGTCGGACACGGTTTTGGTGCCGACCACCCAGCCGACCAGCAGGCAGGTGAAGAACGCCACGATCGGCATGAGTACCGAGTTGGAGATAAAGTCGAAAAAGTCGAGGAACGCCATGCCGAGGATCTGGACCGAAGCCAGCGGGCCGTACCCCAGGCAGGAGGGCAGGCCGAGCAGCAGTACGAACAGGGTCACGGCGACCGTGGCCGGCCGGCGCTTCCAGTGCAGCTTGTCGCACACGATGGAGACGACGGTCTCCATCAGGGAAATGGACGAGGTCAGCGCCGCGAACAGCACCAGCAGAAAGAACACGCCGCCAATCAGATGGCCCATCCACATGCGTTCAAATACCTGCGGCAGCGTTCCGAACATCAGGCCGGGGCCGGCGTTGATGCCGGATGGGTCGCCGCCGTTGAACGCCACCACCGCCGGTACGATCATCAGACCCGCGATAAAGGCGATCGCGGTGTCGAAGATCTCGATCTGGCCGACCGAGCGCTCTAAGTTGGACTCTTTCGGCATATAGGAGCCGTAGGTAATCATAATGCCCATGGCCAGCGACATGGAATAGAACATCTGCCCCATGGCCGCCAGCACGGTTTTGCCGGAAAAGTTGCTGAAATCCGGTACGATATAGAACTTGAGGCCTTCCAGTGCGCCCTCCATGGTCAGCGAGAACACAGCCACGATGATAGACAGGATGACCAGCACGGGCATCATGAACTTGGACACCTTCTCAATGCCCTTCTCCACGCCGAGCAGCACGACCACCGCGGTCAGCAGCACATAAAGGAGGAACCAGGGCAGCGGGGTGGCGAACAGCCCCTCGCCGGCAAAGCCGATAAAGCGGTCAAAGTAGGCGCTTTCAGCCAGCAGGCTGCCGCTTCCGGACAGATAATCGGCAAAATACTTGATGACCCAGCCGCCGATGACGCAGTAGTACGGCGTGATGATAACCGGCACGAGCGAGGCGAGCCAGCCGAGGCCGGAGAACCGCTTGTCCAGCGCCTTGTACGCGCCGATGCAGGACAGGCCGGTGCGGCGGCCGATCGCGATTTCGGTGATCATCAGCGCAAAGCCGAACGTGACCGCCAGGATTAGGTAGACCAGCAGAAAGATGCCGCCGCCATACTTTGCCGCAAGATAGGGGAAGCGCCAGATGTTGCCCAGCCCCACCGCCGAGCCGGCCGCGGCGAGCACAAAGCCGATGCGGCTGGAAAAACTGCTTCTCTTTTTCTTTTCCATGTGTTGTTTTAAACTCCCTTACTACATTTCTTTCTCTGTTGCCCCATGCCGGATGCCCGACCCTGGGACGGCTCATTCCATGAGGTTGAATTCGCTCAGGTAGTGGTAGGCCTGAAGCAGGCCGGACAGGTGGTAATTGCCCACCACATCCGCGTCGCTTTGCGGCGGCGCGGGCAGCGTATCCGGCACATGCAGGCCGAGCGCGGACAGCTTTTCCGCGTTTTCCGGAGACAGGCGACCCTTTTCATCCATGGCGCACAGCGCGGTCAGCTCCTGCAGCAGGGCGTTGGCGAGCTGCTCGCAGCCGCGCAGATAGACCGCCTGCGTGCGGTGGTCCGGCAAGCGGAACACGTTCTGCTTTTCAAAGATGGAAAGCTCCTCCGCGATGCGCCCCAGCTGGCGGCTGAGCGGGGAAAGGTCCGGATACCGCCCGCAGATGACACGCGCCTCCACATAAGCGGGTACGGACTGCAGGAAATGGGTGAACTGCTCCGTGATACGCGCGCGGTTGTTGTACGGCTTGAGCGCAATGTTGACCACAAGGGCGGTGGCCAAGCCGATCGAGGTGTCCAGCAGGCGGTTGGCGCCGTAAAAAAAGGCTTCGTCCGCCGGGGACAGGCAGATGGACACGAACACGATGCACGCCAGCGGCACCGCAAACTGCAGCTTGAGCTCCACACAGAGCAGGATCAGGGCGATCAACCCCAACCCGACGCCGATATAGCGGAACCCCTCGAACAGGTTGACAAACACCGCGCCGAAGCCCGCGCCCAACAGGATGCCGAAAAACTGTGTGCGGCAGGACTGGAACGCGTCGCCCACCGTGCGGTTCATGGCGACGATTGCGCCAATGGCTGCGAAGATCGCCGCGGGCGAGGAGCGCAGATCGGCAAAAAACAGGGCCAGCGCAACCGCCAGGCCGGTCTTGACCGTCCGTAGCCCGATATGCGGCAGCAAATGTCCCACGATGGCGTCGCCTCCGGAATAGAATAATAAAAGTATTGTACCATGAAACAGACCGTTTCACAAGGCGTTTGCACACAAAAGCGCGCTGTGCTATAATAAATCCTACAGGCAGCCATAAAATAAGGAGTGTGTTCGGATGAAAACCTACCGTTTCGGTGTGCTGGGCGCGGGCAACATGGGTACCGCAATCGTGGAGGGCGCGGTGCGCGCGGGGTTGTTCCCGCCCGCGCAGGCGCTTTTGTTCAACCGCAGCGCGGAAAAACGCGAGAAAAACAGGGAAAAGGGCTTTGCGGTCACGGGGGATTATACCGAAGTGTATACGGCGTGTGATACGGTCGTGCTGGGGGTCAAGCCGCAGAATTTTGATGAGATCCTGCCGGTCCTGTCAGGGTGCCGGTGTGAAAAGCCGCTGGTGGTTTCGATCGCGGCGGGCATAACGTTTGCGAAGATCGAGCGCGCGCTCGGCGCGGATACGCCGGTTGTCCGCGTGATGCCGAACACGCCGCTCATGCTGGGCGAGGGGGCGGCGCAGCTTGTGAAAAACGCGGCCGCGACACAGGAGCAGCTTGACGCCGTGCGCGCCCTGTTCGATACCATGGGCGCGACCGCGGTGTTCGATGAGGAAAGCATGCTCAACGAGGTCATTCCTTATGCAGGCTCGGCGCCCGCCTATATTTACGCCTTCGCGGACGCGATGGTGCGCAGCGCCGTACAGCACGGCGTGCCGGAGGCGGACGCGCTCCGGATGTTCTGCCAGACCATGATCGGCTCCGCCAAAATGCTGCTGCGGGGGGACCGGACGCCCGCCGAGCTGATTGGCGCGGTCTGCTCGCCCGGCGGCACCACGGTCGAGGCGATGAAGGTGCTCGAATCGCGCGGTCTGTACGATATTTTGGCGGAAGCGTGCGATAACTGCATTGCCCGCGCATACGAACTGGGCAAATAGCCACCCTTCGCCATTGACTTTAGGTAGACCATATGGTAAAGTAAAGACAAATATTCCGCATCACTTTGAGAGGAAGTGGATACCGTGAAAAAATCGACGAAAGTAAAAACCGGGCTGCTGCTGACCAGTCTGGCCTGTGCGGCCGGCGCGACGGCGGCGCTCGTTCTGCTTCAGAAAAAGCGCGAGGAAGAAGTTTATCATGAGGCGGAGCTCAAGGCAATGGACGAGCTGGAGGAAATGATGCGCGCTGAATCCGACTGCGCCTCCTGCGCCTGCGCGGAGGAGTGCGCGGCGGCGGACGCCTCCTATCAGGACACGTTCGACGAAGAGGTGCCGGAGGAAGCGGAAGCGCCTGCGGCTGCCGAGCCGGAGGAGCCAGCGGAGGAAGATCAGGCCGAAGAAGACGAGGAATAAGGCAAAGCGGGCGGAGCCACCCTCCGCCCGTTCCTTATTGCCGGGAGAAAGGAGCGAGGGACGTGATCGAATACGAGGGACGTGTGTTCCGCCCGCCGTCAGAGGCATATAGTCTGATCATACAGGCGACGGTCGGCTGCAGCCATAATCAATGCACGTTTTGCGATATGTATAAGGAAAAGCGCTTCCGCGTGCGGCGGCTGGAGGATGTGAAAGCGGATTTCGATGAGGCGCGGCGCATGTACCGCCGCGTGGACCGCATTTTCCTTGCGGATGGCGACGCGCTGATGTGCCGTGCGGAGCATATGGCCGAGCTCCTGCGGTATATCCGCCGCCTGTTTCCCGAGTGCGAGCGGGTGACAAGCTACGGCTCGCCCGCGTCCATCCTGGTCAAAACGCAGGAGGAGCTGGACCAGCTGCACGGGCTTGGCCTGGAAATGGTCTATATGGGGCTGGAATCCGGCTCGGACGAGGTGCTGCGCCGCGTCAATAAGGGAGAAACGGTGGACGATATCGTGCGCGCGGGCCTGATGGTGAAAAAGGCGGGCATGAAGTTGTCGGTCACCTGCATCGCGGGCCTTGGCTCGCTGGAGCTGAGCGAGGAGCACGCGATCGGGACCGCGCTGGCCCTGTCGCGCATGAAGCCGGAGTATATCGGCCTGCTGACCCTGCTGTTTGAGCTGGAAACGCCCCTGATGCGGGATTGGCGGGCAGGGCGGTTTTATCTGATGCAGCCGGTCGAGATCGCGCGGGAGACGCTCACGCTTCTGGAGCATATCGACGCCGAGGGCAGCGTGTTCCGCGCCAACCACGCCTCCAATTATGTCAACCTTGCCGGTACGCTCAACCGCGATCGGGAGGCGATGTGTCAACGCCTGCGGCAGGCATTGGCGGGCGAGGTGCAATTCCGCAACGAAGCATTTCGTGCGAGATAGCTAAAATAATTTTGCCTGTATTGTGAAAAACAGAGAAAAACGCGAAATTAAGATGTTGATTTCGTTACAATTTAGAAAAAAACGAGACAACGGCGCGGAGATGTGCTATACTATTGATGATTTGGGGAAATGAAAGGCTGTTGAGCGGCCGTGCTGTTAAGAACTTGTTAAGAAAAGCGTATTCCGGCTGGAGGATTGCTAATGGATTCCGTATCCCACATTCGTGTTGCACACCTGCTGCTCGATTATGTCGAGCAGACCTGCGGCGTTACCTTTGACCAGAGCGGCTTCGTTTATGGAAACCTGAAGCCGGATTTGACAGGGACCTACCTGACCAAGCGCCATAACCCGTCGATCATGATGGACGAGGTGATGGAAAAAATCCGCGCGTTTACCGAAAAATACACCATCGGTCCGGTGAATGGACATGAGCTTTCGATTGATCTGGGCGAGATATGCCACTTTATGACCGATTTTTTCACCTATCCGCATAACGACGATATCTACGACCGCAACCTGCTGGCGCATTATGTATACGAAAAGCGCGTTGCGCTCGTGATCCGCCGCCGGATGACCGAAGCGAAATTCGAGCAGTGGGCAAGCCCGATTATCCCGCCGGCCTCGGTGGACGCTTTGATCAACCGCATCGGCGCCATGCATGACGAATACCGCGCGGCCGGCCGCCATCATGGGATTGACGACGACCTGATACATATCTGCCGGGCAACCGCAATGGTTGTGCTTTCGATCATCAGCATCGTTTACGAGCAGGTGGATGTACCCGCAACGGTCATCGCCTGATACAGACACTTTTTACACGCTGTTGCGGCAAGCGCCGTCCGGAGAGCCGGACGGCGCTTGTTTTTGCGGCGTGCGTCGGTCGCACTTCTTTTTTCCGGCGGTCCGTGCTATAATAAAGAAAAAACAATGGGAGATACTATGAAAAACGTGACGATTTATACGGACGGGGCCTGCTCCGGCAATCCAGGGCCGGGCGGCTGGGGTGCCATTTTGCGGTACGGGGCGCATGAGAAGGAGCTGTCCGGCTCCGAGCCATCGACTACCAACAACCGCATGGAGCTGCTCGGCGTGATCACCGCGCTGGAAGCGCTTTCCGAGCCCTGCTCGGTCGACCTGTACTCGGACAGCAAATATGTGGTAGATGGCATCACAAAGGGCTGGGCGAAAAGCTGGCGCTCGAAAGGGTGGATCAAGGGAGATAAAAAACCGGCCAAAAATCCGGAGCTGTGGGGACGGCTGCTCGCTCTTCTCGAAAAGCATGAGGTCCGGTTCCATTGGGTGAAAGGACACGCGGATAACCCCTATAACAACCGCTGCGACGAGCTGGCGGTAAGTCAGTACCAGAAATACAAGTGATGGGAGGCCGGTCGGATGGACAGGCTGCGCGGTCTGCGGGGAGGCACCCTGCTGTTTTACTATATGTTCACGCTGTGCGCCGCGGTATACGGCCTGCGGCGGGACCTGACGGCATACAACGCCCTGCTTGCCGCTGCGGCGCTCGCCCTGCCCGCTGTGCCGTTTGCGCTTTATCGGGTCTGCCGGCTGCGGCCGGTGTACCTGCTTGAGATCGTGTTCGACTGGTTCGTGCTGGCGGCGGTGCCGTTTGCGAGCCTGTTCGGCGGGTATGAGTGGATTCCCTGCTGGGATAAGCTGTTGCACTTTTTGTCGGGCTTTCTGTTCGCCGTGTTGGGCATGGTGGTGTATTTTGCGAAAAAGCCAGGCCACGCGCTCGATCGGGCGGATGCGTTCAACGCCTCGCTGTATACCTGGATGTTCGCGGTGCTGAGCGCGGTCTTGTGGGAGATATGGGAATACGCGGTTTCCTTTTCCGGCGCGGACCCGCAGCAGGTCGCGTCCACCGGCGTGGGCGACACGATGCAGGATATGATCGTCTGCGCCGTCGGCGGGCTGCTGACCGCGCGGTCCTGCTGGCGCTACCTGCGGCACAGGGGTGAGGGGCGGCGCAAGGGCCTGATGATGAGCCTGTTTGAAGCCTATTATCGGGAAAATATCCGCAAAATATAGAAAAGACGTCCGAAGGCGAGCGCCTCCGGACGTCTTTTCGTTCTATGGCATGATCCCGATGGGGGCTTAGTCCTTCGGGGTGTTGGCTCTGTTCGAAACCTTGCCGCCATAGGTGCGCAGCAGGTTACGGACATAACCGTTGTTCTGCATAGATGCTTCGCTCATGTTGCTAAGTGCCTTTACAAACTTGTTCATATTGCGGCCTTCTTTCTTTTAAGATTTGCTTATATCATACCTTTTTTCTGGGGGAAAAACAAGAGGCTGATTGTATGAATTATACAAATTAGATAAGAAAGAATTGTGCAATTAATACAAAAATCAGCCCTCGGTGTGAATAACAGAGACCGGACAGCCGCCTGCGGCTTCCTGAGAGTCCGCTTCCTGCGCCGCGGTGTCGGGCTGGTGATAGACCTCTGCCAGACCATCTCCGGCGATGCGGAACACATCGGGACAGGTTGCTTCGCACAGGCCGCAGGAAATGCAGCCGCCGCGGTCGATCGTGACCTGCATAAACAAACACTCCTTTCTCGCACACAGTATGCGCAGAAAGGAGCGGCGTTATGAGTGGTATGTCTTGCGGGGAGAAAACGGGAAAGCTGGAAAAATCAAACAGACGCGCGTCACAGCTCGCGGCACTGGATGGCGGCCAGCGCGTCCTCGGTCGTCCGACTGCCGAGCGGGATGACGCCCATGGCCTCGGCCCGCCGGCCGACCTCGTATTTGTGCAGGTCCACGCCGCCCTCAGCGCACTGACTGATGAGATAGACGCGCGTGCCACTTCGGAGCAGCGACCGCACCGCGTCCTCCAGCCGGCGGGGGATGCCGCCCGCTCCGAACGCCTCGACCACCACCCGGGGATACCTGTGCAGGACGTTGAAAAACGAGGGCGGGAGATCGGGCGTCAGCTTGACGAGCAGAACGTCCGTGTCGATGTCCCGCACGAAGCGCGGCGTGCCGTCGCGCTTCGGCGGGTGCGCCAGCCGCACGCACCCAGCTCTGTCGATTACGCCCGCGAGCGGCGCGCCGACCGAAGTGAATGCGTCCGCTTCGAGCGAATGGCGCTTTGCGGCGTGTGGGCCGTGGATGATCTTTCCGTGCAGCACCGCCAGCACGCCGACGCAGTCCGCCGCCGCGACGCGGCATGCGTCGAGCAGGTTGCGGGGCGCGTCCGAACCCGGCGCGCCCATGGGCAGCATCGAGCCGGTCAGCACCACGGGGCGGTCGATGTTCCGCAGCACATGGTGCAGCAGCGCGGCGGTATAGGAAAGCGTGTCCGTGCCGTGGGCAATGACAAAGCCGTCGTACCGGCCTCGGTTTTCCCAGACCGCCCGCGCCATTTGCATACGGTCCGCGGCGGTCAGGTCGGTGGAGTCCAGCCGCATCAGCTCGCACACCGTGACCGCGCAGACCGTCTCCAGCGCGGGCAGCAGGCGGACAAGCGCCCCGCCGGTCAGGGTCGGGGACAGCCCGTTTGCCGTTTCACGGCACGCGATTGTGCCGCCGGTGGCGATCAAAAGCACCTTTTTCATTGATTGCCCTCCCCGCATCCGCGGTTCACTGGTAGCTGTCCGCAAGGATGCCAATGATCTCCTCGCGGCTGAGCGGACGCGGGTCGGCGCGGAACAGACCGCCCATGGTGGCGGCCGCGTTGTCCGCGATCTTCCCGAAATCCTCCGGCCGGACGCCGTAGCCGGACAGGCGGAGCTGGTGGACGCCGCAGCGCTTCTGCAGGCCAGACAGCGCCGCCAGGAAATCCGCCGCGCCAGTAGCGCCCGTGCGCCCGAGCGCGCGCGCCAGCGCGGCCATCCGTTCGCCGGAAACCTCGGCGAACCGGCTCCAATAGGCGCGCGAAATCATAATCAGGCCCGCGCCGTGCGGCAGCGCGGGATGGAACGCGCTCAGGGCGTGTTCGATCGCATGCTCGCCCGTGCAGCTCGACAGCGTTTCGACAAAGCCGGCCAGCGTGTTGGCGAGCGCGACCTCGGCGCGGGCCTCACGGTCGCCGCCGTCATGCACGGCGGTCGCGAGCGACCGGCCGATCAGCTCGACCGCGCGGAGCGCGAACATGTCGCTCATCGGGCTGGCGGTGCGGGCGATATAGCCCTCGGCCGCGTGGAAGAACGCGTCAAAGCCCTGATAGGCGGTCAGGTGCGGCGGTACGGTCATCATAAAGTCTGGGTCCACGACCGAGATGGCGGGGAAGCACTTTTCGCCGCCCCCGCCGATCTTTTCCTCGCCGTTGGTGATGACCGTGAACGGATCTGCCTCGGTGCCTGTGCCCGCAGTGGTCGGGATGGCGACCACCGGCAAACCGGCGTTGGCGATGCGCTTGCCGCCGCCCGTGCCGCCGTGGACATAGTCCCACCAGTCGCCGTCGTTGGTGGCCATGACAGCGGCCGCCTTGGCCGTGTCGATCGAGGAGCCGCCGCCCAGGCCGACGATGAATGAGATGTGCGCCGCGCGGCAAAGCGCCGCGCACTCTCGCACCCCTTCGATGGTCGGGTTGGGCTGTACCTTGTTGTAAACAGCCGTTTCGTGTCCGGCCTGCCGCAGCACGTCGGCCACACGGTCGACATAGCCGAGCCGTGTGGTCGACGTGCCGCCGGTGATAATCAGGCCGCAGCCCTCCGGCAGGCGCGCTTTGGCGAGCTTGCGCACGGCGCCGTTGCCGAAAAACAGGCGGGTGGGCATATAGAAGCTGAAAATATCCAACGAGAAAACCTCCCTCAAAAAAAGGGGGTCCAACGACCCCCATGCGAATGCTGCTTGCTGTACGTTTTCCGGCTGGGGCCGAAACGCACCCAACAATACAATTATAGCAAATCAGCGGAAGCGTGGGAAGAGGGAAAACGCTGAAAAGGACAAGAATGTTTTGTTTAATATAACCATGAAAAAACATAAAATAATGCTTGACGTTGTGCAAGGTTGATGATATTATAATGTCACAGAAAAGAAAAGGGCAAACACCAAGGGACGTAAAGCAGGGGCTTTACAAAGGGCGAGAACCCATTCTTATTCTGAAGGGTTGGCGTACAAAGCCAAATGATACCGGAGAAAGGGGTGAGTCCAATGGTATCAGAAGAAACATCCTACCAGTTCGCGGGACTCGCCGCGGCGCTGTGACCGAAACGATCAAGGTGATAGCTATTTATAAAAAGAGCGAGTTCCAAATCAAAAAAACGAACCGCCTGAAAAGCGCGATCGGCTTCTGATAGTAAGGAACGGCACCTGTGAGGAAGCTATCCTCGTGAAAATATATCCGTGAAAGCATACTGACGATGTAAGCGGATCGAGGCAGCAGGAAAGTAAGGTTCATGCATGAAAGAACCCTGAAGCAATGCGTTGGCGAATATGAAAATTGATCAGTACGATACCTGTAATCGCCAAAAATAGTGCGCATCCAAGAAAAAAGGCCGATGGGCATACTGATGAGTATGATGCGGCAAAAGCGGACCAGAGCACAGGACAGAGATCATATCAAAGCCTGCTGAAAATGGTTCGGGCATACAGGAATAGAATCGAACGATTGCCCGCCAGGAAGAGACGCATTTCAAAATCTGACTTGATATAGAGTTCCTGAATGTAGTTAAGGTAACAAACCGAAATGTGTTCATTACCCGAAGAACCGCAGCCGGGCGGTTCCCGTGAACGTAGGATGAAAAAGCGGACAGCAAAAAATAAAAAAGGACAGCGGGAAATATCCTGCTGAGAAAAGAGAATCTATGGAGATCTGGAAGTAAAAGGCCTCGTTCGATAGGGACGAGGCCTTTCTTGTTCGCTTTTTCCGAAACGCGGGCGTTACGGATGCGTTTCCCTTGCTTGGCCAATCATCTGGTAAAGCGCGTCGAGCGCGCCGGACAGGGTACCCACCTCGTCGATCAGGCCGAGCGTGACCGCCTGCTTGCCGGAGATGACCGTACCTACGTCCGCAGTGAGCTGTCCGGTCTCGCGCATGAGCTGTTGCAGCCGTTCGGCGGAAATGCGCGAGTGCGTGGTGATGAAATCCACGATGCGCTCCTGAATCTTGGCGAGGTATTCAAAGGCCTGCGGCACGGCGATAATGGTGCCGTTCATGCGCACCGGATGGATGGTCATGGCGGCGGAGGCAGCAATAAAGCTCTTTTTCGCAGCCACGGCGAGCGGTACGCCGATCGAATGGCCGCCGCCCAGCACAAGCGAGACCGTCGGCTTGGTCATGCCCGCGATCAGTTCGGCGATCGCCAGGCCGGCTTCCACATCGCCGCCCACGGTGTTGAGCAGGATCAGCATGCCGTCGATCTCCTCCGCCTGCTCTACCGCAGTGATCTGCGGGATCAGATGCTCGTATTTTGTGGTTTTGTTCTGCGCGGGCAGCTCCATATGCCCTTCGATCTGGCCTACGATCGTGATGCAGTGGACCGTGCCGCGCGAGGTTTTAGCCGTGATCGAGCCGGTCTCCATAATATTATTTTCTTCCGGCGCCTGGATGGATGGGTGTTCCTCCGCCATATCGCTCCTCCTTTTTGATATAAAAATCCCTACGGTAGAGTATGCTTCGCGGTGGTGGTTTTCATGCGCGGCCCGCGCGGAGCAGGGAAATATTACAGACTGTAAACAGCGGATCCGGTAGAACAGGCAGCTTTTACAAGTAAATACCGGAAGTTATCCACTTTGTACACAGAGTTATCCCCAATGCATGGTGGAAAGCTTTGTGTATAAAGTGGATTTCGTCCGCCGGAAAGGGCGTGCTGCGGCACAGAGTTTCATTATGGAAACATGTCTTGCTGTTTGCGTGGAAATTTGCTACAATATAAATGAATATCCGCAAATTCGCGGTAATAATGGAGTGAGTATGGTAATGAGCAATCCTATCGTTACGATTGAAATGGAACAGGGCGGTATCATCCGCGCGGAGCTATATCCCGAGGTCGCGCCGAATACGGTGCGCAATTTTATTTCGCTGATCCAGAAGGGCTTTTATGACGGAACGATCTTCCATCGCGTTATTCCGGGCTTTATGATCCAGGGCGGCGATCCGGAAGGCACCGGAATGGGCGGCCCGGGCTATGAAATCCGCGGCGAATTCACCGCCAACGGCTTCCAGAACGACCTGAACCACACGCGCGGCGTGCTGTCCATGGCGCGCACCGCGGTGCCGGATTCCGCGGGCAGCCAGTTCTTCATCATGACCGAGGATTCGCCGCATCTGGACGGCCAGTACGCCTCTTTCGGCATGGTGACCGAGGGCATGGATGTGGTCGACGGGATCGTGAACGCCCCGCGCGACTGGCACGACCGTCCGCGCCAGGAGCAGCGCATGCGCAAGGTGACCGTCGATACGCTGGGCGTGGCGTACGAGGCGCCTGAAACCCTGTAAACGGAAAGAAGGGGAATGGTATTGTATTATACCAACAAAGAGATTTTCGTCCTTTCCGCGGTCGGCTGTATGGATACCGAGCCGGATGGGCTGGAGTCCATCCTGGCAGGGAATGAGGAGGGCGCAAAAGGCTGCTGTCTGTCGGTTGATATGACCGCGGACGGTATCGCGGTGCTGTCGTCAGACGGGTACTGCGTGGCGAACGACGGAACGCGGTTGAGCATCACGGATTACAGCTACGCGGAGCTGCACCAGGCGGCACCGCAGCTTGTCCCCGCCGGACAGGCGATCGAGCTGGCGCGCACCTGCCGGGCAAAAATCGCGATCACGGTACATAACCAGACGCTTCTGCCGCAGCTCCGCATCACCCTGCGCCATTCCGAATGGCTGGACAATACGATCTTTGTCGGCCTGGGCCTGGTGGAGGCGGCGCGCATCGCAGTCGCTAACCCTGACCTGCACATCATGGGCGAGCTGCCCGCGCTGCCGGACAATATAGACGCGCTGGTGCGCGCGGCGCAGACGACCGGCCTGTTCGGCCTGCGCGCGGCGGCGGGCGACCTGACGCCGGCGCTGCTCTCGGCCTGCCGGAGGGCGGGGCTGTTCACCATGAGCCTGCCGACAAATGACGAGCGCACGCTGGCAGGGCTGATCCGCAGCGGCGTCAACTTTATTGAAACGGCGCGGCCGGATATTACGTCCATGCTGCTGCCGGCGGGCGAGGCGGAGCCGCACCAGATCCCGCTAATGCGGTTTTGATCCCTGTTTGTTGATAAAACCCCCGGAAAAGCTGTTCCGGGGGTTTGTTTCGTTTTTATTATGTCTGATTTCCCACCGCCCGATGTAAGACGCATTTGGCAAGCAGGACGGCTGCCGCAAGGACTAGGGCGCTGATGGTGAGCCAAAGCGGTATCGGCGTTTGGAGCTGTGTCCTGCAATATACCGAGCACAGCAGGAACAGCAGGCCAATGGCTTCGAGCAGTCTGGACAGAAATCGGTCTGCCTGCTTGAGATGGCTGCGCTTGTCTGCCCGTGTGTGCTTTGCCATCCCGAGGATGTCAGTCAGCACCTCTGCGGCCTCGGTGTGGCGGACAGTCTCGGCGGGGATTCGCCGTCCCTGCATCAGCTCCAGCACGCTGACGTCCAGCGCCGCCGCAAGCGGTTCGATGAGGCTGATATCCGGCAGGCCCGCGCCCCGTTCCCACTTGCTGACCGCTTTATCAGTCACATGCAGCCTGGCCGCCAGCTCTGCCTGTGTCATGTTCCGCTCCCGACGTACCGCGGCGATAAAAACGCCTGTTTTTATTGCATCCATTGCTATATCCTCCTTTTGGGGAAAAGTATACCGTATCAGACAGCCTGGTGCAACCGACGCAAAGTTGAGGCAGTATTAGCGGCGTTCTACGGTGCGTCGATGCGTTGTTGAGCGGTAAAATGCGGGGGAGAGGCTTTCCCTTATCTATCTTTTGTGTTATAATAAAACGGTATATATCCATTTATCCCGATATTTGAAAGGAGCCGCGGCTGTGGCTGACATTTCCGTACAAAATCTCACCAAATATTACGGCGACCGCCTCATCCTACAGGATATTTCCTTTGATATCCAGCCAGGGGAAAAGGTCGCCATTCTGGGCGCGAACGGCGCGGGCAAGACCACCCTGCTTAACATCCTCACCGGCCGCCTGCCCTATGACGGGGGGCATGTTTCGCTTGGCGCGGGCAAGAACGCGGGCGTGATCGACCAGATGCCGGATTTCCCGCCGGAATCCACGGTCGAGGATGTGCTGCGCCTGGCTTTCCGCGAATCCGACGAGGTCGCCGCCGCGATGGACGCGCTGACCGATGAGATGGCCCGCAAGCCGGAAGACGCCTCGCTGCTCAAACGCTACGCCCAGCTTGAAACCCGTCTGGAGCTCCTCGGCGGCTACAACCGTGATTTTGAGATCGACCGTGTGTGCAACGGCCTGGAAATCCCCGCAGCCATGCGCGCGCAGCCGTTCGCGTTGCTCTCGGGCGGCGAAAAGACGCGCATCAACCTGGCGCGCATCATCCTGGAGCAGACCGACATTCTGCTGCTGGACGAGCCGACCAACCATCTGGACATGGACGCGGTCGATTGGCTGGGCAGTTACCTCGAGTCCTATCGCGGCACGGTGATGATTATTTCGCACGACCGCTGGTTCATTGACCAGTGCTGCGACCGTGTGATCGAGATTCACGACTGCACCTGCGAGTTCTACAACGGCAACTACTCCTATTACGCGGTCGAGCGCGAACGCCGCCGCGAGGAACAGCTCAAGCATCACGAGCACGAGCTGGCCGAGAAAAAACGGCTGGAAGCGGTCGCCCGCATCATGCACGAGCACGGCACCGAGCATTTGGCCAAGCGCGCCGCCTCAATCGAAAAGCGCATCGCGCGCATGACCGTAACCGACCGCCCGAAAAAGGACAAAAAGCTGACCGTCACCTTCGGCGACCCGAACTACGAGACCGAAGAAGTGTTAAAGGTTCGGGATATTACAAAGAGTTATGAAGGGCGTGAAATATTACACGGTATCAGCTTCAACATCCGCAACCGCGAGAAAGTCGCCCTGCTGGGCGCAAACGGCGCGGGCAAGACCACCCTGCTCAGGATCCTGCTGGGGGAGGAAACGCCGGACGAGGGTACGATCCGCAAGGGCGTGGGCCTGAAGCCTGCCTATCTGCCACAGCAGGTGCATTTCGCCAACCCGCACCGCAACCTGATCGACACGCTGATCTATGACAAGAACGTGTCCATGCAGGTCGCGCGCAACCGGCTGGGCTCGTTCCAGTTCACGGGCGAAACGCAGATGAAAACGGTCGATATGCTGTCCGGCGGCGAAAAAAGCCGCCTGCGCCTGTGCGAGCTGATGTACGACCCCCTGAATTTCCTCATTCTGGACGAGCCGACCAACCACCTCGACCTTGCCAGCCGCGAGTGGATCGAAGAGGCGGTGGAGGCGTTCGACGGCACGCTGCTGTTCGTCTCGCACGACCGGTACTTCGTCGAGCGGTTCGCCACCCGCGTGCTGTATCTGGAAAACGGGCGGCTGACCGACTTCATCGGCTCGTATTCCGACTTTTTGAAATTCCGTGAACGGGGCGAGCTGCCCGAGGCGCCTGCCTCCCCGCCGGCCCCCAGGCGGAAAAAGCCCGATGCGCCGACGCTGGACGACGTACCCCGTCCGCCGGAAAAACCCAAGCGCACCGGCGGCACCAAAAACCTGCAAAAGCAGCTCAGCGCGCTCGAACGTGAAATTTCCCAGCTCGAGCTGCAGTCGGCCGAGTTGGAGCAGCAGATGATCGACGCGTCCTCGGACTCGGCGCGGCTACTCGAACTGATGACCAAAAAGGAGCAATGCGACGAGTCGCTCGCCGCGAAAATGGACGAATGGGAGGCCGTGGCCGCCGAGCTGGAGGAGCTGCAGCAATGAGCGAACGGAAGATCTGGCTCGCGCTGGCGGCGGTGTTCGCTGCGGGCGGCGTGGTGCAGCTACCCTGGGCGCCCTCGCGGTTCGGCGGCGTGTTTTTCCTTACGCTGGCCGCCGGCTGCGCGGGCGAATGGCTGATGCTGCGCCTGCGGGAGCGGCACAGGGTATGCCGCGTGCTGTCCGTTGTGGGACGTGTGCTGTTCGGCTTGTTCGTAGTATCGTTCGTCGCGGTGCAGGGCGTCATCCTGCACGGGATGCGCGCCGATCCGGAAGCCGGAGACGCGGATTACCTGCTGGTGCTGGGCGCGCGGGTGTATGAGGACGGCCGTCCGTCCGCGGCGCTGGCCGCACGGCTGGATACGGCGTATGATTTCCTGCAGACGCACCCCGAGGCTACCGCCATCCTGTGCGGCGGGCAGGGGAGCAACGAGCCGTGTCCGGAGGCGGAGGCGATGTATGATTACCTGACCGCCAGAGGCATGAACGCGGACCGTCTGCTGCTCGAGGACGAATCCAACAATACGATACAGAACATTGAAAACGCCCGTGCCCTGATCGGGGACGGACACAGGACCGCGGTGGTGACGAGCGATTACCACCTTGCACGCGCCCGCGTGCTGATGGTGCGCGGTGGGTTGGACGCGGCCGGCATCCCTGCGCCGACGCCTTATCCGGCGCAGCGCGTGGCGGTGCATTGTCGGGAGTATTGCTCCATCCTGGGGCTGATGCTCACCGGCAGGTGGCAGGGCGGCACGGGAAAGGATATACCGGCCGCGTAAGGCGGCGGAATCGGAAAGGAACCTGTTATGTTTGACAAACTGAACGCTCTTGCGCAGCGCATGGACGAGCTGGAGGCCCGTCTCGCCGAGCCGGGCCTGTATGACGACCCCAGCCGCGCGGCCAAGCTCCTCAAGGAGCGCAACGAGCTGGAACCGATCATCCAGACGTTCCGCGCCTGCCAAAAGGCACGGCGGGCGCAGGAGGACGCGCTGGATATGCTGTCCGATCCGGATATGAAGGAACTGGCGCAGGAGGAGCTGCAGCAGGCCAAGGCTGATATCGCGCGGCTGGAGGACGAGCTGAAGCTCCTGCTCCTGCCCAAGGACCCGAATGACGACAAGAACATTTTTGTCGAGATCCGCGGCGGCGCGGGCGGCGAGGAAAGCGCTCTGTTCGCCGCCGACCTGTACCGCATGTACACCATGTACGCGGATAAGCGCGGCTGGCAGACCGAGGTGATGAGCGCGTCCGAAACCGAGCTGGGCGGCTATAAGGAGATCGTGTTCCGCGTGGCGGGCGATAAGGTGTATTCCCGCCTGAAATTTGAGAGCGGCGTACACCGCGTCCAGCGCGTGCCGGAAACCGAGTCGCAGGGCCGCGTACACACTTCGACCACCACGGTGGCCGTGCTGCCCGAGGCCGAGGAGGTGGATTTTTACATCGACCCCAAGGACCTGCGCATCGACACGTTCCGGTCATCCGGCGCAGGCGGCCAGCATATCAATAAAACATCCTCGGCCATCCGCGTGACCCATATCCCGACGAACACGGTGGTCGAATGTCAGGACGAGCGCAGCCAGCACAAGAACAAGGATAAGGCGCTGCGCGTGCTGCGCGCCCGTCTGTACGAAGCCGAGGAGGAAAAGCAGAAGGCCGCGATCGCCGCGGACCGCAGAAGCCAGGTCGGCACGGGCGACCGTTCGGAGCGCATCCGCACCTATAACTTTCCGGAAAACCGTGTGTCCGACCACCGCATCAAGCTGACGCTCTACAAGCTCGACCAATTCCTGAACGGGGATATGGACGAGATACTCGACGCCCTGATCGCCGCCGACACGGCTGAAAAGCTCAAGGCGCAGGGCGAAGCATGATCCCTGGAAAGGAGAATCCCAATGAACGAAATTTCTGCCCTTTGGCAGTCCGCGCCATGGCTGGTGGTGGGCGGCGCGCTGGTGCTGATCAACATTGTGCTGCTGCTCCTGAAGCTGACCCGCAAGCTGATCTTTCTGGCGGCCGGTGCGCTGCTGATCGCGGTCGGCATCTATACGGGCGTGATTGACGCGCCCGTCGGCCTGCTGGCGCTGCCGTTTTTCGCGATTTAACAGCGCGGTTACAAATCTCCGCTTTGCCGCTGCTATAATGAGGGCAGGAGAGATCGCTATGGGACTTGGCGCTGTATTCCGGCCTTGGGCTGACGCTGCTCGGCATCCTGGTGTTTCTGGCGGGGAGTATCCTGCTGTTCGCGGGCGTGCTGCTGCTGGGCGGGGGCGTTTGGCAGGCGAACGGCTTTTTCGGCCTTGGCCTCGGCGTGCCGCGCGATTTTACCGCGGAAAACTGGGCGAAGACCGCGCCGGACTATACCGACTCGCCGGAGCTGCTGGCCTACATCATTGACATGCCGTTTGACGAGTCCACCCTGGATATTTACCTGCAAAATGGTCGCGTCACAGGAACGGACCGCACACTGGAGCATTAAATTTCCCACTGATGGAAGTGTAATTGATGAAAACAAGCATACTTTCCCCACAATTTGATAAAGATGCCATAAGGATCGCCGCAGACCTGATTCGGCGGGGTGAAGTGGTGGGGATGCCCACGGAAACCGTGTACGGGCTGGCGGCAAACGCCCTGAATGGGGAAGCGGTGGCGAAAATCTTCCGCGCCAAGGGACGGCCGCAAGATAATCCGCTGATCGTCCACATCGCGGATTTTAATCAGATTTCCGATTTGTGTCCCGCGGTGCCGCCGCAGGCAGTGGCGCTGGCCGAAGCGTTCTGGCCCGGGCCGCTGACCATGATCGTACCCAAAGGGAGCTGCATTCCAAACGAGGTATCGTGCGGGCTGGACACGGTGGGTATCCGTCTTCCGTCGCACCCGCTGGCGCGCGCGCTCATCCGTGCGGCGGGCGTGCCGCTGGCCGCCCCCTCCGCAAACACCTCCGGCCGCCCCTCGACCACTACGGCGGCACACGTCCTGTGCGATTTGGACGGCAAGATCGCTGCGATTTTGGATGGCGGGCCGTGCGGCGTGGGCGTGGAATCCACGGTCGTCACCCTCGCGCTGGACAAGCCGCGCCTGCTGCGGCCGGGCGGCGTGACGCTCGAACAGCTCCGCGCCGTGCTGGGCGAGGTCGAGGTCGACCGCGCGCTGTATGAGAAGATAGGGGATGAGGTCAGGGTGTCCGCGCCCGGCATGAAATACCGCCACTATGCCCCGAAAGCGCCGGTAACGGTTGTGCGGGGCGACCCACAACACACGGCGCAGTATATTAAAGAGCATATCAGCGGCCCCACTGGTGTGCTGTGCTTTGATGAATACAGGGAGTGCTTCCCTACCTGCGTGGTGGAGTGCTTCGGCTCCCAAGCCGACCTCGCGGCGCAGGCGCGCGAGGTGTTCGACCGCTTGCGGGCGTTCGACGAAACCGACGTCCGGCAGATCTGGGCGCAGTGTCCGTCTGACGAGGGGCTGGGGTTGGCGGTAGCAAACCGCATTAAAAAGGCGGCGGGTTTCGCGGTGATCGAGCTTTGAGTGGGGTGCATATCCAGCCAGGGGGTGTGGGATAATGAAAATCATAGGCTTGACCGGCGGCAGCGGCACGGGCAAAGGCACGGTCGCCGCGCGGATGCGCGAACAGGGCGCGGGCTGGGTGGACGCGGACGCGGTCTACCGCCGCCTGTGTGCGGAAAACCGCGAGATGCTCGCGGCGCTGGACGCGGCGTTCGGCGGCGTGCTGGATGGAACCGGCGCGCTCGACCGCCCGAAGCTGGCGCGGCTCGTATTTTCCGATCCCGACCGGCTGCGCGAGCTGAACCGTATCACGAACCCCTATATCCGCGCCGCGTCGCGCGCGGCCATACAGGCGCAGGCCGCCTGCCCGATCGTGTTGTACGACGCGCCGACCCTGTTTGAGGCGGGCGCGGACGATCTGTGCGAAAAGACGGTCGGCGTGCTGGCGGATACCGAAACGCGTGTGCGGCGCGTGATGGCCCGCGACGGCATTTCCGAGCAGGCCGCGCGCGCGCGCATCCTTGCCCAGCCGGACGATGGCTTTTACCGCGCCCGCTGCGACCATATCTTGGAAAACAACGGCGACCTCGCCGCGCTCTGGCGGGAAACCGATGCTTTATATACCATTTTGAGCAAAGGAGAACGAAAATGACCTCTGAACAGCTTTTTTATGACAAGAAAACCGGCTTCGACCGGCTGACCGGCAGCGACAAAAAGAACATCCAGTCCTATGCCGGGGACTACAAGAAATTTCTGGACGAAGCCAAGACCGAGCGCGACGCGGTCAAGGAAATGGTTCGTCTGGCGGAGGCCAAGGGTTTCCGCGCATGGACGCGGGATGATACCGTCAAGCCTGGCGACAAGCTCTACCAGGTCAACCGTCACAAAGGGATCACGCTGGCCGTGATCGGCAAAAAGAGCCTCAAGGAGGGCGTGCGTCTGACCGCTGCCCATCTGGACGCGCCGCGTGTGGATATCCGCACTGTGCCGCTGTACGAGGACGGCGGCATGGCCTTTTTCAAGACCCACTATTACGGCGGCATCAAAAAGTACCAGTGGACCGCCATTCCGCTCGAGCTGCGCGGCGTGGTGTGCGTTTGCCACAACGGGCAAATGAAAACAGTCGAGGTGCGCATCGGCGACAAGCCGGAGGACCCCAGGTTCGTCATCACCGATCTGCTGCCCCATCTGGCCTCTGAGCAGATGACCAAAAAGGCGACCGAGGTTGTTAAAGGCGAGGGCCTGAACGTGCTGGTCGGCTCGGTGCCGAGCGAGACCGTGGACGAGAAATGCGGCGAGAAGATCAAACTTGCGGTCATGGAATACCTGAATAAGCAGTACGGCATGGTGGAAGCGGACTTCCTCTCCGCCGAGCTGTGCTGCGTGCCTGCTTTCCCCGCATGCGACATTGGCTTTGACCGTTCGTTTGTCGGCGCTTACGGCCACGACGACCGCGTGTGCTCCTACACCGCAGCGACCGCGCTGCTCGATCTCAAAACCACGCCCGCGCACACCTGCGTCTGCCTGCTGGTGGACAAGGAGGAAACCGGCTCGGACGGTGTAACCGGCATGCAGTCGCGCGCGTTCGATACTTTCATGGCCGACCTGTGCCGCGCGCAGGGCGCGCTGGTGGAGGAATGCTATGAAAACTCGGTGTGCCTGTCCGCAGACGTATGCAACGCCTTTGACCCCAACTTCCCTGAGGTGTCTGAAAAGCGCAACGATGCCCGCGCCAACTGCGGCTTTGCGCTGGTCAAATATACGGGCGCGCGCGGCAAGTCCGGCACGTCGGACGCGACCGCCGAGCTGATGGCGCGCATCCGCTGCATTTTTGACAAGGCGGGCGTGGTCTGGCAGACAGGCCAGCTCGGTAAGGTCGATCAGGGCGGCGGCGGCACAGTGGCGATGTACCTGGCCAACCGCAACATCGATACGGTGGACGCGGGCGTACCCGTGCTTTCCATGCACGCGCCGTTCGAGGTGATCGCCAAGCTCGACCTGTATATGGCCTACAAGGGCTTCGGGGCGTTCTATAAGGACTGAGACGGAAAACGCACAAGACGGCGGCCGGATACCGGCCGCCGTCTTTATTACACCTCTGTTACATTTTGCAGGCGGGCGCGGGACGCCGTGTTATAATAGGGAGCAGCTAAGGAAAATAACAGCTTCCAAAAGGAGGATTTATAAAAATGACATTCAAACAGGTGCTTTCGTTTTTTTTGACCGGCGCGACGGTGCTGTCCATGTCGGCCACCGCACTGGCGGCGGACACCGCGTCCGACGTGGCGGAGGATACGGGCGCCAATACGGTGGTGGATGGGCTGGAGACTGCCCTGCCGGCCGACGTGGCCGATACCGCGTGGTATGCGCCGGCGGTCCACTATGTGCTGGAGCAGGGACTGATGGATCTTGCCGCGCCGGTGGACGCGGGCTTCTGGCCGCTGCACGCGGTCAGCCGTCAGGCGGTTGCGGACGCGCTCTACCGTGATGCCAAAAACAGGGACGAAAAGCTGACAGCGGGCGCCGCGGGCATGGGCATCCGCGAGATGGCCGACTACGCGGATATCGGTCAGGACTACTATCTGGCGATGACTTTCTGCTTTGACGCAGGCATCCTCACCGGCGACGACGAGAAACGCCTGCGCCCTGGGAAAACGGTTTCCCGCGAGGAGTTCGCGGCGATGCTGACGCGCTACCTCGGCCTGCTGGAGGAGAACGGCCTGACCGAAACTGTGCCGGGCGACGGCATGGCCGTGCAGGAGTTCACCGACGCTTCGCAGATCTCGGATTGGGCGGCGGACAGCGTTGCGTTCTGCCTGAAGAATGGGCTGATGAACGGCAACACGGACGGTTCGTTCGCTCCGCAGGGCAATGTGCTTCGCGCGGAACTGGCGCAGGTTTTGAGAAACATCGCCTCGGATGCCGGCCGGTAAGACAACCCCAAAAGAAAAACCGCTGTATCCGGGTGGATACGGCGGTTTTTTGCCTGTGCCGAGGCAGTCAGTCAAAGATGGAAAACTCGATCTCTTCGAGCGAGTAGCCCTCCTCCAAAATCATCGGCGCGCGCAGGTTGTTATCCGCAAGCGCGGCCGGCAGGTGGGCGATGCTCATGTGCAGCTCGCTTCCGCCGCCCTCCCGCGGGGACAGGAGCAGGCTGCCGCCGTGGGCCTGCGCGATGCGCTGGATCAGGGGCAGACCGAGGCCGAGCGGCGCGCCGCAGCGCGCCAGGGAAAGGTAATCGTCCAGCGAAACCTGCCGCTCCCAGCCAGTCAGGAGCGCTTCAAACAGCTCCGCATCCAGGCCGGGGCCGCGATCCGCAACCGTGATGGTCGCAAAGCTGCTGTCGTCGGTCAGGGTAAGGACGATATCGCCGCCCGCGGGGGACGCGTGCAGCGCGTTGGACAGAAGGTTGTATAGAGCCTTTTGGATCAGCTGCGGCTCGATCAGCGCGTCGCAGAAATCGGGCGCGTGTACGGTGATGTTTTTGGTGCCGTGCGACGGGCCGTACAGCACCGCATTGGCCGCGGCCGTCTGGCAGAGAGCCACGAGGTCGGTGCGGTATAGGCGGAGCTGCTCGGTGAGAGGCGGGTCGTGCAGGAAATCGGAATGGGTTAGTATGCGGTGCATACGCAGGCATTGCTTGCGCAGCTCGGCCGCGAGAGCGGGATCCTGCACCTGTTCTGCGCAGGCGAAAAGCGTGCCGAGATACTGCGCGCTTTTTGCGTGCAGTACGCGCAGGCTCCCGTCGTAAGAGGAGCGGTTGTCGTGCAGGAACGCGAGCAGCGCGCCGCCGCGGTGCGGCAGCAGTTCCAGGCGGTATTCGGCGCCGTCCAGCTCCTCATAAACGGTGCGCGGTGCCTGCTGCACGATGCAGTCGCGCAGCGCGCCGGCGGAGGCGCCGCTCAAGAGCTGGTCGATGCGTTCGAGCGGGTGCAGGCCGGTCAGGCGCGCCGCGGCGTCGTTGCAGGCCTCAATATATAGCGTCGGTCCTACTGTGAGCAATGCTGCGTCGTGCAGCGCGGTACGGTTCAGCAGGGCGCGCAGAGCCGCGCTGTCAAGCTGAGAGAAAAATGTATCCGCCATCTCTATCCTCCGAATCGCTGATCTTTCTGTTTCTTTGTGGGTATAAGGCTGCTTACGGACTGCAATACTATATTTTGTATGATGCTTCTATTATACCACCAGACGGGACCGCTTTGCAAAGAAAAATGTACAAAAACCCAGAATATAATGACAAAAATTTCACAAATATTACACCTTGCGGCATATCGTCCAGATAGTGTATAATAAAGCCATCGACAAGAAGATAATTGTCAAAATTGAGGAGGAACACTGCAAATGGCTATTAAAGTAGGTATCAATGGCTTTGGCCGTATCGGCCGTATGGTTTTCCGCGCTGGTCTGAAGAACCCGAATATCGAATTCGTAGCGGTAAACGATCCGTTCATGACGCCGGACTACATGGCGTACATGCTCAAGTACGACACCATGCACGGCCGCTATGACGGTACCATTGAGTATGACGACAACTCCATCACCGTGGATGGCAAGAAGGTTCTTTTCCACGCTGAGATGGATCCCAAGAACATCCCGTGGGGTAAGGACGGCGTTGATTACGTTGTCGAGTCCACCGGCGTTTTCCTGACCAAGGAAAAGGCGCAGGCGCACATCGACGGCGGCGCGAAGAAGGTCATCATGTCCGCCCCGTCCAAGGACGACACCCCGATGTTCGTTATGGGCGTTAACCAGGACACCTACACCAAGGATATGACCTTTGTTTCCAACGCTTCCTGCACCACCAACTGCCTGGCGCCGATCGCCAAGGTTCTGGACGAGGCGTTCGGCATCACCGAGGGCCTGATGACCACCGTTCACTCCACCACCGGCACCCAGAAGACCGTTGACGGCCCCTCCAAGAAGGACTGGCGCGGCGGCCGTGCGGCTTCCGGCAACATCATCCCGTCCTCCACTGGCGCTGCCAAGGCGGTAGGCAAGGTTTACCCGAAGCTGAACGGCAAGCTGACCGGTATGTCCATGCGTGTTCCGACCTTGGACGTGTCCGTTGTTGACCTGACCTGCAATCTGGCTAAGCCGGCCACCTACGACGAGATCTGCGCGGCGATGAAGGCTGCTTCTGAGAAGCCGCTTTCCGAGGGCGGCCTGAAGGGCGTTCTGGGTTACACCGACGAGGACGTTGTTTCTTCCGACTTCCTGGGCGACGAGCGCACCTCCATCTTCGACAAGAAGGCTGGCATCGCGCTGACCGACACCTTCGTCAAGGTTGTTTCCTGGTACGACAACGAGTGGGGCTACTCCAACAAGCTGCTGATGCTCATCGAGCACATGGCTGAGGTTGACAACAAGTAAGTCAGTCCTGTAGCAACGTAAAACCAAAAGACCTCTTGTGATCTGCACAAGAGGTCTTTTTGTGAAAGGGGAAAACTGTGTGAAGCGGGATAAAATGCTGCGCGGCGTGCTGCTGACGCTGACGGGCGGTATCTTTTGGGGGCTTTCCGGCGCCTGCGGCCAGTTCCTGCTGCAGGCAAAGGGCGTACCGACCGGATGGCTGGTTTCGGTGCGCCTGTTGTCGGCCGGCGCGATCCTGCTGCTGCTATGCTTGCTGCGGGGCGAAAAGCAGGTGTTCCGCATCTGGAAGCAGGACACCGCCGGCATCCTGGTGTTTGGCGTGCTGGGCATGAGCATGTGCCAGTATACATATTTTTCCGCAATCACATACTCCAACGCGGGGACCGCCACCGTGCTGGAGTATCTTTCGCCGGTCCTGATCCTGGTGTACCTATCGGTCCGCAGCCGCCGCCCGCCACGGGGCATTGAGGTGCTGTCCATCCTGCTGGCCGTGGGCGGAACCTTCCTGCTGGCGACGCACGGGCATCCGGGGGAGATGGTCCTGTCCAGCCGTGCGCTGTTCTGGGGGCTGCTGAGCGCGGTAGCCATGTCGATCTATGCGGTGCAGCCGGTGCCGCTGCTGCATAAATACGGTGCGGCGCTTGTAACAGCATGGGGCATGCTGCTCGGCGGCACGGCGCTGTCCTTCCTGTTCCGCCCGTGGCGGATGCCTGTGACGCTGGACGCCGGGGCGGTCAGCGCGCTCGCGGTCGTTGTTCTGGTCGGCTCGGTCGCGGCGTTCACGCTGCATCTGGAGGGGATCCGATTGGTCGGACCCGAGAAGGGCAGCCTGTTTTCCTCGATCGAGCCGGTGTCCGCGACGGTGCTTGCCGTTCTCTGGATGAAAGCGGATTTCAGCCCGACCGACCTGATCGGCTTTGCACTGATTTTGTCCACCATTTTCCTGCTTGCACGGGATAAGCAGGAGGAATAGGGTGTATGGCAGTAAGCGTCCCCTGGTTTCCTTAGGGAAGCCAGGGGACGCTTTTGTTTAATAACAGCAGGTGAGCTGGTGCTCCTTGCAGTACTGCAGATACTCCTGTGATGGTGCAAGGTCGGTGACCAGAAAATCGAAATCGCTTAAGCGTGCATAGGTGGAAACCGCCACCAGTTCGAATTTGGTATGATCTGCCAACAAATACCGTGTCTGGCTGTTCTTGGTGATCGTGCTTTTGAGCGTACTCTCCCCAACAAAGGTATCGGTCACACCACTTCGCAAGCTGATGCCGGTTGTACCCATAAAAGCCTTTGTGATATTGAAGCGACTTAGCTCAGCGGGGTCGTCTACGGTTAAAGATGCGGTTTTTACGTTCAGACGGCCGCCGAAAGAGATTACATTAATCTGGGGATAGTTCATACATTCCATGATCACATATAAATTGTTGCTCAAAATCGTGACCGAACGTTCAGCAAGATAAGGGAGCATGGTCAGTGTGGTAGTACCAGAATCGATGTAAAGCGTATCCCCGTCGTTGACATGCTGTGCGGCCAGTTTACCGATATATTGCTTCTGATCGGTCAAACAGATGTTTCGCTCGGTAAATGACGCAACGGGACGTCCGATATCGCGGTGCCTGGGGCGCGCGCCCCCATACACCTTTTCTATCACTCCCTTTTCCTCCAGCATGGAGAGATCGCGGCGGATCGTAATTTTAGAACGCTGGAATGCTACACATAAATCGTCGAGAGGAACAAAATCGTGCTTACGGATATATTCCTCCATTTGGTCGAGACGAGAAGTGCGAACGGCCATTTAAGACATCTCCTTTCGTGATTTTTAGGGAAGATGACCTTGTTATTTACCTTTATGATACCTTATCTTTCCACTTTCGTCAATAAGAGAATAAATAATAATGAAACAAATATTATCATTAAAAAGATGAATATTATCATTTAAATATACAAAAAGGAAAGGTTAAGTTTGTATATTTTTAAATATGTCAAATATTGATCGAAATATTGACAAATATTATCGCATGTGTTAAGTTAATGTTAAACAAGAGAGAGATGATTTATTATCGATCAATTTATAAAAATATTTTTGATAAAATTTGATCCAATCTATAAAAATCGATATTATGAAGCGGGAAATGAGTGATGAAATGGATATTATCTGTATTGGCCTGTTAATGTGCGATATCATCGTCAAACCGGTGACCGAAAAGGCGCTGTCTTTGGACGCAACGCCGGTAGACACGATACAGATGCTGCCAGGTGGGGATGCCTGCAATGTAGCCTGTAACGCGGCGGCGCTCGGTATGGAAACCGCGCTTGTCTCTGTCGTAGGGGATGATCCAAATGGCGCGTTCCTTCGGCGCTGGCTGGACGAACGGCATATCGATATCCGTTCGCTGGCAGTACGGGGCGGGCAAACAACTGGCACCAGTATCGCTTTGATTGAACCGAACGGGGAACGGCATTTTCTGACCAATACGGAGATATTCGATACGCTTTACGCGGAGCAGGTGCCGGAGGAGTGGCTGCGGCAGGCACGCCTGCTCAGCCTGAACGGCCATTACCGGCTGAAGAATCTGGACGACGGAGGGATCGTGCCGCTGTTTCAGAAAGCAAGACAGTATGGAGTGAGAACTGTAGTCGATACGGTTTGGAACCGGAAAGGGGAATGGCTCCCACGCATTGCGCCTACCCTGCGCCATACAGATATCTTTTTGCCGAGCTACCAGGAAGCGGTGCAGATCACAGGTGAGACCGATGTCCGAGCCATGCGGAACGTGCTCAAGCCGTTCGGATTATCAGTATTTGGCGTTAAGCTGGGAGAGAAGGGCTGCTATATGACGGATTTCAAGGAAGAGTTTTTCCTGCCAGCGTTTCCAGTGGAATCGATCGCTTCCACTACGGGGGCAGGAGATTCCTTCGTTGCGGGATTTGAAGCCGCACAGCTTCTGTCGCTCGATCTATATGAGAGCGCGTTGTTCGCATCGGCTGCCGCCTCCTATACCATACAGGCGCCCGGTGCGGTCGGCGGCGTACCGGACGTGGAAAGTGTCCGGCAATATATCCGGAAAAACCGGCACCTGGTAGAAAATATTGCACAGTAGAGAAAGGAGAGTACAGAGTTGAGAGCGCTTGTCAATACCAAAAACATGTTGCTGCATGCCTATGATCACCACTATGCGGTCGGCGCATTCAATGTCAACAATATGGAGGTGATCCAGGGGGTTGCAAAGGCGGCGAAAGAACAGCGGTCGCCAGTCATCCTACAGGCATCATCCTTTACGGGCCAATATGCGGATTTAGGCTATATCGTCGGCATCGCGGAAAACGCGGCGCGGCTGGCGGATGTGCCGGTCGCCCTGCATCTGGATCACGGCGAAGATCTGGAGACCTGCAAGGAGTTCATTCAAGCTGGCTTTACTTCAGTCATGATCGACGGTTCCCACCTTCCCTATGAGGAAAATGTGGCGCTGACGCGAAGCGTCTGCGAATATGCGCACCGGTATGACATCACGGTGGAAGGCGAGCTGGGAACGCTGGCCGGTGTTGAGGATGGCAGGAGCGCGGAACAGTCACTCTATACCGATCCGGAGCAGGCGCGCGACTTTGCCGAACGGACAGGGGTGGATTCCCTCGCAATCGCCATCGGTACCAGCCACGGGGCTTACAAATTTAAACCGGGACAAAAGCCGATGCTGCGGTTTGATATTCTGGAGCAGGTCAGCCGGCTGATGCCGCGTCTGCCGATCGTACTGCACGGGGCATCGTCAGTTAACCAGGAGGATATCGCGGAGATTAATGCAATGGGAGGTGACATCAGCGGAGCAATCGGTATTCCTGAGGAAATGCTGGCACAGGCGTCTCGGCTTGCGGTCTGCAAGATCAATGTGGACACCGATCTCAGGCTTGCTATGACAGGTGCGATCAGAAAATATCTGCATGAAGCGCCGGAACAAATTGATTACCGGAAATACATAGGTGCCGGCAGGGATCACTTGGCTGAACGCGTATCCCATAAAATGAAAAATGTATTTTTAAGCGCAGAGCGCTATTAAAGCATCCAACTATTAATTTTACAGCAGAAGAGAGGAGAAAAAGGAATGAAAAAACTGATCGCAGGAATGCTGGCAGCAATAATGGCTTTTTCCCTGGCCGCATGCGGAGGAGGAACGGACAGCAATGCAAACCCGGGCGGTGAAAACCCGGGCGGCGGACAGAGTGCTGCGGCGGAAGCCACCACGTTGAAATTCAACCTGGTCAAATCCAATACCGATCCCCAGTATGAGTGGTATGGCCGGTTTTTTGACGATCTGGAGGCTGCTTCAAATGGAGAGATCGTCGGCGAGATATATACCACGGAGAGCCTGGGTCCGACAGCGGACGTGATCGAACAGGCTGCGCTGGGTGAACGCGTGGTTGCGGACTGCGACCTGGCATGGCTGGCAAACTATGTACCGGATATGGCGGCGATTATGTCCCCGTATCTGATCCAGAAGCCGGAGGAGATTATGGCGATATGGAATTCTGAGGTATTCCAGGATATGTGTACCGAGTTGGAAGCTCAAGGGCTGCATTTGATCGCGCTGAATTATGAGGGGACTCGTAATCTGCTGACGAAAAAAGATATCACCTCCCGTGCGGATGTCAACGGGCTCAAGATCCGCTGCGCTTCCACGACGATGTGGAATGCTGTGGCAGAAATGCTGGGCGGCAATCCGACAAATATCGCCATGAGCGAAACTTACCAGGCGCTCAGCCAGGGCGTGGCGGATGCGGCTGAGGGTGTGTACTCTGTCATGTATTCGAATAAGTGGAATGAAGTACTGTCGCATGTCATCGAGACCGAGCATTTGGTGGGCTATACAGCGATCGTCATGTCCAGTGAAGTTTATAGCACGTTGTCAGACGCGGCAAAAGCGGCGATGGATGAAACCGCTCAGAAATATATGCAGGAATTCTTGGAGTTGTCTGGCGGCGTACAGGATGAATATAAGCAGAAATTGATCGATGCCGGTGTGCAGGTATCCTCAATTGACAAGACTGAGTTTATCGAGGCGGCAAAGAGCATTCCGGATAAGTTCCCAGATTGGACGCCGGGGGTATACGATGAACTGACAGCTGTACTGGAGGAAGCGCGCGGCAATAAATGACGGCAGTTACAGGGCAGCGCTGTCAAGCCGGCGCTGCCCTTGCCGTATCTGAAAGCGCAACAAAAAGAAACGGGAGGATAATGATTGTATGAAACGGAAAGGAGCAAAGCTGGAGAATACCGTTAACTGGGTCGCATCGGTCATTGGCGGTGTTTCATTGGTGGGCATGGTGGTTCTGATTTCTTTAAATGTTATCAGCCGTTTTCTGTTTGCCACCTCATTCAACTGGGCAGAAGAAGTGACCTACATGCTGTTCAACTGGGCGGTTTTCTTTGGTGTTGTAGTGGTCTACCGGTACCAGGGTTTGACGGCAATTGACGTATTGGTAAACGCTCTGCCGGAAAAAGCACGCCGTGTGGTGCTGATCTTGAACTATGCGCTGATCACGGCGATCTGTGTTGCGCTTGTTGTCTGGGGCTGGCAGTTTGCGATGTCTGCATGGACGCGGAAAAGCCCCTCGCTGCATATCCCTTATTTTTTCTTTGATATTCCGATCCCGTTGGCGGCGGTTTGTCTTGCGGGTTATTCGCTGAAATTCCTGGTTCAGACCATTCGGGGGCAGGAAACCGAAGTGGCGGCTCTGGAAGAACGGTCGTAGGAAAGGAGGAGCTGTTTTGGAACAACTGTGGACATGGCTGCCGATTGTAATTTTGTTTGTGCTGTTTTTTATGCGCGTACCGGTGGCATTTGCGATGTTGATTGCTACCGCCCTGTATTTTGTTTTCAGCCCAAATGCAATGAACGTTTTACTGATGTGCCAGAAAATGGTGGCAGCAAATTCGTCATTCGTGTTTCTCGCTATCCCGTTTTTCACCTGTGCGGGTGTTATCTTTAACTATTCCGGCATCACACACCGGCTGATGGTGCTTGCAGATATGCTGGTTGGCCATCTGGTTGGTGGGCTGGGGCATGTCAATATCGTGCTTTCCACTCTGATGGGAGGCCTATCTGGGTCGGCAATTGCAGATACGGCAATGGAAAGCAAGATGCTGGTGCCTGAAATGGAACGCATGGGTTATTCAAAGGCCTATTCCTGCGTCGTTACCGCGGCGTCTGCCTGTATTACGCCGATCATTCCTCCAGGCATTGTATTAATCCTGTATTCTACGGCGTCCAACGTGTCGGTTGCAAGCATGTTTTATGCGGGCTACCTGCCGGGTCTTTGCATCATGGCGACGCTGATGATACTAAACTATGCAATCTCCAAAAAGCGGAATTACCGCCCTTCGCGTACGGAGCGTGTCACACCCCGAGAATTTGGCCGCGCACTGCTGGATGCAGTTTGGGCGCTGATGGTACCGTTCGGCATCGTAATGGGCCTGCGTTTTGGCGCTTTTACGCCGACCGAGGCGGGCGCTATCTCCATCCTTTACGCAATCCTGGTTGGCGCGTTTATCTATAAAGAGCTAAAGTTTGCGCATATCAAAGCAATCATCATGGAGTCGCTGACAGCAACGGCCGGTGTCATGTTCATTCTGGCGGGCGCGCAGGCGCTGTCCGCTTACCTGACTTGGGAACGCATCCCTATGATGATCTCTGAGGCGATCATCAATGGTATCCATTCGCCATACCTGTTTTTACTGATTGTCAACATCCTGCTGCTGGCCATTGGATGCTTTTTCGATGGCGGCGCGGCGATGATTCTGCTTGCACCGCTGCTTGTACCGGTCGCACAGTCTATGGGTATCAATCTGATCCATTTCGGCATCGTTATGTGTATCAACCTGACAATTGCGGGCTTTTCTCCACCGTTCGGCAGTCAGATGTTTACAACTTGCGGCATCTGCAATTGTCGCATTGAGGATTACATTCGGGAGTCACTGCCTTATATGGGGGCGTTGGTAGGCGTACTGCTGGTACTTACCTTTATTCCGGGGATTGTCATGCTGGTGCCGAATCTGCTGGGCGCTTCATAGCGCGGCAAAGAGGGAATCAATATGAAAAATCAGATAGGACTGCACATGGGATATTGGTGGGGAACCGAAGCATCCGATGATTTAAACCGTATTCTGGAGTTAACCGCGCAGGCAGAACTGGAGATACTGGAAGTCAATCCGGCTTGTCTGCTGCGGATGACGCCGGAAGCATGTCAGAAGCTGTTGCGTCGTGCCAAGGACTGCGGCGTACGGTTTACGCTGAACGGCGGCCTGGATGCAACGAATGACATTGCTTCCGGCGACGAAGCGGCGCGCCGAAAGGGCATTGAATACTGTATCCGGGTGTTGGAACGCATGAGCGAGCTGGAAATGACTCTGTGGTCGGGGGTCAACTACTCCGCCTGGCTGCGGGCGCCGCAGCCAGAGGGGGATGCGCAGGAAGAGAAAGTGCGCGCCTGCGGATATGCGGTCCAAAGTCTGCAGCCGATCCTGCGTGCCGCTGAGCGGGAAGGGATTGATTACTGCTTTGAGGTGGTCAATCGGTTCGAGCAATTTCTGTTTAATACGGCACAGGAGGCAGTGGCATTCGCCGAGGCGGTGGGAAGCCCGCGCGCCAAGGTGCATTTGGATACTTACCACATGAATATTGAGGAGGATAATACCTGTGCCGCGATCTGTTTCGCGGGTGTCAGTGGCCGGCTGGGACACTTCCATGCGGGGGAATCCAACCGGCGAGTGCCGGGGGTCGGCGCGTCCAATCTGGACTGGAGAGCGATTGGGCGGGCGCTGCGTCAAGCCGGCTATGCTGGTGCGGTCGTGATGGAGCCGTTTGTGCTGACTACGGCTTTTAATGCCAAACGCACCCGCGTGTGGCGTGATTTGAGCCATGGCGCTACGCTGCAGCAGCTGGTGTGCGATGCACAGACTGGCGGTCGGTTCCTGCGTGGCATACTGGAAGAATAACGGAAAGGAGCGTTTCATGCAGCAGGAGGATAAGATCAGGGAGCTTCAGGTTTTTGCACAACAGATACGGGTAGAAACCATACGCGCACTCGCAACGCTGGGCTTTGGCCACACGGGAGGCACTATGTCGGTTACAGAGGCATTGGCTGTGCTGTACGGCGGCATCATGAAAATCGATCCCCAGAACCCGGGATGGGAGGAGCGCGACTGGTGCGTTATGTCCAAGGGGCATGCGGGGCCGGCAGTATACGCGGCTTTAGGATTGAAAGGTTTTTTTCCTCTGGAGAATATCTACACATTGAACCAGCCGCATACGGATTTCCCCTCTCACACAGACCGCCTCAAGACCCCAGGGGTAGACATGACGACCGGCTCTCTCGGGCAGGGTATCTCGGCGGCGGTCGGCATTGCTTACGCGAACCGGCTTGACGGACGGGACAATCATGTGTTTGTCATACTGGGAGATGGCGAGTGTGACGAGGGCCAGGTATGGGAGAGTGCGCAATTTGCGGCGCATTACGGACTGGACCGGCTGATATGTCTGGTGGATAACAATAAAAGACAATTGGATGGCCTGTGCAGCGAAGTAATGAGTCATGGGGAAGGCATCGGTGCAAAATTTCGTGCCTGCGGTTGGGATGTGGCCGAGGTACGGGATGGAAACGATGTAGAGCAGGTGTATGAAGCAGTAGACCGCGCGTACCATAACGTCGGAAAGCCAGCCTGCATTATATTGAATACAGTCAAGGGGAAAGGATTGCCCCTGGCGGAGCAGACTGGCGCGCATTTTTCCAGCTTTTCAGCGGAACAGTGGCATGAGACGCTTGCATTTGCACAGCGTGAACTGGAACGTCTGACAGCGCAGGCTTGAAAAGGAGGCAGTATGCAGTATCGAATCGCGGGAAAACATGAAATAGATGAGCGGATGGGCGGGGACGGATATGCACAGACGATGGTCGAGCTGATCGCGCAGGATTCCTCCGTTGTCCATATCGACTGTGATCTTGCTGGCTGCAGCAAAGCGTCGGAGATCGCAAAGGTTTATCCGGCGCAGGTGATTAACGCTGGAATTGCGGAAGCGAATGCAGTCGGCATCGCGGCGGGTCTGTCGGCGGCAGGGAAGATACCGTTTGTGCATTCTTTTGGACCCTTTATCTCACGGCGGGCGTTTGATCAGGCGTTCCTGTCCGCGGCCTATGCGAAGCTGAATGTCAAGCTGATCGGTTCGGACCCCGGTATCTGTGCGGCGTATAATGGCGGCACGCACATGCCGTTTGAGGATTGCGCTCTGTATCTGGCAGTGCCGGATGCAATAGTCCTCGATCCGTCTGATTATGTGATGTTTATTAACCTACTGAAAAAGCTGTATGCGTGGTATGGTGTCAGCTATCTGCGCATGGTGCGCAAAAATTCCGCGCGCATATACGAGGATGGCGCGGATTTTGAGATCGGCAAAGGCGTGCTTCTGCGCGAGGGAAACGATGTAACGATTGTTGCATCGGGACTCTTGGTGGACGAGGCCCTTAAAGCGCAGGAGATTCTGTCAGAACGGGGGATATCGGCGCGTGTGATCGATATGTTTACCTGGAAACCGCTCGACGTAGAGCTGCTGCTCCAGTCGGCTGCGAAAACCGGATGCATTGTAACAGCGGAAAATCATAACTGTACGGTTGGGCTGGGCGCGGCTGTGGCGCGCGTGCTTGCAGAGCATTGTCCGATACCAGTTGAAATGGTCGGCGTACAGGATCGTTTTGGACAAGTCGGGGCGATCGGGTTTCTGCAGGAGGAATACCGGCTGAACGCCCGGGAGATCGTCAGAAAAGCGGCGCGTGCAGTCGGCAGGAAACGGCAGTAAAAAAGAGTCCCGCTGCTCCCCCAGGGAGCAGCGGGACTCTTTTTCACTATAGATTATTCCTGCAGGTCGTTGGAGATCCTGCACTTGTCAAACACATAGAACAGCAGGCTCATCAGCATGCCGACGATGGCGGCCAGCGTCATGCCGGACAGGGCGACGTTGCCAAGCGACAGCGTTACGCCCGACAGGCCGGTGACAAAAATGACCGAGGTAAGCACCATGTTGCGGTTTTTTCCGTAATCCACATGGTTATCCACCAGGATGCGCAGGCCGGAGGTGCCGATCATGCCGTACAGCAGGAATGAGATGCCGCCGATGACCGGACCGGGGATGGTCTGGATGAGCGCCGCGAGCGGGCCGACGAACGAGCAGATGATGGAAAGCACAGCCGCGCCGCCGATTACGCGCACCGAGTAGACCCTGGTGATCGCCATTACGCCAATGTTTTCGCCGTAGGTCGTGGTCGGCACCGAGCCGATGAAGCCGGACAGCATGGTCGAGAAGTTATCCGCGAACAGCGAGCGGTGCAGGCCGGGGTCCCGCAGCAGGTCACGCCCGACCACCTTGCTGGTGACGAGCTGATGGCCGATGTGCTCGTTGGCAATGACCAAGATCACCGGCAGGATGATGAGGATAGCTTCCAGGTCGAACTTGGGCGCCTGGAAATTCGGAAGCTGGAATAACGGCTGGTGGAAAGCGGCGATAATGCCGTCCAAGATCACGCGCTCTCCGGCAAAATACTCGGTGACAAGGCCGGCGGCATAGCCGCAGAGGATCGCGATCAGGATCGGGATAACGGACAGGAATTTGCGGAACAGCACGCTGCCCAGCACCGCCACGCCCAGCGTGACGCAGAAGGTAATGACCGAGGCGGTGGTCACGCCGTCCCCCACGATCTCGCCAGTGGAGGCGGCGCTTCCGGCCAGCTCGAGGCCGATCAGCGCGACGACCGGACCCATGGCGGCAGGCGGCAGCACCACGTCTATCCATTTGGTGCCGCATTTGTAAATGACTGCCGCCAGGACGCAGCCGCACAGGCCGACCACCACGAAGCCGCCGAGCGCATAAGGGTAGCCCCAGTTCTGGATGACCAGCGTCGCCGGAGCGATGAACGCGAACGACGAGCCTAAGTAGGCGGGCGCTTTGCCCTTGGTGATGAAGATGAACAGCAGCGTGCCGATACCGTTCATGAACAGTACGATCGCTGGATTGATGTCGAACATAAACGGCACCAGCACGGACGCGCCGAACATGGCGAACATATGCTGGATGGACAGCGGCACCAGCAGACGGGGCGGCACCTTGTCCTCTACCTGGATGATTCTGTTTGTCTGCATTTTTCTTTTATCCCCTCTCATTTCTTTTGCGCCGCGTCGTGCGGCGCTGTATGAAAAACGCGCGGCGGCGTTCCTCAGTCAAACAGGCGCCGGATATCCTCCATGCGCGAGCAGGCCATATTATACCCCATTTCATAGCCCCATTCAAGCTTTTTTACATCCTTTTCAAAGCTCTCAAGCCGTTCGGCGGGCTGGAGCAGCACGGTGTTTTCCGGCTGGGCCGCCGCAAGCCTGTGGCAGAAGCACACCGTTTGATTGTACCGCTTGGGGCGGGACAGCATGGTTGCGGCCAGCCGGGGGTAGCGATGGTGCAGGGCGCGCGCGGCGAACCGCGTGCCGCACGTCAGCTCCTTGCGGTAAGCGTCCGGCTGTGTCAGCACGATCAGGTTTTTGTGGTTGCCGTCGCGCAGGCTTTTCAGGATCGGGATTGGGTCGGCCAGGCCGCCGTCGTAATAGGTTTCGCTGCCGATGGATATGGGCGGGAAATAGATCGGGATGGCGCAGGTTGCGCGCAGCATGGTGCTGGGGCGGTCAAGCCGCATCCCGTCCAGATATTCCGCCTGTCCGGTGCGGGCGTTGGTTACGCCGACCAGCGCGCGCCCGCGGTAGGTGTGGAACGCCTCCCAATCGAACGGGATCAGCTCGTTTGGGATGGTGGAGAATACGAAATCCACGCCGAATACCGAATGGTCGCGCAGCAGGTTGCGCGCGCCCAGATAGCGCTTGTCGTTCCGGTACCGGCGCAGGACCTCCAGATTGCGCCCGCGCTGGCGGGACAGGTAGGAAACCGCGTAGGTGATGCCGGCGGAAACGCCGATCACATAGTCGAACAGAAGATCATGGTCCAGCAGCGCGTCCATCACGCCGCAGGAAAAGATGGGGCGGAACGTGCCGCCCTCCAAAACAAGTGCGGGCATTTTTTCAAACCTTTCTCAGATAACAGGGGCGCGCGGCGCGCCCGTCCGGTACGCCGGAGCCTACCGGCGTTTGCGCGTGGGTGGCTTTTTCCGGCTTTTGCCCCCGCGTGCGCCGCGCCGCCGCTGGGCGCGGTTCCCGCGCGGCTCGTCCGTGCGCTCCCGCGCAGGGGGAACGGCAGGCACATCGGCGGTCGGGAGGCTCCCCTCGGCGGGCGCGAAGTCGATCTGGCCAGTCACCTCGCTCGCGGCGAGCAGCCGCACGCGCAGGGGCGTGCCGATCGTAAAGCGCTTGCCGGTATGGCGGCCCTGCAGTGCCATGTGCTGCTCGTCATACTGGTAGTAATCGCCCGTGAGCAGTTCGATGCGGATCAGCCCCTCGCAGCCGTTTTCCAGCGCGACAAAGATGCCGAACGCCTGCACGCCGGACACCTCCGCGTCAAATTCCTCGCCGACGAAAGGCTTCATATACGCCGCGATGAACAGCTTGTCGATATCGCGCTCGCAGTTGTCCGCGGCCTGCTCGCGGGTGGTGGACTGCGCCGCGGCCTCCTCGCACGCGTTTTGGTCGGCGGCGGTGAACGCTTCGCCGGCGAGCGCCTTTTGCAGCATCCGGTGCGCGACGAGGTCGGGATAGCGCCGGATGGGCGAGGTGAAATGCAGGTAGAATTTCGCCTTGAGGCCGTAGTGGCCGATGCAATCGTCCGCATAGCGCGCGCGGGCGAGCGAGCGCAGCAGCAGCGTCGGCAGGATACGCTGCCTGGGGTCGTTTTTCACGCCGCGCAGCACGGCCTGGAACTGGAACGTATCCTCCGGCTTGCCGGGGTCGATGCGGTAGCCGAACGGCCGCGCGAACTGCGCGAATACGCGCAGCTTTTCCGGATCCGGATTTTCGTGTACGCGGTACACGGTGGGCTGGCCGCGCTTGCACATGAATTCCGCGACCGCCTCGTTGGCCTGCAGCATGAATTCCTCGATCAGCTTTTCGCTTTCTCCCCGTTCGCGGAAGCAGATGTCCACGGGATTGCCCGTTTCGTCCACTGTGATCTGCGCCTCCGGAATATCCAGTTCCAAAGCGCCGCGCTCAATGCGGCGCTGATATAGCGCGTGTGCAAGGCCGTTCATCTTCTCCGCAGTGGGGACGAGGAACGCATATTCCTCCCGCAGCGCCGCGTCGCCCGCGAGGATGCGGTTGACCTTGTTATAGGTCATGCGCGCTTGGGAGCGGATGACGGACTTTGCAAAGCTCGCCCGATAGCGCCGTCCGTCCCTGTCCACCTCCAGGAGCGCGGAAAAGGTCAGCCGGTCCACGCCCGGGTTGAGGGAACAGATGCCGTGCGACAGCGCAAACGGCAACATCGGTACGACATGGCCGGGATAATAGACCGAGGTGCCGCGCCGGTACGCTTCTTGGTCGAGCGGGCTGCCCTGCGTTACATAGTGCGACACATCCGCGATGTGTACGCCGAGCAGGTAATGCCCGTTTTCGAGCGGCTCGAGCGATACCGCATCGTCAAAGTCCTTGGCGTCGTCCCCGTCGATGGTGAAGATCAGCTTGTCCCGCAGGTCGAGCCGCTCTCCGGCGGCGGCCAGGTCGACCGTCTGCGGGATGGCGTCCGCCTGCCGTAGCACCTCGTCCGGAAAGGCATTGAATACGCCGTTTTCATGCAGGATGGCCGCGATCGAGGCCTCCATTGTCCCGTCCTCGCCCAAATCGGCCTGCACCACGCCCTGCGGCGCGGATTTTTCGTCCCCATAGTAAGAGATCGATACCGCCACGCGGTCGCCGGGCCGCGCGTCGCCCAAGTCGTGCCGGTCAATCGTGATTTCGGGATATTTTTTTGAGGTGGGCTGCACGAAAAAGGCGTTTCCACGCTGCACCAGCGCGCCGGTCAGTTCTCTGTCCGCTCGGCGCAGGACGCGCACGACTGCGGCCTCCCGCCGCCCGCGCCCGTTTTTCCGTTCGGAGAGCTTGACCAGCACCCGATCGCCGTGCCACGCGCCGCCCGAGGCGTTGGGCGGGATGAACAGGTCGTCCGGACGGGGCTCGCCCTCGGCTACATCCGGCGTGACGAACGCGAACGCACGCTCGGTGGCGAGGTAGGTGCCGGTGACGCAGCCGTAATGCGCGGAAACAGCGAAGCGGTTTTTCTTGTTTTTCATGACCGCACCGTCCGCGGTCAGGCGGTCGAGCGCGTCCTTTACCTCCTGCTTGCCGGCTTCCGGCAGGGCGCGGCGCAGCTCATCCAACCGCATGGGCTGTGTGAGCAGCGAAAGCAGCCTGCTTTCCAGCGCATGATCTTGCATAAATAGCCCTCCTCTTCCTCTTTTCTTCTGGTATCAGTATACCATCTTTGCTGTCCGAATAAAAGGAAAATTGACGTAAGGCATGGTTTGACGTTCCTCCAGCGGCATGATACACTAAGGATGGGAGAAAATAAGTCCGGCAAAGGAGGAAAAAATGATGAAAGCACTTGTTACCGGCGCGTCCTCCGGCATTGGGAGAGAGATCGCGCGCCTGCTCGCCGCGCGCGGGTATGACCTGATCCTGTGCGCGCGGCGCGAGGAGCGCCTGCGGCAGCTCGCTGCCGAACTGCCCACCGCGTGCCGTGTGATCGCGGCGGATATCGCGGATGAAAGGGAATGCCGCCTGCTGTACGAGGCGGTGCGCGGGGAGGAGCTGGAGGTGGTCGTCAACAACGCGGGCTTCGGCCTGTTCGGTGAATTCGCTTCGACCAGCCTGGAGGAGGAACTGCGCATGATCGACACGAACATCCGCGCGGTGCATATCCTGACCAAGCTGGCGGTGCGCGATTTTGCTGCGCGCGGGCGCGGGTACGTCTTGAATGTGGCGTCCTCGGCCGGCTTTCTGCCCGGCCCGCTCATGGCGACCTACTATGCGACCAAAAACTATGTCCTGCGGCTGACCGAGGCCATACGGGAGGAACTGCGCCGCGCGGGCAGTCCAGTCAAGGTCTGCGCGCTTTGCCCAGGGCCGGTGGATACCGAATTCAACAAGGTGGCGGGCGTGCGGTTTTCGCTCGGCGGCCTGAGCGCGCAACGCGTGGCGCGCGAGGCGGTCGGCGGGCTGTTCGCGGGCAGGGGCGTCGTTGTGCCGGGCGCGGCGATGAAAGCCATGACCCTGGCGCGCCACTTCGCGCCCGACTGCCTGCTCGCGCGCGTCACCTATCATTTCCAGCACAGGAAAAACGGCGGATGACCGCGCAGGAGATCAAAAGGACGCTGCAGCGCGAATTTGTGCGCCTGCTGCGCCGGCCGTTTGCGGCCGCGGTCCGGGAATACGGCATGGTGCGGCCGGGCGATCGGATCGCGGCATGCATTTCCGGCGGCAAGGACTCGATGCTGCTCGCCCTGCTGCTGCAGGATCTGCAGCGCACGGTGGACTTTAAACTGGTGTTCCTTGCCATGGACCCAGGATACGCGCCCGCCGGCCGCGCGCGGCTGGAGGAGAACGCCGCGCGCCTTGCTCTTCCGCTTGAGATATTCGACACCAATGTGCTGCGCGTCGCGGCGCGCCACGCGGCGGCGCATCCCTGCTTTCTGTGCGCGAAAATGCGGCGCGGCTACCTGTACGCCGAGGCGCGGAAGCGCGGCTGCAACAAGATCGCACTCGGCCACCACTATGACGACGCGATCGAAACCGTGCTCATGGGCTTGCTGTACGGCGGTCAGGTGCAGGCCATGCTGCCGCGCATGCGGGCGAAAAATTACGCGGGGATGGAGTTGATCCGGCCGCTTTGCCTGGTGCGCGAGCGCAGCGTGCAGGCCTGGGCGGATTACTGCGGGCTGACGTTCCTCCCGTGTGACTGTCCGGCGAAAGCGCTCGCAAACGATACCCGCCGTGCGGCGGTCAAAAAGCTGATCGCGTCGCTGGCCGCGGAAAACCCACAGGTCGAGGCGAATATCCTCAACGCGGTCAAAAACGTGGATACCGCGAAGCTGCTCGGCTGGCGGGACGGGGCGGGGCGGCACAGCTTTCTGGACAGGCTTTGAGCCGCCCGCCGGAAAGCAAGGAAAACCAATAGGAATACTGGACAGACGCCGGCGGACATGGTATCATAGGAGCAGAAAAAACACGCTTTTTCGGCACACAGTAAAGGAGACTTCTGAACTATGACCATTCGTATCGGTATTTTGGGGTATGGCAATCTGGGCCGCGGTGTGGAGGCCGCGGTTCGCCAGAATCCGGATATGGAGCTGAAAGCGGTGTTCACCCGCCGCGACCCGCAAGCCCTCCGGATCGCGGACGCGGGCGCAAAGGTGCTGCATGTGGATGCGGCAGAAGGCATGAAGGACGAGATCGACGTGCTGGTGCTTTGCGGCGGCAGCGCGACCGACCTGCCCGAGCAGACCCCCAAATACGCGGCCCTGTTCAACGTGATCGACAGCTTTGACACCCATGCCCGCATTCCGGAGCATTTCGCCAGCGTTGACGCGGCGGCGAAGAAAGCCGGCAAGGTGGGCGTTATCTCCTGCGGCTGGGACCCGGGCATGTTTTCGCTGAACCGCCTGTACGCCTCCTGCATCCTACCGGAGGGACAGGACTATACCTTCTGGGGTCGCGGCGTGAGCCAGGGCCATTCGGACGCGGTGCGCCGCATCGCGGGCGTAAAGGACGCGCGCCAGTACACCGTGCCGGTGCCGGCGGCGCTCGAGGCCGTGCGCGCGGGCCGGAACCCCGCGCTGACCACCCGCGAGAAGCATACTCGCGAGGTATATGTCGTCACGGAGGAGGGAGCGGACCGCGCCCGCATCGAGAGGGAGATCAAGGAGATGCCAAACTACTTCTCGGATTACGACACGACCGTGCATTTCATCGACGCGGACACGCTCGCGCGCGAGCATGCGGGCCTGCCGCACGGAGGCTTCGTCATCCGCAGCGGCGAAACCGGCGCCGGCAACAGGCATATCATCGAATATCGTCTGCAGCTTGACTCCAATCCGGAGTTCACGGGCGCGGTGCTGACTGCCTACGCCCGAGCGGCCTACCGCATGGCGCAGGAGGGTATGAGCGGCGCCAAGACCGTGTTTGATATTGCGCCCGCCTACCTGTCCGCGCGGACGGGCGAGGAGCTGCGCGCGCGCATGCTGTAAAAAACAAAAAGCAAACCGGCAAAAAGGATCTGCAGCCCTGCAGCTCCTTTTTGCTTTGCACGCCGGAAAAGAGAAAGGAACGGTGCTCTGTTGAAGCAATCGACCGGCGCCCTGATGCGGCGCTTTGCCCCCTATTTCAAGCCCTACGCGGGCGTCCTGCTGCTCGACCTGTTCTGCGCCGCACTGACGACGCTGTGCGAGATCGGCCTGCCGATGATGATGCGCCGCCTCGCGCAGGTCGGCATGGACGATGTTTCCCTGCTGACGAGCGGACTGGTGCTGCGCGTGGCGGCGCTGTATATCGTGCTGCGGCTGATCGACGTGGCCGCCTCCTACTTTATGGCGAACATCGGGCATGTCATGGGCGCACGCATCGAAACCGACATGCGCTCGGCCCTGTTCGGCCACCTGCAGAAGCTGTCGTTCGGCTATTTTGCAAACACCAAGGTCGGTCAGCTGATGGCGCGCATCACGGGCGACCTGTTCGACGTGACTGAGTTCTCGCATCACTGTCCGGAGGAATTTTTCATCGCGGGGCTGAAGATCGTGGTGTCGTTCGTCATCCTGTGTACGGTCAACGTGCCGCTGACCATCATCATCTTCGCCATTGTGCCGGTCATGGCCATCATCGCGGGCAAGTTCAATATGGCGATGCGCAGGACGTTTGCGAAAAACCGCCGACAGGTGGGCGAGGTCAACGCGCAGGTCGAGGACAGCCTGCTGGGGGTGCGCGTGGTCAAGTCGTTTACCGGCGAGGCGCGCGAGATCGAGAAATTCGAGCAGGGCAACCGCGACTGGCTGGAGATCAAAAAGGAGAATTACCGCTGGATGGGCGCGTTCACCGCAACCACCCGCGCGTTTGACGGATTGATGTATATTGCGGTCATCATCGCGGGCGGCCTGTTCATGGTACACCGCCGCATCGACCCCGCGGACTTTATGGCTTACCTGCTGTATGTGGCGACGCTGCTCGCGACCATCCGCCGCATCGTGGAGTTCGCCGAGCAGTTCCAGCGCGGCATGACCGGCATCGAGCGGTTTTTCGAGGTCATGGACGTGGAGCCGGATATTGAGAGTCCGGAAAACGCGGAAAAGCTGCCGCGCGTACAGGGCAATATCCGTTTTGAGGACGTCTGCTTCGCCTATGCGGACGACCCGAATACGCCGGTGCTCGACCATCTGGAGCTGGACATTCGGGCAGGGCAGAGCGTGGCGCTGGTCGGCCCGTCGGGCGGCGGCAAGACCACGATTTGCAACCTGATCCCGCGGTTTTACGATGTGACCGGCGGCCGCGTCACGGTGGACGGGCATGACGTGCGCACGGTCGAACTGGATTCGCTGCGCGGACAGATCGGTGTGGTGCAGCAGGATGTGTATCTGTTTTCAGGCACGATCTTTGACAATATCGCCTACGGGCGGCCGGGCGCGACGCGCGAGGAGGTCGTCGAGGCGGCCAAGCAGGCGGGCGCGCACGAGTTCATCAGCGCCACGCAGGACGGCTATGATACCTTTGTCGGCGAGCGCGGCGTGCGGCTGTCCGGCGGGCAGAAGCAGCGCATTTCGATCGCGCGCGTGTTCCTCAAGAATCCGCCCATCCTGATTCTGGACGAAGCGACCAGCGCGCTGGATAATGAATCCGAGCGCTTGGTGCAGCAGTCGCTCGAACGGCTGGCCAAGGGGCGCACGGTGCTGACCATCGCGCACCGCCTGTCCACCATCCGCAACGCGGACAAGATCGTCGTGCTGACCGAGGACGGCGTGGCCGAGCAGGGGACGCATGCCGAGCTGCTCGCGCGGGGCGGCGCGTACGCGCACCTGTATCAACTCGCCACAGAAGACTGAAAAAAGAGGAAACCGGCCTCGGTTTCCTCTTTTTCTGTTCCGCAGACGTTTATTCAGTTTTCATATACAGCATGCGCACGGCATTGAGCACGCACAGCATGGCGACGCCGGTGTCGGCAAACACCGCCAGCCACATAGAGGCGATTCCCTTCAGGCCGAGTATCATGACCAGCAGCTTGACCGCCAGCGCAAACACGATATTTTCCCTGGAGATCAAGCTTGCCCGCCGCGCGATCTTTACCGAGGTTGGAATGGAGGACAGGTCGGCGTTCATAAACACCACGTCCGCGGCTTCGATCGCCGCGTCCGCGCCGCTGCCCATGGCCGCGCCCACGTCCGCGCCCGCCAGCACGGGCGCGTCGTTGATGCCGTCGCCCACAAACATCACCGCGCCGCGCTTTTCGCGGATATCGGTCAGGGCGGAAAGCTTATCCTCCGGCAGCAAGCGCGCGCGCACCTCGTCGATGCCGACCGCCTGCGCGACCGCGTCCGCACTGTCCTGCCCGTCGCCGGTCAGCATCGCGGTCGTCAGGCCCTGCGCTTTCATGCGGGCGACCGCCTGCCGCGCGTCCGGCTTGACCGTGTCCGCGATGTCGATATGGCCGATAAAGCGGCCATCCATCGCCAGCAGGACCTCGGTGCTGCCCAGCGTACCGTGGTAGCCGGACAGACCGATGCCGTGGCGCCGTAGTAGCTTGGCATTGCCGCACAGCACGGGCTTGCCGCACAGCACGGCTTCCACGCCCTCACCGGCCTGCTCGCGGATACCTTCAGGTGCGCCGACCGAGATCAGGCTGGGCCGACCGGCGCTTTCCGCTGTTTCCTTGCACGTCTCATAGGCGGCGAGGATGGATTTTGCGATTGGGTGGGTGGACGCGCCCTCGCACGCAGCGGCGAGCCAAAGCAGCTCGTTTTCGTCGATGTCCGCGCCCTCCGCCGGGCATACGCGCTGCACCACAAAGTTGCCCCTGGTGATCGTACCGGTCTTATCCATGACAACGGCCTTCACATCGTTCAGCGCTTCGAGCGAGGCGCCGCCTTTGAACAGAATACCGCGTCTGGAGCCTGCGCCGATGCCCGCGAAATAGGTCAGCGGCACGCTGAGCACCAGTGCGCAGGGGCAGGAAATGACAAGGAAGGTGAGCGCGGTGTACACCCATTGGCTCCAGTCGCCGGTGGCCAGACTGGGTACGACGGCGGTCAGCAGCGCGATGGCGACGACAGCCGGGGTGTACACGCGGGAGAAGCGGGTGATAAAGCGGTCGATCCTGGGCTTGCGCGCGGCCGCGTTTTCCACGCTGTCCAGGATGCGCTGGACCATGCTCTCCGCCAGCACATGGGTGACGCGCAGCTTGATCGCACCGTCCGTATTGACACAGCCGGAGATCGCGCGGTCGCCAGCCGCGACGCGCACCGGCACCGGCTCGCCGGTCACGGCCGAGGTGTCCAGGCGGCTCTCGCCCTCCACGACCTCTCCGTCCAGCGGTACGCGGTCGCCCGGGCGGACCAGCACGATATCGCCCACCGCAGCGTCCTCCGCAGGGATTGGGCGGACACCGCCGTCCGCCTCGACGAGGTTGACCGTTTCCGGACGCAGGTCGACCGCGGCCATGATCTGCCGCCGCGAGCGCTCGACCGCACGGTCCTCAAAGTATTCGCCCACGCGGTAAAACAGCATAACGCCGACCGCCTCGTCGAACGAGCCGATCGCCCACGCGCCGACCGTGGCAAGCGCCATGAGGAAATTTTCGTCAAACACGCGGCCCCTGCCGATATTGCGGACCGCGGTCAGCAACACGCGCCAGCCGAGCAGCAGGTACGCTGCGAGCATGACGAGTACTTTTGGCATGCCGCCGAGCGCCAGCTCACCGGCGAGGAACAGCCCCGCGCCGATCAGGATACCGGCAAGCGGATGGCTGCGGCCGGTGCCGGCCTCATCCTCTGAAGCGATAACCTGTGTCTCGCTTTCGATGGATTGGCAGATTTCGCGGATGCGCGGCAGCAGAGCGTCGGGATTTTTGCCGGTCACGCGGAGCTGCTTAGTCTCGTAGACCAGTACGCAGTCGTCCACGCCGTCGAGTTGGCTGATCTGGCGCTGCATCTCGGCGGCGCAGTGCGCGCAGCCGAGGTTTTGCAGGGTGTATACCCGTTTTATGCCGTGCGCGCTCGTGCGATGGCGGTGCTCCTGTCCGTGGCTGTGCTCCTGTCCGCAGGCGCAGCCGTCGTCGTGATGGTGGTGATGCTCGTGCTCGTGGCCGCAGGCGCAGCCGTCGTCGTGATGGTGGTGATGCTCGTGCTCGTGGCCGCAGGCGCAGCTGTCGTCGTGATGGTGGTGATGCTCGTGCTCGTGGCCGCAGGCGCAGCTGTCGTCGTGATGGTGGTGATGCTCGTGCTCGTGGCCGCAGGCGCAACCGTCGTCGTGATGATGGTGATGCTCGTGTTGATGATCGCGGCCGCAGCCGCACGTTTCCGGATGATGACTCTGTTCGGCTGTATGTTCGTCCGGCACTTGTAAGGCAGTGCGCGTTCTTTCGCTCGCCATAATCTCGCCTCCTGAATTATATATGAATGATTGCTCATATGTTCATGTATTCATATTAGTCCGAGAACGGTGATTTGTCAATAGCGGGAAAGAAAAAAAGATGCACAAAAAACGCCGTCAAAGGTGCGGTCCCATAGGGACAACACTGAAACCGTTTAGAGTATAAGACTGAAAAGCAGATCCAATCTCGACTGCTGCGGGAATCATCCGATGCAAGCCTATTCTTTTCATGCGTATAAGTCGATGGTGTAAAATGGGCATTTCTCCTAATGAGGTTATTCTAAAACCCCTTGATCATGCAATCAAGGGGTTTTAGATGTTACATCATAAACGTCATGCAGTGTGTGCTTGGGGAAAGCGCTCGCGCAGGCGGCTTTTTCCGGTTGCTTAGCCCAAACGCTGAACCATCTCCTGCGGGATTGTGGCTGTTCCCTGACCGTAGTATTTGAACACATCGACCATCTGCTGAATCTGGGCATCGCTCATTAACTTGGTTTCGCCGTTGACACAGGCTGCGCGCGCTGCCAGATAGCATTTGGCGGCTTCTTCCAGATAAACCGCAGCATATAGTGCTTGGTTAAGATCCTTGCCGACGGTCATAACGCCATGCTGGGACAGGATAACAGCATGACCGTCGCCGACATACTTAACGGTGTCAATGCCCATATCGATCGAGCCGGCGGCCGAATACGGGGTGATAGGCACGTTACCGCCCGCAGCGTTTGCCAACGCGGTGATGCATACACGGAACTCGGTTAGGCCGGGGATAAGAGAAACCGCAGTTGCATAGGGCTGGTGAGTGTGGATAACAGCGTTGATATCCGGGCGTTCGCGGAAGATATGTAGAATAGCAGGTGTGTCTGATGACGGCTTGCGTGTACCTTCTATGATGTTGCCGTCGAGATCCATGACGATCATGTCGTCCTCAACCATTTTTTCGTACATCATACCGGATGGAGTGACAAGGATCTCACCTGACGGCATTCGCACACTCAGGTTGCCGCAGGTCAGTGAAACCAACTCATAGCGGTCAAGCATGATGCCGGCATCAATGATTTCTTTTTTCATTTCGGAAAACATAGCGGTTACCTCCTAAATATTTCGATCAGATCGCCCGGGGCATGTATCACATGCTCGGGCGAATAGGGCATGAGCTGCTCGATGGACTGATACCCCCAGCAGGCCGCGGCTGCGGCTGCGCCAGAGTTGTGCGCTGTTTGCATGTCTATATCCGTATCGCCGACATACAGGATCTCACTGCACTGCACATGCAACGTATCCAGCACCCGGTCCATCGAACGCGGGTCAGGTTTAGAAATGGTTTGCGGTGTCTGACCGATGCAAGCTTCCATCAGTCCGCCGAAGAACTGCCTGGTCAATGAGTGGGCCAGTGCATCCGGCTTATTGGTCAGCACGGCGTTTTTGATCCCCATATCCCGCAGCGCTTCAAGGGTTTCGCGTATGCCTTCATACGGTTCGGTCAGATGGGAAAAATCCTTCAGGTAACTGGCGCAGTCATAATCGCGGATCGCGGGCTGTAGCCGTTCCACATCCTGCTCCGGGCAGCCGCTCAATCTGAGCAGACGATGATAAAAATGCGAGATCGGCAGCCTGCACAGATCGCGGCAGTCCTCCATCGCAATGCTGTGCAGCCCGAAATGCGCCAGCGACTGGTTACAGTAATACAGAATGGTCGGCAGGGTGTTGAGCAGTGTGCCGTCCATATCCCACACGCAGGCACGATAGGGCACGTTATACCTCCAGGAAATCGACGAAACGAACCTTCTCAAGGTCGTCTTCCTGAATACCGAGTTTCTTTCCAGTCAGCTCCTCGACGGCTTCGACCAGATGCATTGCATCGATACCGTACTTTTTCATTAGGTACATCTTGGACGCGCCGTGCGGATAGCCCGGCAGGCCGATCTTGACCAGACGTTTACCCAGGCCGTTTTCTGCGATTATGTCCGCAACTGCCGTGCCGAGACCGCCGATGTCCAGATGGTTTTCGATCGTGATAACGCCGTACTTGCTCTTGTTGATCGCCTCGACGATGGTCGGGTCGGTGAACGGCTTGAGGGTAGAAACATGCATATGCTGCACAGAAACGCCCTTTTCCTTGAGCGCTGCCGTGGCGCGCATGGCTTCCTCGGTGCAGATCGACGAGGACAGCAGCACGATATCGTCGCCTTCGGACAGCACGCGGGCACGGTTGAACTGCATCGGCTCGTTGGCAGGGAACAGACGCGGCACTTCCTTGCGGAGCATGCGGATGTAAACAGGGCCGTTGCACTCATATGCCAGATCGAGCACGCCTTCGATTTCGGTTGCGTCGCCGATATCGAAAATGGTCATGTTCGGCACGGTGCGCAGCACACCGACGTCATTGATCGACTGGTGGGTAACGCCGCCCGGAGTGGTGATGCCGGGAACGAAGCCGACAAATACGACCGGCAGGTTCGGATAGGCCACGCTCATCTCAAGCTGGTCCAGAATGCGGCGGTAAAGGAATACGGCAAAGGTGTGCAGGAAGGGGCGGTAGCCCTCTCGCGCCATACCAGCCGCCCAGGAACACATATTCTGCTCGGCGATGCCCATGGTCAGATAACGGTCCGGATAAACCTGGCGGAACTTCTTGACCTCGCAGGACGAACCGAGGTCGGCGGACATAACCACGACCTCCGAATGCTCCGCGGCAAAGCGGATCATATTTTTTTCGTGGGTATTGACTTCAATTTTCATGGTTGAACCCCTCTCTTACATCGCGTCGTAGATCTTCTGGAATTCATCGCGCTCGTCCTTGCCGATGCGGATAAAATGCATCGAACGGGGCTTCTCGAGCGGCTTAATGCCGGTTGCGCCGCTGGTGCGTGCAATAACAACGAGCGGACGGCCCTCATGCGGGGTTTCAAACGCCTTGCAGAACGCTTCAATATCGTGGCCGTTGCATTCCACGCAGGTCGCGCCAAAGGACTCGAAACGAGCAACGATCGGTTCCTCGGTCATCTGATCCGCGATCTTGCCTTCAACCTGCTGGTCGTTGGCATCGACAACAACGATAAAGTTGTCCAGTTTATAGTGACCAGCCGCTTGGATACACTCCCAAGTCTGGCCTTCCTGCAGCTCGCCATCACCCAGCAGCACATAGCACTTGCCGGTGTCGCCGCGGCGCTTGCGGGCATGGGCAGTGCCGCCTGCAATCGAAATTGTCTGGCCGAGCGAGCCTGCGGTGTTTTCAAAACCGGGAGAATGCTCTGCGCCGATCATTTCCATATTCCAGCCGTCGACATTGAACTTCTCCATGCAGTTCGGGCTGATACGGCCGGTCGCCGCCAGCGCACTGTAAATAACCGATGCGTAATGGCAGCAGGAAACAAAGAAGCGATCCTTGTCTGGCGCAGGGGCGCCGTTATACGCAGAACCGCGCTGATAGTCCATGTTATCAGGGCCGGGAACGCCGGGGAACGGGATTGGCTCCCAGTTACCGACGGACGGACCGAGGTTCATCACCTTAGTATAAAGGGAAGCAATGATTTCTGCCGAGGAGCATGCCTGCGCCAGATAGCAGCCGCCGGTCTGCAGGGCTACGCCCAAAATCTGCTTGCGGATCTGGTTGGCTACTTTCTGGACTTCTTCGGTAGAATATTTTTTTTCCGCCATAATATTGACTCCTTTCTGATAAGCGCGTGAAAACAAATGTCGGATTATGCAACCCACTGCTGCTGGGTGCAGCGATACACCGTTTATTGTGCTTTTATTATTTCATAAATATGAACAAATGTCAACTGCATTAAAATGGATATATTGACTAAAAACCCCATTTGGTTTTTGTTGAAATGATCAAATTAAACAATATTTTTCTGGTTTTTGCTTGACAATACAGCCAATCACGCTATAATAAATGCAACTGGATATGATAATTTGTCAAACGAAGAAAGAACATTATTTCTATATATGAACATATTTTCAAGCAAGAGGGGATGCGATGATGAAAGCTGTTGTCAAAACCGAAGCGGGATACGACCATATGCAATATATGGATATCCCGGAACCGGAGGCGATGGGAGATCTGGTCAAAATCAAGCTGGCGTATTCCGGCATCTGCGGAACCGATTTACATGCCTTTAAAGGCACTTATGCAAGCACCAAACCGCCAGTGGTTTTAGGGCATGAGTTTTCCGGTATTGTCACCGCAGTCGGCCCCGATGTCAAAAACATCAAGGTCGGCGACCGCGTGACGAGCGAAACCACTTATAAAACCTGCGGCACCTGCCCGATGTGCGCAAGCAAGGACTACAATCTTTGCGGCAACCGGCAGGGCATCGGTACACAGATCAATGGTTCCATGGCGGAATATCTGGTCAGCCGTGAAGAAAGCGTCCATGTGCTGCCGGATAATGTCAGCCTGCTTTCCGCTTCGCTGACCGAACCGCTTGCCTGCGGCGTACATGCGACGATCGAAAAGGGCAACGTACAGCCCAACGACGTCTGCGTTGTATTTGGCGCGGGTGCGATTGGCCAAATGGTCATGCAAGTCGCCAAGAGCCAGGGCGCAACCGTTATCGTCGCCGGCCTGACACACGATGCCGAGCGCTTCGAAATCGCAAAAAGCGCAGGTGCGGACCGCTGTGTCGACCAGATGACCGAGGATCTGAAAGCAATCGTCATGGAAATGACGAACGGCGTCGGCGCAGACAAGTGCTTCGAATGCTCGGGCGCTGTACCTGCGGCCAATAAGGCGCTTGAGATCGTCCGCCGCAAGGGCACGGTCGTACAGATGGGCGTGTTCCCGGAAGCACACGAAAGCATCTGGACCGACCTGATCCTGCACAAGGAAATTGCCTACGTCGGTTCGCGCAGCCAGAAGCCCTCTTCCTGGGTCAAGTCGCTCGAACTGCTCGCAGCCGGTACGGTCGTACCGGAGAAGATCGTCACCTCGATCGATCCGCTGGAAAACTGGCGCGACGGCTTCGACAAGATGATCCGCGGCGAAGGCGCCAAGGGCGTTATCGTGCTGGACGGCTCGCTGAAATAAGCATAAAAAAGCAGGGATGCCTGCATCCCTGCCTTCGCATTTTTTCACCCCTCATGTTTCGAACGGCTTGCCCTCCAGTTCCAGTATGCGGAGGGCAAGTGGTTCGTCCACGATCAGGGTATTGAGATATTTTCCGTGCAGCGCTGCCAGCGTGCATTCTGCCTTGGCTGCACCGGCATTGATGCCGATCGACCACGTCGGATAATACATCGCTTCCAGCGGGGCGGAAATCACAAAGCGGCCATCCAGCTGCACTTCCTTGCCGTTGATATCAAACATACGGCCAAGCAGGCTGGATACCGCGCCACGGCGCATCAGCTCCTCGCGATCCTCCGGGCTATAGCAGCCGGATTGATACAGTGAAGCATTCGGATCGTCCAGCGAGCCGATGCCGGTGATTACAATATCAACCGAGAGCGCCTTTTTCAGTGTTGTTTCGATCTGCGGTTCAGCAACCAGATAGGAATAAACCAGTTCGCTGTCCACATAAACCGGCGCATAGATGTTGGAATATGTGCCGCCTACCTTTTTCGACAGGCGCAGCGCCAACTCCAGCCCGTCTACACGGGGATTACCGGTACCCAGACAGCCGACCATCTGCACCACGTTAACATTATAATATTCGCTCGGCTCGACCGCATTGCACAGCGCTTCCAGCGCCCGGCCCCACGAGATGCCGATCGACATATTGTTCTCCAAAACCGTGTTGAGAAAATGGGCGGCGCACTTTGCGCAACGGGCAAGCGCCTTGTCGAACTCATAGTTGCCGGAAACCACAATCGCGTCACGCAGACCGAACTCCGTGCGCAGCGCATAGGACAGCTTAGGATGCTTGACGATCGGGCTGTGGATAATCACCTCGACAACGCCGGTTTCCTTGGCTTCATCCAACAGGCGTGAAACCGTTGGGCGGGAAATTCCCATGATCTGACTGATCTCCTGCTGGCTCAGTTCCTGCTGATAATAAAGTTCGGAAATATGCACCAGTAAATCAACACGATTGCTCACAAAAAGGCTCCTCTCACCAACAATGACGTGAAACTTTGTTCACCATTTGAACATAGTATAAGCGATTTTGACGCAAATGTCAAATTATTCTGCGTTGACAGCATAGACAGAGTAAAATACAATAATCAAGCAAAACGGATATAATTCGACAGTAATCGGAGGGAAAAGCATCATGTTTAGCCAAGAATTTACAATCAAGAACCAGACTGGCCTGCACGCCCGTCCCGCGGCGCAGCTTACCGCGCTCTGCAAGGGATTTCCGGAAGAAATCCGCCTTATTACCGAGAAAGGGTCGATCAACCCCAAAAATATTATCGGTATTTTGAGCGCTGGACTGAAAAAAGGCACGCCCATCACCATTGAAGTAAAGGGCGAAAACGAACAGGAAGTCGGCAACAAGATCGTCGCTTTTCTCGACGGACTGAACGAATGATCAAGGGAGGCAAGCGCTATGGAACAGGCAACCTTTCGTGAATTGATCCTGCGCAATGTGGAGGCCAAGAATGCCGAGGACGCGATCCGGCAGGTCGGTCAGCGCTTTTTTGACGCAGGCTTTGTCAAGGATACCTATATCGATGCGGTGTTAGCGCGCGAGGTAACCTATCCCACCGGCTTGCAGCTGGCGGAAATAGGCGTGGCCATGCCGCATACCGACCCGCAGCACGTATATCGCCCCGGTGTCTGCATCGCGCAACTGGCGCATCCGGTCACCTTCGCCCATATGGGCGATCCTGATACGCTCGTTGAGGCGGAAATGCTGTTTATGATGGCCATTCAGGACCCCGATGAGCAGGTTGAGCTGCTGCAGAAAGTGCTCGGCGTCTTCCAGCAGCCGGAAGTAGTCGCGGAATTCCGCGCGGCAAAAACAGACGACGAGCTGTTTGCAGCCGCGCAGAAATATATCGGTTAAAACCCATCCATCTCATTTTCCGTTTACAACAGGAGGAATGTAATCATGAAAAGCTGTACGATTCTCTGCGTGTGCGGTTCCGGCACGGTTAGCTCGGCAATGGTAGCCGGCAAGCTCAAGGAAAAGCTGGCTGAAAAAGGCTGGGACGCTTCCATGACCGAAGCCAGCCCCAACAGCATTGCTTCTGAAATCTCGGGCAAGCAGTTTGACCTGATCGCCTGCGTCAGCCCGGTCCGTCAGGACTTCGGCATCCCGAAGGTGAAGGCTGTCGGCATGCTGACCGGCATGGCAGAAGACAAGGTGGTCGAAGACTGCCTGGCTATTCTGGAAGCCAAGGGCTGATTTCCGGCCTGCATCCAGCAAACCGATACAGACCTTATGCCGCCGCAATTCCGATTGTCCCGTTCAGACAAAAAAGGGGGAAAAGTAAATGACAGAATTTCTGCAGACGTTGAGCAATGTGTTCTCAACCTTTGGCGCAACGGTGTTCGTGCCCATCATCCTGTTCATCATTGGTATGTGCATGGGCGCGCCTGCAAAAAAAGCCTTTCAGTCCGCGCTGCTGTGTGCAGTCGGTCTGACCGGCTTCAACTTTGTAGTTAACAGCTATTCGGCGATTATCGCGCCGGTTGTCAATCAAATGGTCACCAACGCCGGCGTTAACCTGCCCGGCCTGGATACCGGCTGGCAATCGGTTTCGGTCATCGCGTATTCCACCAAAGTCGGCGTTCTGTTTATCGGTGTAGCCATCGTACTGCAGATCGTCCTTTTCTTGGCGAAGTGGACGGACGTTTTCATGGCATCCGACCTTTGGAACAACTATTCGTTCATGGTTTGGGGCTCGCTGATTTATGCCCTGACGGAGAACATGATGCTTGCGATGGCCTGCATGATTATGCAGCTGCTCTATATCCTGCTGTTCTCTGAAGCCTGTGCCAAGCGCTGGTCCACCTATTATGAATATGACAACTGCTGTATGACGGCGCCGCACCATCTGGAAAGCCTGCCGTTTGCGGTTATCATGAACTGGCTGCTGGGTAAGATCGGCTTCAACAAGATCAAGCTTAACGCTGAAACCCTGCAGAAAAAGCTAGGCCTGCTGGGCGAGCCGATGTTCATCGGCCTGATTGTCGGCGCCATCATTGGCGTGATCGGTAACTACAACATGCTGTTCGGCGAAGGCGCACTGGCAGCTTGGGGCACGGTCAGCTCGGCTGCGGTTTCGACTGCGGCGATCATGGCGGTATTCCCCAAGGTTGCAGGTATCTTTGCTAACGCATTCACCACGATGTCCGACGCCTATAAGGCCAAGGCTGTCGAGGCCGGCAAGGGCCGCGAGTGGTACCTGTCCGTTAACGACGCCTGCGGTTACGGCGAACCGAACACGTTGGTTACCGGCATCATCTTGATCCCAATCATGCTGTTGCTCTCGTTCGTGCTGCCGGGCAACATCATTCTGCCGATGGCCGACCTGTGCGCGCTGCCGTACATGGTTGAAATTTTCATCTGCGTATCCAACGGCAACATTGCCAAGAGTGTGGTCAGCGGTGCGATCTGGTTCTCGCTGGGCCTGATCATCGCCTCTCAGCTGGCGCCGACTTTCACTCAGGTAGCTGTAGAAGCCGGCTTCCAGCTGCCGCAGGCAGGCGTGTACATCACCAGCTTCGGTATCCTTTGCCATCCGCTGATTGCCGGCCTGTTCTATTGCTTCCTGAGCAAGAACCCGATCATCATCGGCGCGGTTGTAATTGTATACTTCGTGATGTACTTCCTGTTCCGCAAGAATAAAGCCCGTTTTGTCGAGTATCTGGAGCGCTCTGCCGCAGAGTATTCGGCTTATTAAGTCCATTGCTTTTGGTATAAGGTTTGCAACGCAATAATCAACTAATCGGCCGCTGCTGCATTTTGCAGCGGCGGCTATCGTATTTAGGAAAAGGAGACCAAATGAAAGATTTCACCTTGCGGCCGCAAAAGGTCGTTGTTGTGGGCGACGCGTTCGTTTCGCCCGAAACCATGGAGCAGGCCGTCCGCGCGAGCGCGCTTTGCTGCGGCGAAATCCGGAAGCTGCGTTGGGGGTCGACCGACAAGCAGGAATTCACCGCCCGGCAACTCAGGCTTGAGCGCGGCGGCCCAGAGGCCGTCCCTTACGCCGATGGACTGGACGAAGCAATCGCGGATGCAGACGTCCTTCTGGTGCATTTCAACCCGGTGCCAGCCGCGCTGTTGGAAAAGGCCAAAAGCCTTAAGCTGATCCTGACCTGCCGCGGCGGTCTGGAGCACATCGATTTGGCAGCCGCCAGCGCGCGCAATATCCCGGTGCTCAATGTCATCCGCAACGCCGAACCGGTGGCAGACTTCGCGCTGGGCATGATTCTGTGCCTGACGCGCGACATCGCACTATCCCACCTGAAAATGCGCGGCGGGGAATGGTGCAAAAACTACTATAACTCGGATTTCCTTATGACCCTGTCCGGCCACACGGTCGCGCTGGCCGGTATCGGCAACGTGGGCGCGGCGCTAGCGCGCCGTCTGCTCGCGCTCGGCGTACCGGTCATCGCCTATGATGCTTATACCAACCCGGAAAAGCTCACGCAGGTGGGGCTGGGCGCGGTCAAGCTGGTTGATTCGCTCGAAGCGCTGTTCGAGCAGGGCGATATTGTTTCGCTGCATCTGCGCCTGACACCTGAAAACGAGCATATGATTGGCATGCAGTATTTCTCCCGCATGAAAAAGACAGCGTACTTCATTAACACCGCGCGCGGCGGCCTGGTCGATCAGCCCGCGCTGGTTGAGGCGCTGCAGCAGGGCTACATGGCAGGTGCGGCACTGGACGTATACGACAGCGAACCGCTCGACGCGGACTCCCCGCTGCTACAAATGGACAATGTGCTGCTGACCCCGCACATCGCGGGAACGACGGTGGACGCGATCCCGCGCGCGCCGTTTCTGCTGATGCGTGAAGCGGACCGCTTTTTGCAAAGCGGCGTCAACGATCGTGTGGTCAATGCCGCTTCGATCACTCTGGACTAATGAAAGGAAGAATATGCTATGCTGCTGAAGGAAGAAAGAGAACTGGTTGTAGAATACGGCAAACAAATGATCGAGCGAGGATTGACTGTGGGTACTTTCGGCAACCTGAGCGTGTATAATGAAAAGGAGAATCTGTTTGCCATCAGCCCGAGCGGTATGGATTATTTCAAAACCGCGCCGGAGGACGTGGTTGTGCTGACGCCGGAAGGCGAAAAGGTAGACGGCGACCGCAAGCCCTCGAGTGAAGTGGACATGCACCGCATTTTCTATCAGAAGCGTCCGGGCATCCATGCTGTGGTGCATACCCATTCGACCTTTGCCACCGCGCTGTCCTGCATGGGTTGGTCCATCCCACCGTTGCACTACCTGGTTGCCTATTCCGGCCGCGAAGTGCCGTGTACGCCCTATGTTCAGTTCGGCACCTATGAGCTGGCGCAGTGCGCCTGTGAAACCATGGGCGACAATTACGCATGCATCCTCGGCAACCACGGCCTGCTGTGCTGCGGCAGCAACATCGGCTACACATTGGATGTGGCCGAGCAGATTGAATTCTGCGCGGAGCTGTATTACCGCGTGCGTGCGGCGGGACAGCAGCCCAACCTGCTGACTGACGAGCAGATAGGCGTTGTGCTCAACTCGTTCCAGAACTATCGGAAAAAGTAAAGCCGTGCGGCTTTGCCGCGCATGTTCAGGAGGAAAATCACATGGAAAAATGTGTTTACTGCGGTAAAGCCCTGCCGGAAAACAAACTGATGGCCAAAGTGCATACCAGGTCGTTCGGCGTATGCTGTGAAGAATGCCGTGCGCGTACTGAGCGCTATGTACAGCTCGACCGACGGTTCAAAACCGCGCTGTACCTGCTGGTATTCGCAGGCGGTTTGGGCTTTATGATCAGCGCATTCTTTGGCGGTGACGGGCCGCTGCACATGGTCGGCGCGTATATCGGCCAGTTGGTCGCCGGCCTGGCGTTTCTGGCTTTCCCCTATCCGATCAGTTCGTTTGAAACATTCCACAGCATGAGCATCAGTCGGGTGACGATGATCACCCGACTGATCGGCCTGTTGCTGAGCGTTTCGGCAGTGGTGCTGCTTGTGCTGACAGTCTGGGGGGCTTAATCACGCTATGCAACGGAGCGCTGGGGAGGAAACGTCTGATCTAGCAGTGAGATCAGTCCGTTCTGCAGTTCAACACTGGTTTTCTGTGTTCGTTCATACAGGAGGCATTGCATTTTCAACATTTGTATGGTTTCATCTTCATCAGAGAAATTGCGTAGATCTGTCCAAAATGCAAGACCATAATTTGCGATCTTAAGGGTGTCAGTTTTATCGGTTTTCATCTTTTGGAGGGAATTGTCACTGAAGTTATGGATGCGGATCGCGTTGACAACACTGACAAAGTACCCAGCTGCTCTAAGCATGTGCGCTATAGGTCGCCAATACATTCTGGTATGCTCCATGACGATTCGCATATCGCCGCCGATTTCTCGTAACTGTTCCACTAGTCGAGAGACTCCATCGGCAGTATGGTCGATCTGAACCGGAGGGAGGACAATTTTCCTATCAGCCCTGCGGACAGCGACCGCACGTTTTCCCTTAGACACATCAATGCCAACAGTAGTGATCGTTTGATTCATCATATAGCTCCCTCCAGCAATACATGAAATCAATACCAATCCTAATTTGTTCCCTATTCAGCTTGCGTTGCTATTCGAGCATGCGGCCACGCCGCTACCTCGATCTGCAAAATCGAACGCTGCAACGAAAGCGACGGTTGACAGTTTGCGGCCATGAGCATGAATAGCGCAAGCATCGCGTCGTCAGACCGATTCTCCCTTCATTGTAGCTTCGGAAAAAACTTCCGTATAGATCAAATTTCAATTTCTGGCCGAACTGTTCTTGGTCTTAAAACTCCCCCCCCCCCATCCTTGGTTTGTTCCCAAACCCGCAATTCTATGTAGATGACGGATATTCCGATGCCAACTTCAATCGCACGGATTTCCAGCGCGTGATGCCGGACATGGAAAATGATAAAATCGGAATCATCATCACCAAGGACAAGCGTTACACCGACATTCAGAAATTGACGCCGGAGCTGCTGCGTCTGTTCATCCAGAAAATCGTGGTGCATGAAAAAGACGTAAAGTATTCTATACATGCACGCCAAACCGAAGTAATTCACTACACCGATATTGGCATGGTTGGCAACCCTGCTATTCGAGATCAAGCTGAAAACCTATAAAAGGCACAGAAATAGAAACACCCCTGCGGGCATCGTGAACCGATATCCGCAGAGGGATTCCATGCAATTGTAGATACCCTTATGAGGGAGCATCTAATTGACGGCGTTTTCCTTTGGCGCGTTGGGGAGCTGTGCCAGCACGATGGCGGCGAACATTAGCACACAGCCGAATATCTCGCGGCCGGATAGCGACTGGCCCAGAATCAGCCAGCCGGCAATGACCGAAATCACGGATTCCAGGCTCATGATAAGCGAAGCGACAGTGGGGTTCATCCCTTTCTGTCCGACGATCTGCAGCGTATAGCCCACGCCGGAGGACAGCGCGCCCGCGTACAGTACGGGCTTCCACGCAGCAAGGAGCGCGCCCAGGCTGGGCTGTTCAAACAGCAGCATGCCAACGGCAGCGATCGCCGCGCATACAAAAAACTGGACACATGACATTTTGACCCCATCCGTGCGCGGGGAGAAATAGTCGATTACCAGAATATGAACGGAAAACAAGAGCGCGCTGACAAGGCTGATTGCATCCCCAAAATTGATGGTCAAGCCATCGGTCATGCACAGGAAGTACATTCCCACAATAGCAAGCGCTATCCCGCCCCAAACTAACCGCCTGCATCTTCGATGGAAGAACAGCAGATTAATCAACGGGACGATCAGAATATAGCATGCTGTAAGGAAGCCGGATTTACCAACGGTCGTATAGAGTAACCCAACTTGCTGCGCAAGGTCAGACACACAAAGTACAGTGCCGCAGCAGATACCGCCGAGCAGCAGTGTTTTGCGCGCCCTGCACCGGTCGGCAGGCGTTTCGCCCGCGTGCCCCGGCCCCGAGCGGTGCAGCACGGCGACCACTGGCAACAGCACGATACCGCCGATCAGGCTGCGCGCGAACAGGAATGTAAGTGGGCCAACATAATCCATACCGACGCGTTGCGCAACGAACGCAAAGCCCCAGATGGTAGCAGTAAGGAATAACAGAAGAGAATTGCGGAGCTTCACAGGATTTCCTCCCAGGAGATTTGGTGTAGGACAAGGGTCATGGGTTCCCCTTGTTTTGCAGGTCGCGCTCCATGGTTTCCTGGATAGCGCGGGCAATAAAGGCGGCCATGCTTTCGCCCTGGCGTTCCGCATGCGCCTGAATGACCTGCTTCTGCCCTTTTTTGACGCGGAACTGGATCTGGTCGTAGGCTTTGGCGTTGTACTTTTCGTTTGCCCTGCGGCGTGCTTCACTGATTGGCATAGTAATCCCTCATGGTTGTACTGAAATCAGTACAAAATTTTGTGTTATTTTTGTGAAATTTAATAATAGATAATACACTGATTTCAGTGTATTATCTATACAGAGGAAAAGAGGTGAGAAAATGAAAAGTATCTTTGCAGAGATTTTCTATCTGTGGAGCGAGCAGGGCGAAAAGCCCCGCAAGGAGGCGCTCCTGAGCCGTTTTGACCGCCTGCACAGCATGACGGAGGCAGGGGAAAGCGGCGAACGGCTGTGGGATGCGTGCATGGACTATGCCGACCTGTTGGAGCAGCAGGCCTTTGAGATGGGGTTCGTCTGGTCGGTAGGTCTGCGGGAAGAGCTGGCGTGTTTTCGGCTGCCGCCGCGCACGGTGTACGAAAAAAGCCCGGCATCCGGCGCATAGCGCGAACGACGGGCTTCTCTACTGGAGCTGCTGACCGGATTTGAACCGGTGACCTCATCCTTACCAAGGATGCACTCTACCTACTGAGCTACAGCAGCAAAATGGCAGGGGCAGTAGGGATCGAACCCACGGCACTCGGTTTTGGAGACCGATGCTCTACCAGCTGAGCTATACCCCTGTATGGCTCCTCAAGTTGGACTCGAACCAACGACCCTGCGGTTAACAGCCGCATGCTCTACCAACTGAGCTATTGAGGAATGTCCAAAGATGCTGGTACATCTATTACAGTTAGCCTAAATATTATAGCGCGCATTATTTCAGTTTGTCAATAGGTAAAGATAAGAAAAACAGGAAATTTATAAATAGCGATCGGGGAGCGGAGGGGGAGGGCGTGGGTTTCCGCTTTGGCGAAAGCGGGGAAGCTGCGCCTGCGCGGCGCGGGCGGACAAGAGGGGAGAAACCGTCGGTTTCTCCCCTCTTGCCAATCACCCCTTTTCCCTGATGCGCAGGCCGGAGGCCGGAACGGCTGCGCCGTTCCTATTTCTGACCAGGACCGCTCCGAAAAAAATACGGAGGCTGTTGCGGGAGCTCTGTTCGCGCGGAGGTTAGAGCGGGACAGCGGGAAAACGGATACCGCCTGTCCGAAACGGTCCATGCGCGCGTAACAGTGCGCGGGAGGGAGAAGCCGCCGCCCACCCCACCCACCACCCCCTTGGGGTGGAAGCCATTGCGCTTACCGTGATACAGCAAATGGGCGGCAGGTGGAACGCACGACCTACCTTGCGCGCGGAGCGCGCGGGAGCAAATGCCGTAAACCGGCCCTGTGGAAGCGCCAAAGCCTTGCAGCCGTGAAAAAAGGAAAGCAGGGAATTCAAAAGGGGAGGACAACCCATGCGGGTTGTCCTCCCCTTTTACCCCCGCGCAGGGCGGCGCACTGTCCCCGCTGCCGAGGGGTCTTTCCAAACAGGTTATTCCGCCAGCCGGAAAATCTCCAGGATTGCCGGCTTATCCAGCGGCACATAGCTTTTGACCGGCCCGCCGGCAGTCCTGATCGCGTTGTCGGCAAGCGTTTCGTAGTTTTCCGGCTTGATGCCGAGCTGCGCCATATGCACAGGCATGCCGATCTCCTCAAAAAACCGCTTGAGGGTCAGGATTCCGTCGCGCGCGGTGCGTTCCGGATGGGAGAAATCCATTTCCACCCCGAGGACACGGTGCGCGAGCTGCGCGAAACGCGGCACGTCATGCTCCATCACATACAGCGCCCACGCGGGGAACAGCACGGACAGGCCCGCGCCGTGCGCGATTTCATCACGGAAAGCGGAAAGCTCGTGCTCGAGCTTGTGGACAGGGAACAGGCGCAGGCGGCCGCATTCGGTCAGGTTATTGTGCGATATGCTGCCCGCCCACATGAGCGTGGCGCGCGCCTCATAGTCGTTCGGGTCGGCGATGGCGCGCCGGCCCGCGTCGCGCGTTGCGATGAGCAGCCCCTCGGCGATGCGGTCGGTGATGTCGGTTTCGCCGCCAGCGGTCAGGTAACGCTCCAGCGTGTGCATCATGATGTCCACAATGCCGCAGCCGGTCTGGAATTTGGATACAGTGAACGTGTTTTCCGGATTGAGGAAACTGATGCGGGGGCGGTTGGTCTGGCTGGTGATGCCGCGCTTTTCCTTGAGCTCCTCGTTGGTAAGCACGCAGGAGTTGCTGGTTTCCGAGCCGGAAGCCGAAAGCGTCAGCACCGAGCCGACCGGAAGCGTTTGATCGGGCGCGGTGCCGGTCGCAGCGAACTCCCAGGGGTCGCGGCCTGTGGCGACGCCCATGCCAATGCCCTTGGCGGAATCGAGGACCGAGCCGCCGCCGACCGCCAGGATGAAGTCGATGCCCTCGCGCTGGCACAGCTCAATACCGCGGCGCACCATCGAAATTTTAGGATTTGGCTCCACGCCGCCCAACTCGACAAACGACAGGCCCGCTTCAAAAAGGCTGTGCTCCACCCGATCGAGCAGGCCGGAGGAGCGGGCGCTCGACCCGCCGAAATGCACGAGCACGCGGTGCGCGCCAATCTCCTTGAGCTTGGGGCCGATATCCTTTTCGATATCGCGTCCGAAAACGACTTCGGTTGTGGTATGGATGGTGAAGTTCAGCATAGTGGGGTTCGCCCGCCCTTCTTATTATAAGATAGTTATATTATACCTGTGCGCTTGCCAAAAGTCAAAAAGTTAGATAGAATAATTACCATATGGGATGAGGGCTGCGGCGGATGGAGAAAGGCTGAATATGGTTTACGATTATTCGTTCCTGCAATGGATGCTGATATTTTATATTTACTGCTTTTTGGGCTGGTGCTTTGAGTCCACGGTCGTTTCCGTGCAGCAAAGGCGCTTTGTCAACCGCGGCTTTCTCCGTGGGCCGATGCTGCCGATTTATGGCTTTGGGGCTACGCTTCTGCTGCACGTTTCGCTGCCGCTGTATAACCATCCGGCGGCGCTTTTTGCTGTCAGCATGCTGGTAGCAACAATATTTGAGTATATTGTCGGCGTAGTCATGGAAAAACTGTTCAAGGTAAAATACTGGGACTATTCTTCCCATCGATTCCAGTTTCAGGGACGGATCTGCCTGCAATCGTCCTTGTGCTGGGGATTTTTTGGGGTGCTTCTGGCGCGGGTTATCCATCCGCCGGTCGAGGTGTTGGCGGTGGGCCTCCCGTCCGTGCTGCTGGCGGTGCTGGTGGCGCTGCTGACCATTGCGTTCGCGGGCGACGTGGCGGTATCCGTCCGCACGGCGCTCGATCTTGCCAGACTGCTTGAGGAGCTCGACGAACTGCGCGAGCAGGGCGCGGCACTGCGGCATGAGCTGTCGCAGACCGCGATGGTGCGCCTGACGAATCTATCCTATCGGGTGGACGAGGCGCGCGGCGAGTGGTCGGAGAAAATGGACGATGCGCGCGCACAGCTCAACGAAAGAATGGACGACGCGCGCGAGCAATGGTCGGATACCAAGGAGCAGATATTGGACCGGCTGGATGCGATCCAGCAGCGTTTCAACGAGCGCGCGGAAAGCCTGAAGCGCACGCGTAAGAGAATGCTGCGCGGCAATCCGAGCGCGCGGTCGGCCCAGTACGACGACGTGCTGCAGCGACTGAAGCGGCATTTGGATTCGGATAAAAAGGGATAAACTGCACAAAATGCACGAAATGATGCAAAAGCGCTGTCGCTGTGCGTCTGGTTTCGTCAGTTTTTTGCTTGCTAAAATGCGCGTTTCAGGTGTATATTAATAGTACCCCCTGAACCTACCGATTTACTGGCAAATGGGGGCATGCAGCAAAACGAACCTTTTGCAGAGAAAGGCTGATATAAGATGAAAAAATTTGTCTATGCGGATAATGCGGCGACCACGCCGCTGTCCGAAACCGCGTTCGAGGCGATGAAGCCGTGGCTGACCGAGTATTACGGCAACCCTTCCTCGCTGTACCGCATCGGGCGCGCGGCAAAGGAAGCGCTTAACGAGGCGCGCGCCACGGTCGGCAAGTGCCTGAACGCGGCCATGCCGGTCAATGAAGCGAATGACTATGCGCCGGGCGAGATTATTTTCACCGCAGGGGGCTCGCAGGCAGACAACCTCGCTATCCGCGGTTTTATGCACGGGCCGGGCGCCAAGGGCCGCAAACATATCGTCACCTCCAAGATCGAGCATCACGCGGTGCTGTATACCTGCGAGGCGCTGGAAAAGGAGGGCTTTCGCGTCACATATCTGGATGTGGACAAGCAGGGGCGCGTCGATCTGGAGCAGCTCAAGCGCGAGCTGAGCGAGGATACCGCGCTCGTCACCATCATGGCGGCGAACAATGAGATCGGCACCATCCAGCCCATTCGGGAGATTGCCGAGCTGGCGCACGCAGCGGGCGCGAAGTTCCATACGGACGCGGTGCAGGCGGTCGGCCACATGCACATCGACGTGCAGGAAATGGGTATCGATATGCTCTCGCTTTCCGCGCACAAGTTCCGCGGCCCGCGCGGCGTGGGCGTGCTGTATGTCAAAAAGGGCGTGGCGCTGGAGCCGCTGGTATACGGCGGCGGGCAGGAGCGCGGCCTGGTTTCCGGCACGGAGAACACCGCGGGCTGCATCGGCCTTGCGGCGGCCATGAAAGAAGCGGTCGAGGGCCTGGATGAAAAAATGGGCTATGTCAAAAAGCTCACCGACCGTCTGGTCGAGGGCGTGATGAAAATTCCCTATACGCACTACACGGGCGATCCGGTGAACCGGCTGCCTGGCACAGCTTCGTTCGTGTTCGAGGCCATCGAGGGCGAGGGACTGATCCTGCGCCTGGATCTTGCGGGTGTGTGCGGCTCGACCGGCTCGGCCTGCTCGACCGGCTCGCTCGATCCCTCCCATGTGCTTATGGCCATCGGCCTGCCGCATGAGATCGCGCATGGTTCCCTGCGCCTGACGCTGGGCGAGCAGAATACCGAGGAGGACGTCGATTATATCATCGAGACTGTCACCCAGGTCGTAGGCACGCTGCGCGCCATGAGTCCGGTGTGGGAAGACGGCAGACCCAACCTGACCGCGGCCTCCAACCTGCACGGATAAGCCCCAAAAGATGAAAACCAAGCATTTTGATAGATTTGAGATATAAAGGGAGTCGTAATTATGCAGTACAGTGAAAAGGTACTCGACCACTTCACCAACCCGCGCAACGTAGGCGAGATCGCAGATGCGAACGGTGTTGGCGAGGTCGGCAACGCCAAGTGCGGCGATATCATGAAGATTTACCTCAAGGTGTCGGACGACGGCGTGATCGAGGATGTCAAGTTCAAAACCTTCGGCTGCGGCGCGGCGATCGCAACCAGCTCGATGGCGACCGAAATGGTCAAGGGCAAGACGCTCGAAGAGGCGCTCAAGCTGACCAACAAGGCGGTCGCGGAGGCGCTGGACGGCCTGCCGCCGGTCAAGATGCACTGTTCGGTGCTGGCGGAGGAGGCGCTTCGCTCGGCCATCGCGGATTATTACAAGCGCATGGGCAAGGATCCGGCCGAGATCCTCGGCTGCAGCCTGGATTGCGAAGCGTGCCACCACGAGCACGACCACCACGCGCATTAAGCCGCGCGTAAACGCATATAATGAGGGCAGATTGCAAAATCTGCCCTTTTGGCATGCTTGATATATAGAAAAAAGGCAGGCTGCAGGCCTGCCTTGAGGGGATGGAAGCGTTAAAGCGCGTTTTCATGGAAGGAAGACAGGGCGCTCTGCATTTTGCCGATATTGGCGTCGTATACGTCCGCAAGCCCTGTGATGGTCAGGATGTAGTAGGCGCCGTCGGTTTGGAAATAGCTGACCTGCGCCCTGGCGGTCACGCCGCTCAGTTCGACGGTGTAGGATGCGGATTTGACGTTTTCGATCTCGGGCGCGTCCGGCCCGCCGCCGATCGCGACCTCGGCCTCGGCCGCGTCGCCGAAGGTGCTGAGCGTGGTTTGCTGGTGGTATGTGGCCAGTTCGTCCAGGTTGGAAAAGAACGCGAGCGACTGGTCAAGCGGTAGGGCCTGCACCATCACGGTGAAGCTCTGGTCGCTGTTGTCCAGCACCAGATGCTCGTCGTTACCGCCGTCGGTTACGGTCCAGCCTCCCTCGATTTCGGGTACGGACAGTGTGAACCGTCCGCTCGGCGCGTCATAGGGCATCAGAGCGGCGGCGTGGTCCGCCGTATCCGCGCCGGCATTATCTGCCGGCTGGCTGCCGCAGGCGGACAGGGAAACGGCCAGCAGGGCGGCGAGGCCCGCTGCGATGCGATGCAAATGCTTCATGAAATACATTTTCCCATTCTCTTTCTTTTTATTGCGGTACTTTCAGTATAGCATACGGGGACTCAGATAGAAACAAAAATCGTTCCGCAAGGGTGGCACACGATGACGGAAATTACAAAAAGTATAACATATCTAAAAGAATACAAAAAGTTAAAAGAAGCCCTGCTTGCCGGAAAAACACCGCTGCTTGCAGTCGGCCTGTCGGCGATCCACAAAGCGCATCTGGCGGCGGCATTGGGAGCGGAGACCGGCCGGCCGGTGTTCGTACTGACCGATGACGACAACGCGGCCAACCGCTTTGCCTCCGACCTGCATGCGTTTTCGGAAAAGCCGGTGACCGTCCTGCCGGCGCGCGACCTTGTCATGGCTGATGTGGCGGGCGTGTCGCGCGGCTATGAGCAGAAGCGGCTGGCGGCGCTGGACGGTCTGCCGGAGGCGCGGTTTGCGGTCGCCTCGGTGCAGGCCGCGGCGCTGCGGACGCTGCCGCCCGACGCGCTCGGGAGTGCGTCGGTGACCATCCGCACGGGGCAGGAGGCCCCGCTGGACGGTCTGGCGCAGGAGCTGACCCGCGCGGGCTATGAGCGGTGTACGCAGGTCGAAGGCGCGGGGCAGTTTTCAGTGCGCGGCGGCATTCTGGATGTATTCCCGCCGCAGGCGGAGCACCCATACCGCGTGGAATTCTGGGACGACGAGGTCGATTCAATCGCAACCTTTGACGTGGGTAGCCAACGGCGGCTGGACACGGCGGAGGCTCTGCGCTGTCTGCCGTGCATGGAGACACTGCCCGCGCTGGCCAAGGGCGGCGCGGCGGGGCTGGCAAAGGCTGTGTTGGGTCTGCTCTCCACCCGCCGCAAAAAGCATCCCGACCTGGCGGCCAACCTGGAACGCGACGCGGAGCGCCTGCGCGAGACCGGAGGACTGCCCGCAGCGGACAAGTACCTGCCGCTCGTCTATCCGGAGCCCGCGTCCGCGTTCGATTACCTGCCGGAAAACGCGCTTGTGCTCATTGAGGACACGCCGCGCCTGCGGGACGCGGCGCGCGATTTCCACGCCCGCATCGCGGACGATGTGACCGCCCTGCTCGAGCGCGGCGAGCTGCCGCCCGGGCTGGACGGATATGCGCTCGATTTTGCCAGCCTGTGCCGCGTGCCGCGTACGGTGCTGCGGTTGGACAGCTTCCTGAACAACGTTCCCGAACTGGCGCCGCAGCAGCTGGAAAACTTTGTAGCCAACCAGATGAACGCCTACGGCGGCAATCTGGACATGGCGGCGGCGGATATCCGCGCCTATATCCAGCAGGGACGCGCGGTGGCGGTGGTCTGTGGCAGCGGGTTGCGCTGCCGCAACATGTGCGACGCGCTGACGGGCGCGGGCATCCGCGCGGCGGTCAGCGACCTGCTGCCCAAGGGGGGACACGTCAGCGTTCTGGAGGGGACGCTGTCCGCGGGTTTTGAGTACCCAGACCTCGGGCTGGTCGTGATGACCGAGGGGCAGGTGCTTGCGCGCCGCAAAAAGGCGCCGGTCAAAAAATCCAACCGCGACAGGGTCAAGTCGTTTACCGACCTGATGCCGGGCGACCTGGTGGTGCATGAGCACCACGGCATCGGCCGGTTCGTCGGCATGGAGCGCATGACTGTGGACGGCGCGGAGCGTGATTTTATCAAGATTGCGTTTGCCGGAACGGATTTCCTGTATGTGCCGGCGACCTCGCTCGATCTGATCTCCAAATACATCGGCGGCGGGGAGAACGAGCGCGTGCGCCTGAACAAGCTGGGCGGCGCGGACTGGTCCAAGGCCAAGGCGCGCGCCAAGGCCGCGGCCAAGGAGCTGGCCGAGGGGCTGATCCGGCTCTATGCCGAGCGCGCCAAGGTCCGCGGCTTCGCTTTCCCGCCGGACGACGAATGGCAGCGGGAATTTGAGGACGCGTTTCCCTATGAGGAGACCGAGGATCAGCTCCGCTGTATCGCGGAAATCAAGGAGGATATGCAGTCCGATCGGCCGATGGACCGCCTGCTGTGCGGCGACGTGGGCTTCGGCAAGACCGAGGTCGCGCTGCGCGCGGTGATGAAGTGCGTGCTGGCGGGCAAGCAGGCCGCCATCCTTGTGCCGACAACCGTGCTGGCGCGCCAGCATTACCTGACCGCGCTGCAGCGCTTCCAGGGGCATCCGCTGACGATCGAGCTGCTCACCCGCTACAAGACTGGCTCGGAGCAGACGCGTCTGCTGCAAAAACTGGAGGCCGGCTCGGTGGACGTGGTGATCGGCACGCACAAGCTGTTCAACAAGAGGATCAAATTCAAGGACCTGGGGCTGCTCGTCGTGGACGAGGAGCAGCGCTTCGGCGTTTCCCATAAGGAGGCGCTCAAGGAGCTTTCCAAAACCGTGGACGTGCTGACGCTGTCGGCCACGCCTATCCCGCGCACGCTCAATATGGCTCTGTCCGGCATTCGGGATATGTCGTCCATAGAGGAGCCGCCGCTCGACCGCCATCCGGTACAGACCTATGTTTTGGAGCAGAACGACGGTGTGCTGCTCGACGCGATCCGGCGTGAGCTGGCGCGCGGCGGGCAGGTATACTACCTGCACAACCATGTGGAATCCATCGCGCGGTGCGCGAACCTGCTCCAGCAGCGCCTGCCGGAAGCGCGCATCGGCGTGGTGCATGGAAAAATGACGCAGAAGGAGATCGCCGCTGCCATGAATGCCATGGCGGATGGCGAAACCGATATCCTAGTCTGCACGACTATCATCGAAACCGGTATCGACATTCCAAACGCAAATACGCTGATTATCGAGAACGCGGATAACCTGGGGCTGGCCCAACTGCACCAGATACGCGGGCGCGTGGGCCGCTCGTCGCGCCACGCCTATGCCTACCTGTGTTACCGGCGCGGCAAGGCGCTTTCCGAGATCGCGCAGAAGCGCCTGTCCGCCATCCGCGAGTACGCGGCGTTCGGTTCGGGATTTAAGATCGCCATGCGCGACCTGGAGATCCGCGGCGCGGGCAACGTGCTCGGCCCCGAACAGTCCGGTCATATGATGAGCGTGGGCTACGACCTGTATCTCAAGCTGCTCGAGGAGGCCGTGCAGGAGGAAAAGGGCGAAATGCCCAAGCCGCGCGTGGACTGTGCGGCCGAGCTGCTGCTCTCCGCGAACCTGCCCGCCGCCTATGTGCCGGACGCGGGCCAGCGCGTGGACCTGTACCGCCGCATCGCGCTTATCCGCACGGAGGAGCAGAAGAGCGACATGCTCGACGAACTGATCGACCGCTTCGGCGAGCCGCCCGCGGAGGCCGTGGCGCTGCTTGATATCGCACTGCTGCGCAGCCAGGCGAGCGGGCAGGGTATTGCCGAGATCAAACAGCAGGACGGCCGTCTGCTGCTCACCTTTGCGGAAACCGACTTTGCGCGCCTGTCCGTACTGTGCGGGGACAGCGACTTCAGGGGCCGTCTGCTGCTGAACGCAGGCTCGTCGCCGTACCTGTCGCTGCGGCTGAACCGCGGGGAGGAGCCGCTTGCCATGGCGCAGACACTGGTGGCGAAATACGCAGCTACCGCATAAAGCGCATGGGCGGCTTGACTTTCGGGCAGTATATGGTATACTGAAATCAAATTCAGATCGCAACGTATGCGACGACGCGGGAAGAGTAACCGTTTTCCGGCGCGCCCAAGAGAGAGGCCCCTCCGGCTGCAAGGGTCTTGCGCGCCGCGCGGCGAAGTGCGCCCGCCGAGCATCGGGGTCAAGCGCCCCGCGGGAATGCGCCCGTTACCGCGCTTTCGAGTGAAAAACAGGAGTGGAACCGCGACGTAAAGCCGCCTCTTTGGATAAAAGGGGCGGCTTTGTTGATAGAAGGAGACCACATGTGGGATGATCTTTTGACAGCGGTGGGCGAGGTGCTGCTTGGCTTTTGACCGGACACCAGTAAGGCGGAGGATTATTTTGCCGCGGAGGTACTGGAAATAAGGGAAAAGCCCCGCTTTTCTGGCAGAAAGCGCCGTACGGTACGCCTGCGCCCGCTGATATGTCGGCCCGCAGGCTGGTACACCTGCAAAAGCAGGCATCTGCCTCTGTTCACGCCGAGACGGCGCGTTTTTGTTGCCGTCCGTAAAAACCAGATTATCCGAGTATCTGAACTGCGCCAAACAGATCAACCAGCCATTGTAAACAAATCCGAAAAGGAGATAAAGCCATGAAACTGTTCAACACCCTGACCCGTCAGAAAGAGGAGTTTGTCCCGATCACCCCGGGCGAGGTCAAAATGTATTCCTGCGGCCCGACCGTGTACAACTATTTCCACGTCGGCAACGCGCGCCCGTTCATCGTGTTCGACCTGCTGCGCCGCTACTTTGAATACCGCGGCTATAAGGTGCAGTTCGTGCAGAATTTCACCGATATCGACGACAAGGTGATTAACAAGGCCAACGAGGAAGGCGTGACCTATGACGTGATTGCCGACCGCTATATCAAGGAATACTACACGGACGCGGAGGGCCTCGGCATCGGCAAGGCGACCGTGCATCCCCGCGCGACCGAAACCATGGACGCAATTATCGGCATTGTGCAGAAGCTGCTCGATACCGGCCACGCCTACCTTGCCCCGAACGGCGATGTGTACTTCCGCACCAAATCCGATCCGGACTACGGCAAGCTGTGCCATCAGCCGATGGAGGAGCTGCAGGCGGGCGCGCGCATCTCAGTGGGCGAGCAGAAGGAGGACCCGATGGACTTCGCGGTCTGGAAGGCCGCCAAGCCCGGCGAGCCGGCGTGGGACACGCCGTGGGGCAGCAAGGGACGTCCCGGCTGGCATATCGAGTGCTCGGCTATGGTCAACAAATACCTCGGCCCGACCATCGACATCCACTCCGGCGGCCTTGACCTCATCTTCCCGCACCACGAGAATGAGATCGCCCAGTCTGAGTGCGCCAACGGCTGCGCGTTTGCGCATTACTGGCTGCACAACGGCTTTTTGACCATCGACAACGAGAAGATGTCCAAATCCAAGGGCAATTTCTTCATGGTGCGCGACGCGGCAAAGGAGTTCGGCTATGAGACTATCCGCATGTTCATGCTGTCCGCGCACTACCGCACCCCGCTCAACTACTCGGCCGAGTCGCTCGAGATGAACAAGGCATCCCTCGCCCGCCTGTACGAAGCCCGCAATAATATGGAGTTCCGCATCAGCAAGGCCGAGGGCGACGCAATGACCGCGGAGGAGTCCGCCAAGCTGGAAACCCTCGCGGCGTACAAGCAGAAATTCATTGACGCGATGGACGACGACCTGAACACCGCGGACGCGCTCTCCGCTGTGTTCGAGCTGACGCGCGAGATCAACGCCTGGATGGGCGCGCACCAGGACGCGACAAAGGCGTTTCTGACCGCGGCGCACAGCCTGTTTATGGAGCTGACCGGCGTGCTCAACCTGGTGCAGAAGCGCGAGGACGCGGCCGCCGATCCGGACGCGGACAGGATCGAGACGCTGATCGCCCAGCGCGCGGCGGCGAAGAAGGAAAAAAACTTCGCCGAGGCAGACCGCATCCGCGACGAGCTGGCCGCTATGGGCGTGACCATCAAGGATACCCGCCAGGGTACCCAGTGGAGCCGCGCGTGAGAGCGGACGGCTGAAAAATGGGAAAAATGCAAAAAGCGGTTCCGGTAGGAACCGCTTTTTGCTGCTTTGGGGGAGCGGGCGCGGGGTCAGTCCTCGCCGCCGAACAAATGATGGAGGAATTTTTTCCAACCGGGCGCCGGCGGCGCGGGATTGGCCGACTGCTGGTGCGCTTCGGAAATTGCCTGCTGCATGAGCAGCGCCTGCGCGCACACCGGATCGGGAACGGCCGGCTTTTTGCAGTACGTTCCGTCCGGCTGCAGGACGCGAGCCTTAACGGTGTCATGCTGCATGGCGTATAAGATATCATGCAGGCGCGCGCGGACCTCCTGACTGTCGATCGGGCAGGCGATCTCGACGCGGCGCTCGGTATTGCGCGTCATCAGATCGGCCGAGGAGATATACATTTTTTCATCCGCGCCGCGGCCGAATACAAAGATGCGGGAATGCTCGAGAAAACGGCCGACGATGCTGGTGACCGAAACGTTTTCCGTATGGCCCTTGACGCCGGGCAGCAGGCAGCAGATGCCCCGCACGATCATTTCGACCCGAACGCCTGCGCAGGACGCCTGCCGCAGCTTCTCGATCACATCGATGTCGGTCAGGGAGTTGAACTTGAGCAGGATGTAGCCCTCGCCGCCCTTGGCGATCTGCTCGTCCATCAGCGCGAGGATATGGTCCTTGAAGCTATTGGGCGCGACGAGCAGACGCTCGTATTTCCCCTCCAGATTGCCAAGCGCCATGTTGTTGAAAAACGCGCCCGCGTCCATGCCGATATGCTCGTTGGAGGTGATGAGCGACACGTCGGTATACTGCGCGGCGGTTTTTTCGTTGTAATTGCCTGTACCGACCTGGGTGATATAGCGCAGGCCCGCGCGGTCCTGGCGGGTGATCAGGCAGATTTTGGAGTGGACCTTGTAGTCCTCAAAGCCGTAGATAATCTTGCAGCCGGCCTCCTCCAGCCGTTCGGACCAGTCGATGTTGTTCTGCTCGTCGAAACGGGCGCGCAGCTCGATCAGCACGGTCACATCCTTGCCGTTTTCTGCGGCCGCGCACAGGTATTCAACCAGCTTGGCCTTGCGCGCGAGACGGTAGATCGTGATGCGGATGGAGACAACGTGCGGGTCGCCTGCGGCCTCGCGGATCATCTGCAGGAACGGCTCCATGGTTTCATAAGGATAGGAAAGCAGGATGTCCTTTTTGAGCGCCGCCTTGAGCAGGCTTTGCCCAGCGGGCAGCATGCCCGGCTGCTGTGGCGTGAACGGCGGGTCGGAAAGCGCAGCGCGCTGCTTTTCCGGCAGGTGCTCGCCCAGGCTGAACGCATACGCCATTTTGAGCGGCGCCCGGCGCGACAGAAAAATCTGCGCGTCGGTTACCTCGAAGCGGGTGCGGAAGTATTCCTTGAAGTGGTCGCTGATCGGGCGGTTGAGTTCAACGCGCACCACGGCCATACGGCGGCGCTGGCGCAGGAGCTTTTCCATCCGTTTGCGGAAGTCCCCCTCCTCCGCGCCGAACGTTTCGTCGTCCGGATTGATGTCCGCGTTGCGGGTGACGCAGAACACGGTTTTTTCCAGCACGTCGTACATCTCGAACACATGGTCCGCGTATTCGAGCAGGATATCCTCGACCGGAACGTACTGCCCGGGCTGGCCGGGCAGGAACACCAGCGCGGGCAGCGAGGCGGGTACGGGCAGCAGGCCGAGGCGCTCGTTTTTCTTATGGGCCAACAGAGCGGCGATGTGCAGCACCTTGCCCTCCAGATGCGGGAAAGGGTGGTGCGAATCCACGATCTGCGGCGACAGCACGGGCGCCATCACATTTTTGAAATAGTGCTTGATGTACTTCTGTCCCGCCGCGTCCAGCTCGCTGATGTGCAGACGGCACAGGCTCTCGCCGCGCAGCCGGCGTTCAACGTCGGAAAACGCGGCGTCCCGCCGCTCGTACAGCGGCTCCACCGCCGTGTAAATGCGGCGCAGCTGCTCGCGGGCGGTCATGCCGGATTTGTTGTCAATGTGGTTTTTATCGACTGCCGCCATGTCGTCCAGGCTGCCGACGCGGATCATAAAAAATTCGTCCAGATTGCTGGTGAATATGGAAAGAAACTTCAGCCGTTCGAGCAGGGGGACGCTCTCATCCTCCGCCTCGGCCAGCACGCGTGCGTTGAACTGCAGCCACGACAGCTCGCGGTTTTGTGTATAACCCTGTTCCCAAATCGCCTGTGTCATGCTGTACCCCTCTTTTCCCCACACAGGGCCGCGGCGGAATGCGCACACGGCTTGCATTATAATATCTTACTATTATTATACCGTATTTCCGCGCCCATACAATGCGTATTTTGTAAAAACCGCGTAAAATAATGCGCGTTTTTCGGCAGCGTAAGACTTGCGGAAAGGGAGAGGATTTGATACACTGAAAAAAAGAGAAAGGAAGACGTGGCATGAGAAATATTTGGCACGACATTAACCAGCGCTACATATCGCCGGGGCGCTTTACGGCTGTGATCGAGATTCCGGCCGGCAGCAAGAAAAAGTATGAGTTGGATAAGGAGACCGGTCTGCTGCGGCTCGACCGCATCCTGTATACCTCCACGCATTATCCGGCCAACTACGGCTTTATCCCGCGCACCTATGCAGACGACGGGGATCCGCTCGACGTACTGGTGCTGTGTACGGAATCGCTCGACCCGCTGGTTGAGGTGGAATGCTATCCGATCGGCGTGATCCGCATGATTGACGACGACGAGATCGACGATAAGATCATTGCGATCCCGTATGAGGACCCGACCTGGAATTTTTATCACGATATCGACCAGCTTCCCCCGCACTACGGCAGCGAGATATCGCACTTTTTTGAGGTGTATAAAGGCCTGGAGCATAAGCATACGGCCACGTCGGACGCGCTCAATCGGGAGACCGCGATAGAGGTGATCCAAGCCTGCATGGACCGGTACGAGGTGCATTTCTGCGGCCGCCGGCCGGAAAAAGAGGAGCGCTGACAGCGCGGTGTAAAAAAGAGAGGGAACGCCCGTTCCCTCTCTTTTATTATTACAGCTTGTCAAGCAGCAGCTTGAGCCAGGCGTCGTTCATGGCGGGGGTGTCGCGCAAGGGGAATTCCAGCCCCAGCCGGTCGTATTTTTCCAGGCAGAGTTTGTGGAACGGCAGGAACTCCAGCTTTTCCAGATTGGGGTAGCTTTCCGCCTTTGCCTTGACCAGCCGCAGATGCTCCAGGCTGTCCGTCAGGCCGGGGACGACCACATGCCGGATCCAGAGCGGGACGCCCTTCATGGCGGTGAGCTGCAAAAAGCGTTCCACCTGCGTGAGGTCGGCGCGGCAGTATTGGAGATAGTCCGCCTGGGTGAGGAATTTCAGGTCGCACAGCACCAGATCGGTATGGCGCAACACACGTTCAGCCCCGGCAAGATTGCCGACGCCGGAGGTGTCGAGCGCGGTATGTACGCCCTGCGCCTGAAGCTTTGCGAAAAATTCTTCCACAAACGGTGCCTGCAGCAACGGCTCGCCGCCCGATACCGTCACGCCGCCGGAATCGCCCCAGTAAGCGCGGCAGCGCAACGCCTTTTGAACCAGCGCGTCTGCTTCAACCGTGTCGCCGCCTTCTGCCGCCCAGGTATCCGGATTGTGGCAGTAGACGCAGCGCAGCGGGCAGCCCTGCAGGAATACGACATACCGTATACCCGGCCCGTCTACCGCGCCGAGCGACTGGATGGAGTGGATGCGTCCGGTCATCGTTGCACAACCTTTCTGGTGGGATAGGAACGGATGGCCCCGCCGCAAAAGCGGGGAGTACCGGCGAAAGCCGCTGCGGGAATTCTCTGAATCCAGGCGGAATGAGCTGCCCGTTCGCGGCCGTTATACCGCCTCGTGGAAGGTGCGGGAAATGACCTCGCGCTGCTGCTCGCGGCTGAGCTTGTAGAAATTGACCGCATAGCCGGAAACGCGGATGGTCAGGTTGGGGTACTGCTCCGGATGCTCGTAGGCCGCCAGCAGTGTTTCCCGATGGAGGACGTTCACATTGAGATGGTGGGCCTTCTGCGCAAAGTAGCCGGACAGGATGGAGACCAGGTTGCCGATGCGTGTGTCCTCGGTCTTACCGAGCGCGTCCGGCGTGATTGAAAACGTGTTGGAGATTCCGTCGCGGCAGTATTCATAGCTGAGCTTGGCGACCGAATTGAGCGACGCCAGCGCGCCGGAGGCGTCGCGCCCGCTCATCGGGTTCGCGCCGGGTGCCAGCGGCTCGCCCTTGCGGCGCCCGTCCGGCGTGTTGCCGGTTTTTTTGCCATACATCACGTTGGAGGTGATGGTCAAAATGGACAGCGTATGCACCGCGCCGCGATACAGCGGGAACGCGCAGAGGGCTTCGTAGAATTTGCGCACCTGCTCGCACGCGATCTGGTCGGCCCGATCGTCGTCGTTGCCGAAGCGGGGAAAATCGCCCTCGATCTCAAAATCGACGATGACGCCGTTCTCTGGATGGCGGATCGGGCGCACCTTGGCATAGCGAATCGCCGAGAGGGAGTCCGCCATGCAGCTCATGCCCGCGATGCCGAACGCCATCAGGCGGCGCACCTCGGTGTCGTGCAGCGCCATCTGGCTTTTTTCATAGGCATACTTGTCGTGCATATAGTGGATGGTGTTCATGGCCGAAACATAGGTTTTGGCCAGCCAGGGGCGGTAAAAATCCATCCGCCTCATAACTTCATTATAATCCAGATATTCGCCCTCGTAAACCGGCATTTCCGGACCGACCTGCTCAAATTTATTTTCGTCCCGACCGCCATTGATCGCCAGCAGCATCAGCTTAGCGATATTGGCGCGCGCGCCGAAGAACTGCATGTCCTTGCCCACGCGCATCGCGGAAACACAGCAGGCGATCGCGTAGTCGTCGCCGTAGAAGGGGCGCATCACATCGTCGTTTTCGTACTGCAGCGCGTCCGTATCGATCGACACCTTGGCGGTAAACCGCTTCCAGTTTTCGGGCAGCCGCTCGCTCCACAGCACGGTCAGGTTGGGCTCGGCCGCGGGGTTGAGGTTATACAGCGTGTTCAGCATGCGGTAGCTGTTTTTGGTGACCATATGGCGGCCGTCCTCACCCACGCCGCCGACCGCCTCGGTGATCCACATCGGGTCGCCGCCGAACAGCTCGTTGTATTCCGGCGTGCGCAGGTGGCGTGCCATGCGCAGGTGCAGTACGAAATCGTCCATGATCTCCTGCGCTTGGGCTTCGGTCAGCACGCCTGCGCGCAGGTCGCGCTCGAAGTAGATATCCAGAAAGGTGGAGGTGCGGCCCAGGCTCATCGCCGCGCCGTTCTGCTCCTTGATGCCCGCCAAGTAAGCGAAGTACAGCCACTGAACCGCCTCCCGCGCGTTTTCGGCGGGACGGGCGATATCAAAGCCGTAGGACGCGGCCATTTTGACTATGTCCTTGAGCGCCCTGATCTGGTCGGACAGCTCCTCTGCGCAGCGGATCTCCTGTTCGGTGGTCGGGATCCCGCCCAGCGCGTCCCTGTCCTTCTGCTTTTCCACGATCAGGCGGTCCACGCCGTACAGCGCGGCGCGGCGGTAGTCTCCGATGATGCGCCCGCGGCCGTACGCATCCGGCAGGCCGGTCAGCAGGCCGACGTGCCGCGCCTCGCGCACATCCCGCGTATAGGCGGAGAACACGCCGTCGTTATGCGTTTTGTGATGCCTGAATTCTTCCTCAATCCTGGGGGAGACCTCATAGCCATAGGCCTTGCAGGCGTCGCGCACCATGCGCATCCCGCCGAACGGGTTGCAGGCGCGCTTGAGCGGCTCGTCGGTCTGCAGGCCGACGATGACCTCGTTTTCCCGATCCAGATAGCCCGGGCCGAACGCGTCAATCGTGATAACGGTTTCGGTATCGATATCCAGCACGCCGCCCTTTTCGCGTTCCGCCGCGAGCAGGGCCGCGAATTTTTCGCGCATCCGCACGGTGCGTTCGGTCGCGGGTGCGAGGAAGGCGCCGTCGCCGTCATAGGGGGTGTAGTTTTTCTGAATAAAGTCGCGGACGTTGATCTCTTTCTGCCAATCGCCGCCGGTGAAGTTGTGCCATGCGTTCATTGATCGCTTCTCCTTTTCCTGGTCCGGCTGCCCTTTTCTGCATGCAAAAAAGGGCAGCATCGCTTGTTGCTTGCGACACTGCCCAGACGGTCGGCATTTATTGCGGAACCCCTGCTTCCCGGTGGTTTACGCTCCACCTTGCCCGTCAGTCGCAGGGAATCTGTCATGGCTTTAGGATATCATAGCGGGCAGGGAAAGGCAACTGCCGAAACTGACAAAAATTTTGTGAAAAAAACAGCATAGTCTGCCTGTCCCGTCAAAAAGCGAACAAATGTAAAACTGTGTAAAACCTTGGGTAAGCTCTTCACAAGCGGGGGAAAATGGCGTATGATAAGGATATAAAAACGAATGGGAGGAAGAACTGCCATGAGAATCGGAATGCTGACAAGCGGCGGCGACTGCCAGGGCTTGAACGCCGCGCTGCGCGGCGTGGCGAAGACGCTGTATAACGAATTTGGGGACAAGCTGACCCTGTACGGGATTCGGGACGGCTACCGCGGGCTGATCGAGGGAGATTACCATGAGATGAAGGAATCCGATTTTTCGGATATCCTGACGGTGGGCGGCACCATTCTTGGCACCTCGCGCCAGCCGTTCAAATCCATGCTCAAGGCGGAGGAGAACGAGGAAACCAAGCTCGAGAAAATGCTCAAAACCATTAAGGAGGCCAAATTCGACTGTTTGGTGATTCTGGGCGGCAACGGCACGCACAAGACCGCGAATCTGCTGTCCGAGCATGGCGTTCATGTGGTGACGCTGCCCAAGACGATCGATAATGACCTGTGGGGGACGGAGATGACGTTTGGCTTCCAGTCCGCGGTCGATATCGCGACAACGGTCATCGATTCCATCCATTCGACCGCGTTCTCGCATTCGCGTGTGTTCATTGTGGAGGTCATGGGGCATAAGGCAGGCTGGCTGACGCTGTACGCGGGAATTGCGTCCGGCGCGGATGTAATCATTATTCCGGAAATCCCGTATAGCGCCAAGGCCATCGCCAAGGCCATCCAGAAGCGAGAAAAAAGCGGCAAGCGTTTCTCCATCCTCGCGGTCGCCGAGGGCGCGATCAGCCAGGAGGAGGCGAAAATGAGCAAAAAGGAGTTCAAGGCCGCTCGGGAAGCCATGCCGTACCCCTCGATCTCCTACCGGATCGCGGAGGAATTGAAGGAGCTGACCGGCCAGGAGATCCGTGTGACCATCCCCGGCCATTACCAGCGCGGCGGCGCGCCCTGTCCGGCGGACCGCCTGCTGACCAGCCGCCTGGGCGTGGCGGCGGCCCAGTTAATCCGCGACGGGAAGTTCGGCAACATGGTTGCGGTGCAGGACGATAAGATCGTCCCCGTGCCGTTGTCCGAGGTGGCGGGCAAGCTCAAGACCGTCCCGCCGGACAGCGATATCGTGCAGGCGGCGCGCGATCTGGGGCTGTCCATGGGGGACTGACCCGAAATGGATGAAAAAGCACCGGAGCATAGCTCCGGTGCTTTTTTGCCGAAAACGGATAAAACAAAAGCGTCCGGACATGCTAACAGGGCGGAGCGGCGGAAAATATCCGTTTTTGGACAGAATTCACAGCTTCCGCGAGGTAAAACAGGGCCAATGCTGGAATTTTTCCAGAATGATAAGGATATCCCTGTCTAAACTTGACAAACTATCAAATGAAATATATAATCAAAAATAAGTTAGCTATTGCTAACTAAAAATAAAAAGGAGTTTTGTTTATGTCTTTGATTCATAAGGAAATCAGCGATTTTTCCGTGCAGTCCTATCAGAATAATGCGTTTCATACCGTCACCAAGAAGGATATCCTCGGCAAGTGGAGCGTGTTTTTCTTCTACCCCGCGGACTTCACCTTTGTGTGTCCGACCGAGCTGGAGGACCTGGCCAACAAGTACGCGGAGTTCAAGGCCGTCGGATGCGAGATCTATGCGGTGTCCTGTGACACGCATTTTGTCCACAAGGCATGGCACGACACCTCCGACCGTATCAAGAAGATCGAATACCCGATGCTGGCGGACCCGACGCACGCGCTGGCAAAGGACTTTAAGGTGTATATCAAGAAGGACGGCCTGGCGGAGCGCGGCAGCTTCATCGTCAATCCGGAGGGCCGGATCGTTGCTTACGAGGTAACGGCGGGGAATGTGGGCCGTAACGCAGACGAGCTGTTCCGCCGCGTACAGGCGAGCCAGTTTGTTGCCGAGCATGGCGACGAGGTGTGTCCGGCCAAGTGGCAGCCGGGCGCGGAAACGCTCAAACCCAGCCTGGATCTGGTCGGCCAGTTGTAAGGGCGTCGCGGAAAACAGCGGGGAGAGCATAGGATGAACCAAGATGTTTTGTATGACGCTGTTGTTGTCGGCGGCGGTCCGGCTGGATTGACGGCGGCATTATATCTGGCGCGTGCGCGTTACCGTGTACTGGTTGTGGAGAAAGCACGGTTCGGCGGGCAGATCACGATTACGGCCGAGGTGGTCAACTATCCCGGGGTGGAGCGCGCCAGCGGCGCGGACCTGACCGAAACAATGCGCAGGCAGGCGCAGCGCTTCGGCGCGGAATTCCTGCTGGCCGAGGTCACGGAGCTTAAACTGGACGGGGATATCAAAACGGTCCGCACCAGCCGGGGCGACCTGCGGTGCTTCTGTGTCCTGCTGGCGACCGGCGCGCACCCGCGGATGGTCGGTTTTAAGGGCGAGGAGGCGTTCCGCGGGCATGGCGTGGCGTACTGCGCTACCTGCGACGGCGAGTTTTTCACCGGCAAGGATGTTTTTGTGGTCGGCGGCGGCTTCGCGGCCGCGGAGGAGGGCGTGTTCCTGACCAAGTATGCCAGGCATGTCACCATCCTGATACGGGGCGACGATTTCAAGTGCGCGCCGTCTGCGGCGGCTGCGGCGCGCAGCCACGAGAAGATCACCGTACGGACGCATACCCAGGTGGAGGAGGTGTCGGGCGATACGGCGTTGCGTTACCTACGCTACCGCAACAGCCAGACCGGCGAGGTCACCGAGTACCGTCCGCCCGAGGGGGATACGTTCGGCGTGTTTGTGTTTGCGGGCTACCAGCCGGATACCGCGCTGCTGCAAGGCAAGGCGGAGCTGAACGCACAGGGCTATGTTGTGACCGATGCGTGCCAGCGCACCACGCTTCCCGGGGTGTATGCGGCGGGCGATGTCTGCGTGAAAAGCCTGCGTCAGGTTGTGACCGCGGTCGGTGACGGTGCGCTCGCGGCGACCGAGATAGAGCGCTGCGCGGCCGAGCTGCAGCGAAAAACAGGGCTGATCCCGCAAAAGCCGCAGATGGAGCCGGAATCGCCCGTGCAGGCAACGCAAGCGGCGGAGGACGGCTTGTTCTCAGCCGATATGCTGGCGCAGCTTCATACGGTGTTTGACAAGATGGCGTCCCCGCTGCGGCTGTGTCTGTATCTGGACGACCGTCCGGTTTCGGCGGAACTGAAAGCCTATATGGAGGAACTGGCCGGCCTGACCGATAAGCTGTCGGTCGAAGTGGTACAGTCCGAAGCGGCGGACCAGCCGTTTGTCCGCATCTGCCGCGCGGACGGCGCGCCGACCGGCCTTGCGTTCCATGGCGTGCCGGGCGGGCATGAGTTTACCTCGTTCGTTCTGGGGCTGTACAACGCGGCAGGGCCGGGGCAGGCCATCGAGCCTGCGGTAAAGGCGGCGGTGGAAGCGCTGGACAAGCCGGTCGAGTTGAAGATACTGGTTTCCCTGTCCTGCACGATGTGTCCGGAGTTGGTCACGGCGGCGCAGCGCATTGCGGCGGAAAGTCCGCTGGTTTCCGCGGAGGTATATGACCTGAACCATTTCCCCATGCTGCGGGAGCAATACCATGTAATGAGCGTACCGTGTCTGGTCGTCAATGACGGCAAGGTTTCATTCGGCAAAAAGAACATGGCGCAGGTGATGGACCTAATACGGAACGAACAAAAAGGATAAACAAAGCGCCGGAACGGCTGTAGAGCCGCTTCGGCGCTGTTTTATGCGGCTGGTCTGGATTCAGCAAAGGGAATCCAGCACCGCGTCGAGAAAATGACAGGGTGATAGCTGATGCCTGGTGAACCTGTCCGCCAGGCCGCGGACAAAAATCTCGTCGCAAGAGACATCAGGGATAAAAGCAAGCTGCGGAACGCCCTGTTCCGGCGCGCAGCAGCGCAGGCCGAAGGAGACATACCGTGTTCCGGCCTCCGCGGAAAAGAGCGTTTCTCTAACAGGATAATACTGAAGCTGTGGCATTGAGACCGACCTCCTGAGTAAATGACGTGACATCAATTTCGAGTAGGATGATCAGCCGGAGCATAACAGGCGTACTGGGAAGATGCGTCCCTTTTTCAATATGCTGGTACCAGCGTACCGAGATCGAGGCCGCCTCAGCGACCTGTTGTTGCGTCCAGCCGTGCTGGGTGCGCGCTTTGAAGAGTTCGCGAGAAATTGTAGAATTTAGAGACATGGTTTATTACCTCCTTCTTTAGAGGAAACATAAACCACGAAAAATGAAACAGAAACGAACTTATAGTTCAGGTTGTGGAAAATGACGAAAATTTCCTTTTAATCCAATAATTAGCGGAAAAATAAAGGGAAATAGTGTCGGAAATCCTGAATTAAAGCGCGATATTTGTCGATTGAATTTATATGCGGTTGCAGGAAAAATATACAAATATTTTTAAATTAATACAATTTATGGAAAAAGAAAGGCTTGCGCGGAGGCAAGCCTTTCAGGATGGGTGGAGGATGTTTTTTTATTTTTATATTTTAGTATTCTCGGATGAGAGATGTTGCGGATGGAGATTCAATGTACTTGCCACTGGAATCGGTAACATAAGCGACAATCTCTGTCATATATGTACCATGATCGACCCAATAAGTTTCACTTTCGTTGACACCAACAACTCCAGAACCAGTATGTATCCATGATTTAATCGTCGTCCAAGAATTATTCTCAAACTTTAGAAGATTGATAGTAAGACTAACGTTATAACCTGGACGGACGCTGACAGTTCCGGTGCAGGTTGCTTGCCCAAGGGAAGAAATATTAAGTTTTGCAGACATATTCATTACTTGTTCATACAGTAACTCAACATCGCTATCTTCTTTAGATGACAAATCACCTGCAAAAGCAATATTTGAACTGAACATTAGGCAAAAGATTACCATTAAACATAGAAATTTCTTTTTCATTTTACCCTCCTGATTTATCCTCCAATTATTAAATACAGGAAAGTAAAAAATGCACCTATTTTTTTGAAATTCCCTGAGCAACCTTAATCAGCTCATCTTTACTAATTCCAGATTGCAATAAATAAGTTGATGCAGTAGATGGATCGACCCATACTAAACTATATAACCCGTCTTTCTCACTTAACTCTCCAGTTTGGTTATTGATTTTGACGGCTATAGAGCTTTGGCTCTCTTCTTCTGCATCAGATAAGATAAGCTGCCCATTTTGAGAAATATTAAGAAGAATATACTCTTCTTTGTCATACATATTTATATAGTAAATACGAATAGTATCATCAGATACTTCATAAAGACATTGACTAAAGCCGTTTGGAAGATACTCAAACAGATATTCTTGCTCATCTTCTTCTAGTGAACGATACTCGGTTGAAACGTTACCATGAATATTAAAGAAATTAAAAAATTTCGACCTCGCTCCGGCGTTCGCCAAGGTGGCCAAAAACAGCGCGATCAGCACCGCCGCCACCGGAATGAGCCGCTTTGCAATACGGCGCCGCTTCGGGGGCGCGGACTTTTGGGCAGCCTGCGCCAGCTTGTCCTTCAACTGCTGAATCTGCGCCTCGGTCGGCTGCTTGGGTACGCCGTCCGGCAGGTTTTTCTCTTCTTCAAGCAGTTCTTCCCCATACTGCTCCATATATTTTTGCATCATCAGACGCAGATAAGCCTCCTCCAGATGGTTCTGGAGTTCTGCTTCCTTGTCGGTCCCTTTATATTCAAAAGAGTCGTTACGCATCTTCGAGCTCCTTTTCCAGTTCCTTTTTCAAAGCCCGGCGCGCTCTGGTCAGAGCGCTTCTGATAGACGCCGGCTTGAGCCCGACCAGATCCGCAATCGCGGCGTCGGGCAGGTCCTCAAAGTATTTATCGAGCAGCAGCTCGCGGTCTCGGTCGCTCAAGCGCTCCAACGCGCGCCGGAACGCTTCGGCGGTTGCCTTTTTATCAAACAGCAGCGCAGGATCGATCGACCGGTCCGCCAGACCGGTTTCGATTTCATCCGTTACCTTGTAGCGGCTTCGGTTGGAGTATACCCGCCGCGCACGGTTGAGAAGTGACTTGGTTATGTAAGCGATCTGCTTTGCTTCGGGAAGCGTTTTCAGCAGTTCAGTTTTGGAAAGCATTGCTACAAAGGTATCCTGAATGATATCGTTGGCATCGTCAATGCCGGAAAACGAATTGAGTTTGCTCACCCATAGACCGTAGTGATCCGCATAAAGATGGATGAGCAAGGCTTGTGATGCGGGGTCATTTTCTTCGGTTTTGGCGAAAAGAAAAGATATCATGTCAGCATACTCATTTCTGTGGGATGATAGGGCAGTTAGAAGCCGGCACGGATGGGGGGCTGGGCAGTTTTTCCGAGGTAAGCTCCTGTATGCGCTGGGCAAAATTTAAAATCAGTTTGATATCGCTGTCGTTGAGTCCTTTTAATGTATTAACTGTTTCATGGAACAGCAGGGTGGCCGCCGGATCGGTGTCAAAAAACTGAGCGGGTGTGATACCGAAATAGTCGCATATATTGAGCAGCTGCTTGACCGAAGGCTGCGATTTACCCGAAGTGATCCCCTGAATATAGCTTTTGCTTAAGCCTAACTCCAAAGAGAGCTGGTATTCGGATATATCCTTCTCAAGCCGAAGCTGCGTAATGCGCTGGCCGATAAAATGAGAGTACATGGAGAATCACCTCTTGCATTGATGATACAACATAGATTCCCCAAAGACTCTGATAATAGAAGTCGTTTTATGGAAATAGTCCAATTATAAGCGGTAATTTAATGGTGTGACTTGTAAAAAAACGGATTTTATACAAATTTAAGTGGTAGCATTGGAAATATGAGGAATTTCCTCTAGGATGACAAAAAAGAAAATGAAGAAATTGTATAAAATAGTATTATTCTGGTAAATTAAGTGAATAATTCATGCTTTTTCGTCCAATTATATCATATTTTTAATAGGTAATCAATAAATGCAATTACACATCCGGCATGCACGGGACAATACGGCAAAACGCGGCCGGCGCAAAAGAAAAACAGACTGCGGCGGTGGCATCGACATAGGCAAGGCGGTTGCTGCGGTGGCGACCAACGGCCGCTCGAGCTGGGATTACGCGGCGCTGGAAACCAGGCCGTATGAGGAGGTCACTATTCCGCCGCTTCTCCCGATTGCGGTGCCGACAACTATTCGGGCGGCCACCCGAAAGTGTCCAGACGGTAAAAATAACCACAGGCGCCCGCAGCAAAACGCTGCGGGCGCCTGTGGTTTGTCCAGACGGAGGGATACCCCGTCTGGACGGAGAAGAAAGAGAAGTGAAGAAGTGTATCGTAAAAGAGAAAGCGCACAGTCAGACGGGAGAAAGCGGGAGCTTTTCCCCGAAGCGCTGCTCATATTCCGCGGCGAGCTGTTCGCGGAAGCTGGGATGTGCGATGGTGATCAGACGGCGGGCGCGTTCCCGCAGCGTCTGGCCGCGAAGCTGCGCCACGCCGTATTCCGTCACGATATAGTTGACATCGCACCGGCTGGTCGTGACCGGCGCGCCGGTCGTCAGCGTGGGTACGATTTTGGAGGCTGAACCGTCGTTGGTTGTGGAATGCAGGGCGATGATCGACCGTCCGCCTCTGGAAAGGTTCGCGCCACGCACAAAGTCCATCTGTCCGCCGATGCCCGAGATCTGCCGCAGGCCGATGGCCTCGGCGCAGACCTGTCCCTGCAGGTCTACCTCCACGCAGGAGTTGATCGAAACCACGTTGTCGTTTTGTGAAATAACCGCGGGATCATTGCAAATATCCACCGGAAGCATCCGTATAAGCGGGTTGTTATCCACATAATCATACAGCCGGCGCGTCCCCATCAGGAATGTCACCGTGATCTTGCCGGTATCGCGCTGCTTGCGTCTGCCGGTGATCACGCCGCTTTCCAGCAGCGGCAGGATGCCGTCCGAGATCATTTCGCTGTGTAGGCCGAGGTCGTGCTTTTCCCCCAGAAAAGAGCAGACAGCGTCGGGCAGCGCGCCGATGCCAAGCTGCAGGCAGTCCCCGTCCTGCACCAGGCCGGCGATATATTTGCCGATCTGCCGGTCGGCGTCGCTGATTTTCGCCGGCCTGGATTCGGGAAGCGGCTCCCAAGAGCACAGGAAACCATCGATTTCGGACACATGCACAAAGGTTTCGCCATAGGTGCGCGGCATGTTCGGGTTGACCTCTGCGATCACGGTTTTGGCGGATTTGACCGTCTGCGCGCCATAATCGCAGGACAGACCGAGGCTGACATAGCCCCGTTCATCCGGCGGGGAACAGGTAAACGCGAACACATCGACAGGCAGCGTGCCGTCGCGGAACAGACGCGGCACATCGGAAAAGAACACAGGGGTATAATCCGCGCGGTGCTCCGCGATCGGCTTGCGTGCCAGCCCGCCGACAAACAGTGCGTTGTGGCGGAAATGCGGCTCCATGCCGGGCTGCAGGTACTCGCCCGAGCCGAGATAAACCATATGCGCGACCTCAACCTGGTGGAACTGTTCCGCCAAGCGCGCCATTGTCCGCTGGAAAATGATCGGTTCGCCGACCGCGTGGCCGAACACCACCCGATCGCCATCCTTGATGACCGAAACTGCCTGCTCCGGCGTCATCGTATGCTCCTTATAATAGGTTCTCCAATCCATTGATCTTTCCGCCTTTCCAATGCCTGCGATTACTTGATACGGGCAATCTTCTTGGCGAGTTCTTTTTTCATTTCGAGGTTGGACTGTCGTGCGATCATGATGCGCTGGGCCTGCGGGGAGCCTGCGCCGTGCATGGACTCGGGCAG
>NZ_JACOPL010000011.1:0-91967 GCF_014287995.1 Agathobaculum faecis
GTAATATTTATTCTGCATAGCCGAGATCAATCCTTTCCAAAATCCGGTTTGCCGCGCCGCCCAGCAGCGCGGATAGCGGAAAACCGGTTTTACGGCATCGCTCCGTAAAACCGATTTCCGGAAACGTATGCGGGGGAGTTCGCTTACAGGCCGCGCCTGCCCTGGCGAATGTCATGCTGGGGCCTTAATTCGCGCGGGTCATCATGGCGGCCTTGCCATCCAGACGGAACCAATCCGCCTGAAAGCGTTCATAAGGGGCGGGCATTATGGGATACCCGTCCTTTTCGGAAAAACGGCGTTGCGTTTTTTGTGGAAAATGACGGTGCGTTTGGTGTGCGCCCCTCTTGTATCAGTATCATACTGCGGCTTTTTTCTCCTGTCGATTACTGTGAGAGACAGAAAAAAAGATTTTATGTCCAAAAATGACGGGATGAACAAGATTGTTGTGGAAAATGAATAAAAAACAATTCGTGTTTTTGCACATATGGCGGATGCGGGGGACAAAGCCACTGGGAGGGAACCAAGAGCCTTACCTTGTGTGCATACCCCGCCTGCCCGCCGCATAAGGTGGAGGCGGAGGTGGTGCGGAAATGATGGAAAAACAGGAAGCGGAGGCGCTCGCGGTCGTCCATATCCGTCCGCTGCAGGCTTCGGAGGAGGAGCGGCAGGCAGCCGTGCGGGCGCTGGCCGCCGTGTTCCGGCAATACGCGCGGGCGGAGGGATAGCGTGGACTTCATCTACAGCCGCCAGTCGGTCGACAAGGCGGACAGCATTTCGATCGAGAGCCAGATCGAATATTGCCGGTATGAGACGAGGGGCGGACCGTGCCGGATCTTTTCCGACAAGGGGTACAGCGGCAAAAACACCGACCGGCCGGCATTCCGGCGCATGATGGAGGCGCTGCGGCAGGGCGGCGCCTCGCGGGTGATTGTCTACAAGCTGGACCGCATCAGTCGCTCCATCCTGGATTTTGCGGGCATGATAGAGGAGTTCCAACGCCTGGGCGTGGAATTCGTTTCCTGTACGGAGAAGTTTGATACCGCCACGCCGATGGGGCGCGCCATGCTGAGCATCTGCATCGTGTTCGCGCAGTTGGAGCGCGAAACCATCCAGATGCGCGTCGCGGATGCCTATGCCGCCCGCATGAAGCACGGCTTTTTCATGGGCGGGCATGTGCCGTATGGCTTTGCTTTGGAGGACGCCGTGCTTGACGGGGTACATACCAGGCGCTATGTGCCGCAGCCCGAGGAGGCGGAGCATATCCGCCTAATCTGCGCGCTATACGCGGACCGGAAAAATTCGATCGGGGATGTGCTGCGCCTGCTGGAAGAAAACGGCGTTGTAAACCGGCGGGGGCGGCCGTGGACGCGGGAGCGCGTGCGGGAGACCATCCGCAATCCGGTCTATGTCCGCGCGGGGCAGGGCGTTTATGAATTTTACCAGCGGGCCGGCACCGAGATGCTGAGCGAGCCGGAGCTGTTTGCGGGCCGGAACGGCTGCTTTTTGTTTTCCGGGGAAAGTGGGAAGCGTAAGCAGACCCATCCGGAGGCCGCGCGCCTGCTGCTCGCGCCGCATGAGGGCCTGGTGGATGAGGACGTTTGGCTGGCCTGCCGCCGGCGCTGCATGGGCAACCGTCCGGTCGCCGCGGGCAACAAGGCAAAATGGACCTGGCTGGCAGGACGCCTCAAATGCGCGTCCTGCGGCTATGCGCTGACCGTCAAGCGGGCGACGAACGGCAGCCGCTATCTGGTCTGCTCGCACCGCTATGCTGCGCACGGCTGCACCGCCGCGGGGCTGCCCAAAGCGGATGCGGTCGAGCGGCTGGCCGGAGAAGCGGTGCGAGCGCGGCTGGCAGAGCTGGGGCCGCTCGAACCGCAGCGGCAAGCGGACACGGTACTCGCCGCGCTGCGCGCCCGTCTTGCGGAGCTGGAAAGCGAGCGGGAGGCGCTCGCCGCCCGCATCCCGCAGGCGAATGAACAGGCCATGTGCCTGATTAACGAACGCGCCGCCGCCTTGACCGGACAGGCAGCCGAGATCCGGCGGCGGCTGGCGGGCCGGCGGGAGACAGAGGCGGTGCCGCCGGATGGCGCGGCACAATGGGAAAGCCTGTGCTTCGAGGGGAAACGGGCGGTGCTCGACGTGCTGGTGCAAAAGGTAACGGTATCCTGCCGAGAGGTCTGCATTACCTGGCGGATATAAAAAGAATCAAAAACAGCGCCCTGCTCGCTGCGGATACCATAGTACCGCAGTGGAGCGGGGCGCTGTTTTTTGCTACATTCCGAAAGGCGGGATTACTTTACACCCATCCAACCGGAGATGACCATTTTTTGGACCTCAGAGGTGCCTTCGTAGATTTCAGTGATTTTGGCGTCACGCATGAAACGCTCGAAAGGATATTCACGGGTATAGCCGTAGCCGCCAACGAGCTGCAGGCAGCGGCGGGTAACGTCGCTGGCGGCCTCGGAAGCGTACAGCTTGCCCATCGCGGCAAGGTGGCTGTAGGGCTCGCCATCCTGCTTGGCCTGCGCTGCCCGATAGATCAGCAGCCGCGCCGCATCTACCTTGCACTGCATATCAGCCAGCTCGAACTGCGTGTTCTGGAACTGGCTCAGGCGCTTGCCGAACTGCACGCGTTCTTTAACATACTTGACGCATTCGTCGATCGCGCCCTGGGCGATGCCGAGCGCTTGCGCACCGATGCCGATGCGTCCGCCGTCCAGCGTCATCATCGCGATCTTGAAGCCCTTTCCGACTTCGCCCAGCAAGTTCCCCTTGGGTACGATGCAGTCTTCGAATATCAGCTCGCAGGTGGACGAGCCGCGGATGCCCATTTTCTTCTCATGCGCGCCCACGCGGAAGCCGGGGAATTCACGCTCCACAATGAACGCCGAGATGCCCTTGGTGCCGAGCGATTTGTCTGTCATGGCGAAAACGACGAAAGTATCCGCAAAGCCGGCGTTAGTAATGAATATCTTTGTGCCGTTAAGTACCCAGTGGTCGCCCTTGTCCTCGGCGGTGGTCTTTTGCATGGCGGCGTCCGTGCCGGCGCCCGGCTCGGTCAGGCCGAATGCGCCCAGCTTTTCGCCCGAACAGAGATCGGGAAGGTACTTCTGCTTCTGCTCTTCCGTGCCAAACGCATAGATCGGCCAGGTGCAGAGCGAGGTATGGGCGGAAACCATGACCGATGTCGTGGCGCAGTATTTCGCAAGCTCTTCCGCAACGCTGATGTAGGAAACATAGGACAGTCCGGCACCGCCGTATTCCTCCGGATAAGGCACGCCCATCATACCCATCTCCGCGAGTTTGCGCCAGGTTTCCTCGGGAAAACGCTCGTTTTCATCGACTTCCGCGGCGATCGGCGCGACCTCCTTGACCGCGAAATCGTGCAGCATATTCAGGATATCCTTTTCGTCTTCGGTAAAATGAAAATTCATATCTGTTCTCCTTTCTCGTTGCAGAGGAGGCCGCCGCCAAACCACCGGCAGCGGCCCCATGCCCTGAGCGTTTACAAACGCCCTATGGAAAACGCGCGCTACACCGTACGTTTAGGCGCCGCACGGCGACCGTGCTTTCCAAGGGAGGTATCGGTTTTGTCAGCCGCGCGCTTTCTGGATCTCCTCGGTCAGTACGGGGAGCACCTCGAACAAGTTGCCAACCACGCCGTAATCAGCCACGTCAAAGATCGGGGCGTCCGGATCCTTGTTGATGGCAACGATCACATCCGAACCGCTCATGCCGGCCAGATGCTGAATTGCACCCGAAATGCCGCAGGCGATGTACAGCTTGGGACCGACGGTTTTGCCGGTCTGCCCGACCTGGTGGGCATGGCTGATCCAGCCGGAATCCACCGCCGCACGGGAGGCGCCGACCGTTGCGCCGAGCGCTTTGGCCAGCGCGCGCACCGGCTCGAAGCCCTCCGGACCGCCGACGCCGCGGCCGCCGGATACGATGATCTCCGCGCCCTCCAGATCGACGTTCTCCTCGTCCATGTCTCGCAGCAGCTCGATCACCTTGGTGCGGATGTCCTTTTCTTCCACATGGATATCCTCGCGGATAACCTGAGCCTTTGCCGCGGTCTCCTCGCACTTCTTGAAGACGCCCGGGCGAACTGTGCCGATCTGCGGCCGGTGGTCGGGGCAGAGGATGGTCGCCATCAGGTTGCCGCCGAATGCAGGGCGAGTCCAGGCGACATTGCCGCTTTCTTCATCAATATCCAGCGCGGTGCAGTCCGCGGTCAGACCGGTCCTGAGGCGGCAGGATACGCGCGGGCCAAGGTCGCGGCCGTTATTGGTCGCGCCGATCAGCATGCTTGTCGGGCCGTATTTCTCCACGAGCGCGCACAGCGCGATAGCATAAGCGTCCGTGCTGTAATGTCCGTATTCCGCTCCTTCGACGACAATGACCTGATCCGCACCGTGCGTGGACGCCGCCTCGACCGCAGCCGATACATGATCGCCGATCACAATGGCGACCAGAGCGCCGCCCTGCTTATCCGCCATCATGCGGCCGGGGGTCAATAATTCAATGCCGACGTTCTTTGCCGAACCGTCGCCGTTTGTCTCCACAAATACCCAAAGGTCTTTCGTTTTTGCTTCCATGGTTCTCCTGCCTCCCTTAAATGACGCTCGCGTCGCTGAGCAGCTGGAACAGCTTGACAGCCGAATCCGCCGCGGTTTCTTCCTTGATCTTGACGCCGCCCGTTTTTTTCTGCGGCACAAAGGTCTTTTTCACCTTGGTGGGCGAGCCTTTCAGACCGGCGTGCGCCAGGTCGATGGTGGGCAGGTCAGCGGCGGTCAGCGTCGGGATGTCCGCGCGGTTGGCCGCCATTTTGCGCTTGATCGTGGGATAACGCGGGTCCCAAGCGGGCTTGGTAAAGGTAACTACGCACGGCGTCTGCACCTCTACGACCTCCACGCCTTCCTCAACTTCCTTGTTGACGCGGATGCGTCCGTCCCCAGCCGCAGCCTCCAGGCCGTAGGTGACCTGCGGATAATCCAGATGCTCTGCGATTTCCGGACCGACCTGCGCGGTGTCGCCGTCGATCGCCTGCTTACCGCAGAAGATCGCATCGAACTTGCCCTCAAGCTCCTCCACCTTTTTGATCGTCTCGGAAATGATATAGCTGGTAGCAAGCGTGTCCGAGCCGCCGAACGCGCGGTCAGATACAAGATACGCCTTGTCCGCTGCGATGGCCAGGCATTCCTTGAGCGCTGCCTTGGCCTGCTCGGGACCCATGGACAGCACGACAATCCGCGTATTCGGATCCTTGTCCTTGATCCGCGCCGCCGCTTCCAGGGCATAGCCGTCGAACGGGTTCACGATCGACGGCACGCCCTCCCGAATCAGCGTATTCTTCACCGGATCGATCTTGATCTCCGTTGTATCCGGTACCTGCTTGATACATACTAAAATGTTCATGGTGTTCCTCCTGTTTGGTTTAATGAATGAAACACAGGCAATCAGTTTTCTGCAAATGCCTGTATCTTGGTCAGCGCCTGGCCGCTTTCCGTGGTGCTTTGGTCGATGTCGATGCTGAAGCTCATAAGCCCCGCGCGCGTCACAGTGTCAATTACCGATGGCTGGTCGTATTCTTCGATTTCGCAAAAGCGCATCATGCACAGCACGACACAGTCCGCGCCACTGTCCTTTGCCAGCTTGACAAGCATTTGGCCGCGCGCAGTATTGTTATCGTCGTGGGCAGTCGAACAGCCGTAAATGGCAAACCAGTGCAGCGCAAGGCTTTCGATTGCGGAGTTGGCCGCGGGATAGTCGCTGCGGTACTGACGGGATTCCTGCGCCAGGTCGTCGCCGACCACGGCGACGTTGTTGTCGGCAAAGTAGCCGAGTACCTCGTCCGGCTCGCAGGTGATGCCGGTGAGGATGACTTTTTTACCCTTCCAGTCGCAGACCGGCTCAGCGGCGAGCGCCTCGGTCAGTGCAGAAACCATTTCAATGGTTTTTTCCGGACGCAGGAACGTGGCGGCTTTCATGACATGGTGGCGGTCGGCCGGCCGGATGAGGTCGAGATGGTCGTTCGCCGCTTCGCAGAAGGCCCGCATGACAGCGTTTCGTTTGTTGCACAGCGCGATGGCGTTCTGCAAGGCTTCGTTTGTGATTTCCTTGCCGGAGATCTCCTCCAAGGCGCTGCGTACCGTCTTGATCTCCTCAATGAGGAAATCACGCGCGCCGGGATCCTTGCGGTTCTGTGGATAAATAAAGGTGATCGGGCGAATGTCCTTAACGCCTGCGCGCCATGCGGAGTTCATGCCGCGGAACGTATCGCAGATGATGGGCATGATCGCCGCGGAGACGCCCCGATACGCGCCGGTCATACCGAACTCCAGGCATGAGCGCAGCAGGGAGCAGGTAAAGATAGGGGCGTACTTGCCGGCTATCTGGGGGTTGCATTGGCCGCCCCAAATACCCATCGGCACCATGCCGGCCGCAAGGACGAGCGGCTGGGGGGTATAGACGGGGAAACAGGCGATCACCTTGTCGCCGGCATTGAGATACTCTTTCAGCAGACGCTGCGGATTTTTGCTGATGTCGTCAAACTGTGCCAGCAGGTTTTTTACGTCAGCCATTACTGCTCCGCCTCCTTATTTGCTTTCATTACATCCACCAGGCTTTGCAGCCGGGTTTCAAACTGGGCTTCGTTGAAAATCGTTGGGTCAGCCTGATCACCGTCGAAGAACACGACGGGGATACCGCATTTTTCCTCCACGATCTCCCGCCCGCAGGTCATCTGGTAGGTCATGAATTTGCAGCTGCGGTTGATATGGCAGAACATGCCGTTGCACTGGAAATGGTTGGCGACATCCGCGCGCTTGCCCATCATCGTGGTCGTATTGACGACGTTGGTGGAGGAAAGCATATACTGCTCGGCCATTTCATCCAGATTACCCGGCGTATAGTGCAGGCTCCAGGCGCCGACATAGCCGTTTGTAACGCAGTTGACGCCATACTTTTTCATGGTCTTGAGGTTAAAGCCAAGATTCGGCCAGCAGGCGATGCCCTCCCAGTCGACACGGTACTCCTGGGGAGAGGTGCCGAAAGTAGTGGTTCCGTTGTCGATATGCTCCTGGATCTCGCGCTTGAGCTGCAGGAGTACCTCGGTGGTTTCACGCCGGCTGCGCGCGACGACCATGGGCGCCATGTAGTTGAACAGGTCGAAGCCGTTGAGTGGAGCGGGGTTACGGTCGTTCATCAGGACGCACTCGTCAAACAGCCGCGCGTTTTCGACCGAGATCTTCTGCAACTCAAGGAATTTATCCCAGTCGAATTTCTTGCCGAAAAATTCCTCCATACGGTGGATGTTGTGCTCGATCTGGCTGCGGCCGTAAGCGATCCAGTGTTTAGCGGGCTTGGCGTCCGTATAGTTGAACAGGCAGTCCTGCATGAAGATCGGGATATCCAGCTCGCGCGACAGGCATTCGTACCATTTAAGCAGTTCAAAGCAGCTGTTGGTGGCGCAGAGCAGGAATGTAGGACGCGGCATGCGCTGCACGGAGGGCGGCTCATAGTTGGGGTCGTTGGCCATCTGGTGCGCCATGCCGATACTTAGGCGGGCGTAAGAACAGATATCGTTGGAATAACCCAGCTCTCCCTCCGAGGTCGCGATAAAGCGGGGGGAGTCATGGCGCGCGGCTACGCCGGCCGCGTTATTTTCAGGATACAGGACAGGTACGTCGAACGTGGCGCACAGCTCCTGCGGAAAGATAGAGGTGGACCAGCCGACCGGCTCGCCCTTGGCCTCGGCGTCCCAAGCGGCTTGGTAGATGCTGTCAACCAGCGCGTTCAGCATTACGCGGGATTTGGGAAGCGGGCGCTTTGGCTTTTTTACTTCAGTAGTTTCGCTCATAGGGGTTCCATCCTTTCCTGCGAATGAAAATATGGCGTTCAGGCGGACCGCATGCTGCCCAGCGCGTACAGTGCGGCACCGAGCGCACCGGCGAGCTGACAGTCCTCATGAACCTGTATGGGGTGCTTGATCTCCTCCTCCAGAGAATGAACAAGCCCCTTGTTAAGTGCGACGCCGCCGCTCATGGCGACCTCCGGCTGGATTCCGCAGCGCTGCACCAGGGATGCGACGCGGCGCGCCACGGATTTATGGATGCCGGAAACAATGTTTTCCAGCCTGATGTTCGCGGCCAGCTTGGAGATGACCTCGGACTCGGCAAAAACCGTGCAGGTGCTGCTGATTTCGGCCGCCTCGTCCGCCTGGAAAGAGAGATCGCTCAGGTCGGTCACCTCTACGTCGAGAACCTTGGCCATGGTGTCGAGAAAACGTCCGGTACCCGCCGCGCATTTATCGTTCATCACGAAATTCAACAGCATGCCCTTGCCGTTTATGCGCATAACCTTGATGTCCTGCCCGCCGATATCCACAATCGTACGGGTAGCGGGCAGAAGGTGGGCGATGCCTCTGGCATGGCAGCTCAGTTCGCTTTTTTGATCGTTAATCCCCTCGAAAGAGAAACGGCCGTATCCGGTTGCAGTAATCCATTGGATATCGTCCCGCGTGATGCCGGCCTTTTCCAGCGCCTGCGCGAACACGCGAGCCGGACCAACGGTACCCGTGCCGATTGGGACGATCGCCTTGGCCGCGATGCCGCCGTCCGCTGCCAGAATGACGGCCTTGGAAGCGGTGGAACCGATATCAATGCCGGCTGCAAACATCAGATCACCCCGTCCTCCGCAAACTTGGCGAGTTGCTCATCCGTATAACCGAGCAATCCGCCGAATACGTCCTTGTTGAATTTGCCGAGCGGCTGGCCGGGCCATTTGATTTCACCCGGCGTTCCCAGCATTTTGGGGCAAACGTTCTGCATCTTGATTTTGCCGAACTGCTCGGTTTCGACCTCGACGATATCGTTGCGTGCTGCGAACTGCGGGTCCTCCATAATATCGGCTACGTTGTAGATCGGACAGGCAGGGATACCTTCGCCCAGTATGTCAAGGCATTCCTTCAGTGTATGGGCGCGCGCCCACTTGGCAAATTCCGCGTTGATCTCCTCACGGTGCGCCGCGCGGTCGATCGTGGTCTGGTAATCCGGATGGTCGATCAGATCCTGGCGGTCGATCTGGTGCATGCAGTCGCGGTATAGCTTATCGCCTGTGATGGACAGGGCAACATACTTGTCGTCCTTGGTAAGGAAGTGGCCGGATGGGACGGTAACAGTTGTGCCGTTGCCAATACGGGTGCGGATGGTACCGTCGTAGGAGTATTCCGCGATGATGGATTCCTGCAGCCGCAGGACCGACTCGGTCAGCGCGCAGTCGATCATCTGCCCCTCGCCGGAGCCGTTGACATCACGGTCGTAGATCGCGAACATGACCGCCATGCAACTGAACATGGCAGTATAGAAGTCCGCGACCGAGATGCCGGGCTTGACCGGAGGCGTATCCGGATAGCCGGTGACCTCCAGAAAGCCGCCGAGCGCAAGGCCCATGCGGTCAAAGCCGGGGCGGGGAGCGTAGGGGCCGGTCTGGCCGTAGCCGGAAGCGACCGTGTAGATCAGGCGCGGGTTGCGCCGGTGGATTTCCTCCCAGGTGAAGCCGAGCTTTCGGAACACGCCAGGGCGGAAGTTTTCGATCAGGACGTCTGCGTCCTCAATCAGCTGCCAAAGCATTTTTTTACCCTGTTCGGTTTTAAGGTTGAGGGTAACGTTCTGCTTGTTGCGGCCTTCGACGGCGAACCACAGGTTTTTGATGCGGCCCATGCCGCGCATCAGGTCGCCGGTCTTGGGCGGCTCGACCTTGATTACGCGCGCGCCGAAATCGGCCAGCATGCTGCCGCACCAAGGGCCGGCCACGATATTGCCCACTTCAACGACCTTCAGACCCTCCAAAGCCTGTCTGGACATAAATATGCTCCTTTCAAATCCAATGAAGTTGTTTTATTTACCCTGAAATTGCGGCGGCCGCTTTTCCTGGAACGCGCGGCCGCCCTCCAGATAATCCTCGGTTTGGTAAAGCGCCATACCGAGCGTGTTTTCCAGCGCAAGCCCATCACGCAGCGGCATGTCATAGCCCTGCGACAGGCATTGTTTGATGCTTCTGACCGCCAGGGGCGCCAGCTGGCAGATCTTTTCCGCAGCCTGCAGCGCAGCGTCAAGCAGCTGCTCTGCGGGGACGACCTGGTTCACCAGACCGATCTGAAGCGCGGTCTGCGCATCGACCTTTTCATTGGTGAGCAGAATCTGCATGGCCCTTCCATAGCCGATGATGCGCGGCAGGCGTTGTGTCCCGCCAAAGCGGGGCAGCAGCCCGAGCGACGGCTCCGGCCAGCGGAACGATGCATGCTCGGCGGCAATGCGCAGGTCGCAGGCGAGCGCCAGTTCGCCGCCTCCGCCATAAGCAAGGCCGTTAACCGCAGCGATCAACGGTTTCGTAACATACAGTCCGCGCATCGGCGTTCGGGGGATGCGCCATGGACGGTCTGCCGTGGCCTTGACGAACGGGAGCCATTCGGTCACGTCCGCGCCGGAACAAAAAGCCTTGCCGCCCGCGCCAGTCAGGATACCGACGTATAGGTCGGGGTCTTCCATAAAGTCCAGCATAGCCTCTTCCAGCGCCTGAATAAGTGCGGGGTTGAGTGCGTTATACTTTTCCGGACGGTTGAGCGTAAAAATCGCGATCCGTCCCCTTTTTACTGTTGTAAGTACAGACTCCATGTTATGCCTCCAATACAAATGTCTGTTTCCCACGGAGAATCGGCAAAGCATTGCTCCAGTTGCCCGCCGGAAGTATGCGGCGGGCAACTGGAATGGGAGGTATAAGCGTTTTTATCGGCAGAGCTGGCCGGAAATAACGACACGCTGGATCTGGTTGGTACCCTCAAAGATCTGATAGATCTTTGCGTCGCGCATCAGCTTTTCCACCGGATACTCACGGGAATAGCCGTTGCCGCCGAGCACCTGCACCGCGTTGGTGGTAACGAATACCGCGGTATCGCCCGCAAAGCATTTGGCGGAGGCGATCAGCTTTTTGTTGATGATGCCGGCGTCCGCCGACTTGCAGGCGCCCCAAACCATCTGACGGGCGGCCTGCGTCTGGATTTCCATATCCGCGAGCAGGAAACCGATCCCCTCATGCTTCCAGATCGGCTTGCCGAAAACGACGCGCTCCTTAGCATAAGGAACCGCTTCGTCCAGCGCGGCCTGTGCAATCCCGACTGCGGAGGCTGCGGTGCAGGGGCGGGAGTTGTCGAGGATCTTCATGGCAATCTGATAGCCCTGGCCCTCTTCGCCCAGACGGTACTTGGACGGGAGTACCATGTCGTCAAAGAACAGCGAGTTGGTATGGACGCAGCGGATACCCATTTTATCCTCATGCTCGCCCACTGTGAAGCCCAGTGTGTCCTTGGGAAGCAGGAATGCGGTGATGCCGCCCTTTGTCCCTTTTTCCTTGTCGGTAACGGCGAAGATGGTGATGAGATCGGCGCAATCGCCGTTGGTGATAAAGGTCTTGCCGCCGTTGATCACATAATCGTCGCCAACCTTGCGCGCGGTCGTGACCATAGCGCCGGCATTAGAGCCGGATACGCTTTCGGTCAGGCCGAACGCCATGATGCCGCCGTTGACCATGATATCCGCAGCCCACTTTTTCTGCTCCTCCGTACCGGCGATATTGAGCGGCTCGAAGCCGAAACCAAATACGCGGGAGGCGAAACCGGCGTCGCCGCGTGCGAGTTCCTCGCGGATGACGGCGTATGTAAAGTTATCCAGTCCCAGTCCGCCGTACTCCTCGGGAACGGTGACCAGATGAAGACCCATTTCATAAGCGGTCTTGACGAGATCCTCGGGTACGATGGCGTCTTTCTCCGCGATGCGGCAGGTGGGCCGTACCTCTTTTTCCGCAAACTCGCGGACCAAATTGCGCAGCTCGATCTGGTCTTCATTCAGCATGAAATCATAATCGGTCATCATAGTCGTGTTCCTCCTAAAGCATGTGTTTTATTCCCAACAGGCGTCCATATCCTGATTTGGTACGAGTGGTGCTGTTCGTCTCGAACGGGTTACAGCTGGAAAACAAAGGGGTAGCTGGCGATGGTAAGGATGAGACAGCCGATCAGTAACGGGGTGCCGATCTTGGTGTAGTCCAAAAAGCGGTAACCGCCCTGCAGCGTCATGGTAACCGGCGGTGTCGCAATCGGCGTCAGGAACGCAAGATTCAGGCTCCAGATGATCGCCATGATGACCGGTTTGGCTGCATAGCCCAGAGAAGCGCACATGGAAAGCGCGATCGGGCCAAGCATAGCCATGGAAGCGGTCGAAGACATCACGTTGCTCATGATAACGCTCAGGATGGTGAAGATAATGAGCAGCTTGAACATGCTGATATTGCCGCCCATCCAGCCGATCACCGTGTCCGCAATCAGCTTGCCGGCTCCGCTTTCCGAAATACCTGCGGCAAAGCCGAGCGAGCCGGCCAAGACCCATACGGTCGTCCAGTCGAGGCGGGCGAATACCTGCTTGACCGAGATGCAGCCGGTCAGGATACAGGCCAGGCCCGCGACCATAGCAACCGCGCCAACCGTCCAGATACCGACGACAAAGCCGATAACCGTAAGGATCAGGATGGCGGAGGAAATAATCATTTTCACGGTGCTGTACTGGGCCTGCTCCTCCTCTTCTTGCGCGTCCTGCGCAAGGTCGTATTTTTCCTCGAAATCGAAAACCCGCTTTTGCAGGGCGTAACCGATGGTTGCATAGAACAGGATGATAAAAAGCAGGCGGGGGATGCTGCCCCAAGTCAGGTCGAAAAAGCCCATGGTTTCCAGACCCGCATCAGCCAAAATACCTTGGCCAATCACGTTGGGCGTGGAGCCGACCAGCGTCATGCCGCCGCCTACATTGGCTGCAAAGCCGATGGCCATAAAGCTGTTTTTACGCGAAATAGCGCCGCGCGAACTGGCCGCTGTTGCGGAAACAACCGGCAGCATCATTGCGACGACCGCGGTGTTGCTGAGAAAAGCGGAGAGTATGGCGGAGACGACGACGCATACCACGATAAACAGCTTTTCCCGTATGCCCACCATTCGGATGATGGAGGTTCCGATCTTTTGTGCGACTCCGGTTTCAAACAGAGCCTCGCCGATGATCATGGAGCCGATCACCATCATCGTGACATCGCTGGCAAAGCCGGCAAATGCACTGGTAAACGGGATCACGCCGCATATGCCCATCGCAAGCGCGGCGCCGACCGCGGTCACGGAGAGGGGAACCTTGCCGGATGCAAACAAAATGATCGTAACGACCAAAATGATCAGTGCTATCGTCGAAGTACTCAAGAGTTGTGCCTCCTTTTGCCTTGCGGCAGGCTGGATTTTGCATTGATTATAATTTAACGATAGCGTATCAAGTAGGCGCTGTCTATTTCCAAAATACATTGGTTTTGTTAAGTGGGATGTTAACAATGACGCAAATGCCTAATAAGATATTGAGATTTATATGCAAAATACACAATAAAGGCGGCGGGGAAGAGGTGCCGAAGGGGGCGGGATACCACAGACTGGCGTGCTATCCGGATAAATTTTTTGCGATTGAAAATGCACATAAAAAGTAAATTATTGCGCTGGTAAAAATTACGAAATGTTATCATTACTTGTAACAAAGATAAGGAATTATTAATTATAGAAAAAATGATCGCGTCAAAATTGATATAAAATAAACAATTTCATTTTACTCGAAATGAGTAAGATGCACATTTTTATAAAAAAATCCGCCGGTAAGGCGGATTTGACAATTGCAAAGGTTGTTGTTATTTTGACAATGTAGCATGCATGTGTGACTGGAGGAGACGTCCTCTGACTCAAACGCTTCGCAGGTTTGCGCTCCCATTTTACAGAATTGGGTGGTAGAAAGGAGAAGTCTGTATGCCCTCCAGCACAATAGCAATAATTATCACAATAATTACAATTATTTCCTTTGTTTTGGAAAAAATCCCGTTGGCCATGACAGCGATGATCGCTTCTCTGGCAATGGGGATTATTTTGCCGGAAATGAAGCTCTCGGACGTATATTCCGGTTTTTCCAGTTCGACCGTAATGATGGTCGCCGGTATGTGTATCGTTGGCGACGCCCTGTTCAAAACCGGTATGGCCAATAAGATCGGCCGTGCGATCAGCAACAGCGCAGTAGCTAAAAACGAGCGGCTGTTCATGGTTGTGGTCGTCATTTGCTGTACCGTTATGTCCGCATTTCTGTCCAATTCCGGTACGATCGCAATGTGGATGCCGCTGATTGCTGCTTGTGCGGCAAAATCGCATGGTGTGGTTCGCTCCAAAATGATTATTATAGCGGCAGGCATGGCGTCAGCGATCGGCGGTGCGGCTACGCTGGTCGGCTCCACATCGCAGCTTACCGCCAATTCCGTACTGATGGGCTATGAGGGCTACGAGGCTGGCCTTGGACTGTTTGACCAGACCAAACTCATGCTGCCCATGTGCCTGATCATGATTATTTATTTTGCCACCATTGGCTATCCGCTCTGCAAAAAGGTGCTGAAACCGGAAAGTCCGGATTTTGACAAAGGCAATTACTATGCGGAGCTGGCGGAGAAATCGGGCGACGAGGAAACCGATAAGATTCCAGCGTGGAAAGGGAAAATGTCGGTCATCGTGCTGCTGCTGTGCATTGTCGGATTCATTCTGACAGGCTTTGACGCGTTCGATCCCTATCTGGATGTTGGCATCATCGGTCTGCTGGGTGCGACGATCCTGATTGTTTCCGGCTGCATGCCTTTGAAGAAAACACTGGCGGAAATGGACTGGAACACCATCGTCATTCTCGCGGCGGCGCAGGGCTTTGCCAAGGGCCTGGACGTCTCTGGCGGCGGCAAGGTGATCGCGGAGTTCGTGCTGAATCTGTTCGGCGGCCAGAATGCATCCACGGCGGTGTTGATGGTGGTAGGCGTCATTGTTACCACCGTGCTGACGAACTTTATGTCTAATACGGCGCTGGCAGCGATGATGACCCCGATCTACATTGAGATCGCCATGCAACTGGGTATCAGCCCGATCCCGTTTGTAATTGCGATCGGTGCAGTTGCTACGAATCTGGCGTGTGCAACGCCTGTCGGTACCCCCGCATGCACCCAGACCCTGCCGGCTGGTTACAAGTACATGGACTATGTCAAAATAGGCGGCCCGCTGTGTATCATACTGATGCTTGTAGCCGCGTTCCTATCTCCTGTACTTTATACGTTCTGACGGGCGGCGGAGCGCAAATTTGCCCATATCGGCTTTTCCAAAAGGAGAAGCAGGTTTTGCCCCTATTTTCCCCAAAAGAAACGCAGGCCCGGCATAAGCCGGACCTGCGTTTCTCATATGCCGCGCTGCGCCTTGTTTTGGTAAAAGTCGATCAGGTAGTCGCGGAATTGGAGTACGGTATCGGAATGAGCGACGCCGGACTTCCAGAACACGGTCTGCATTCTGGGGTTGGGAGGGTATTTGACGCGTACCATCCGCACCAGCGAAGAATGGATGGCGCGTGCGCCGAGGACGCTGCTGAATGCAATGCCGTAGCCATTCTCAATCAACTGCGTGCGTAAGATGTAGTCCACCTCCGCCACGATTCGAGGAATAAAGCCGGACTGCTTGCAGGCGTTTTCAAAAAAGGCGCGGGAGGAATAGCCCTTGGATAATGCGATAAACGGTTCATCCCGTGCCTCCGCCAAAGAGATCGCGCCCTTTTGGACAAATGGGTGATCGCAGTTTACCAAAAGCGCGGGCGGATCTTCAACAATAAATTCATGCTCCCAAGCCTTATTGGTGATGTCGCCGACATCAGTGATAACGAGGTCGTATTGTCCGAGCGCGTCGGGATCCTGTAATTCCTTGAGCGTCAGGGAAGCATGCTTGATGGTAACCGAGGGATGCGCCTTCATAAAGGAGCTGATGACTTCGGTCCAGAGCGACTGCGCGGAGACACCCACATATACGATATCTTTTTGGGAGGTCGCGGTCTTGGATAGTTCGCGCTTGATATTATCCAGTTCGGAAAAGATATTGCATACATGGATATATAAAATTTTCCCGTTTTCGTTGAGCTTAATCTTGCGCCCGACGCGGTCGAAAAGGCTGACCTGCAACTCATCCTCCAGACGGGAGATGGTCGTACTCAGCGCCGGCGGGGAAATGTGAATTATCTTTGCGGTGTTGAGCAGATGCTCATTCTCAGCCAAGAGCTTAAAATAATATAAATGTAGTAACTGCATATCCCATTCTCCTGTGAAGCTGAAAATAATCGAGTTTATTATAGCATACGTTTTCAAAATACAGCTTTTTCCACGCAAACAGCGTTGTTTTGGCAAAATAACATTCTGTTTGGATAACGATATTTTGCAAAATCTTTATACTTGTAGAACTTTGGAAAAGTATACTTTTAGGAACTATGGTATGCCGTGTGTCCCGCTTCATCGATCCAGCGCCAAAAGCCCGGGCGGGTGTCGACCTCGCGGGCGGTCAGGGGGCCGAATGCGTCTTCGTATTCGGCGGCGGCTTTATCGAACGCGGTGCGCATCTCGCTGTAATAAGCGAGCGCGGCGGTATTTTTCGGATGGCCGTCCAGGTATTCGATCACGTCGACGAGCGCGAAGTCATACATCCGGACACGGTTGAGCAGCTTTTCCCGTTCGGTCATCTCGGAACCGCCTCCTCTCCGAGGAAGGGCTTGTCGAGCGAGGGGAATATCGTGCCGCGGCTGAACGCAAGCGCCGGCTCATAGGGCGTTTCAAAGCTCTGATACGGTACGAACGCCATCGCAAGCGAAAGCAGACGGGGATCGATGCTGTCTGCGGGCAGCATCTGATCCGTCTGGTTGTTAGGCTGATTCATATGCGGTTTCTCCTTGTTCGTAAAACAGTTTGAGGTCTTGCCTCAATCCCATTGTATGCCGCGCGAAAAAAGACGGTGAAAGTGGGACGGGAATGTGGTATACTATGAAAAAAGGAGGCATGAAGCATGGAGATTTCTGAGATCAGGGAGCAGGCTGGAAAAGCGGCCGCTCTGGTGTGCGACGCGGCGGGGCTGCGCGCGGGAGATCTGTTCGTGGTCGGCTGCTCGTCAAGCGAGGTGTGCGGGGAAAAGATCGGCACCCACTCGAGCGTGGAGGTCGCCGAGGCGGTGTTCGAGGGCATTTACGGGGTGCTGCGGGAGCGTGGCGTTTACTTGGCGGCACAGTGCTGCGAACATCTGAATCGGGCGCTCGTGGTCGAGCGCGCCGCCTGTGAGCGCTTCCGGCTGGATGAAGTGAATGTCGTCCCGCAGCCAAAAGCGGGCGGATCGTTTGCGACCACGGCCTACAAGCGCCTGAGCGATCCGGTGGCGGTGGACAGCCTGCGTCAATCCGCGTCCGCGGGCATGGACATCGGCGGGACGCTGATTGGTATGCACATTAAGCCGGTTGTCGTGCCGCTCCGCATTGCAGTCAAGCAGATTGGGGAGGCGGTTCTGCTTTGCGCGCGCCGCCGGCCGAAATTTGTGGGCGGTAGCCGCGCCGTATACAACGAAAAACTTTTGTGAGGGAAACATGGGAATAAAAGCAGTATTTTTCGATCTGGACGACACGCTGTACAGCAGCTTCCAGGCGTGCGACGCCTACGCATACGAGCGTATGGCCGCCTGGGTGGAGGAACACACCGGAGCTTCGGGCGCGGAGTTCGCGCGGCAGTTCAAATGGTACCGCAAAAAGCTGGCGCGGCAGCAGCCGGGCATGCCGCCCACACATGACCGCGTGCTGTTCGCGCAGGGTGCGCTGGAGCGGATGGGGCTAAACGCGGTGCAATACGCCCGCGCCCTGCACCGCGTCTACTGGGACGCGGTCCTCTCTAAAATGGAGCTGCGGCCGGGCGTGCCGGCGCTGTTGGAGGAGCTGCGGCGTGCGGGCGTTAAGACCACGGTCTGTACGGATATGCTGGCGGATATTCAGATGGAAAAGCTCGAATATCTCGGCCTTGCCGACCGGATCGATTATCTGGTGTCAAGCGAGGAGGCGGGCATGGATAAGCCCGGCTCTCCGATCTTCTGGCTGGCGCTGCAGAAGTGCGGCTGCCTGGCGGGGGAGGCTGTGATGGTGGGCGATAACTTCCGGCATGATGTGCAGGGGGCGACCGATGTCGGCATCGCGGGCGTGTGGCTCAACTGGACACACCTGCCGCGGCCGGACGACGACCGACCCTATACCGAGGTGCATACATTCGAGCAGGCGGCGGCGCATATCCGTACCCTGCTCTGAGGAGGACAGGAAAAATGCAGCATTATGATTACCGGCCGCGGGGCGTCTGCCCAATGAAAATATCGTTTGACCTGGAAGGGGACACAGTGCATAACGTATCCTTCCTCGGTGGCTGCAACGGCAACCTGCAGGCGATCAGCCGCGTGGTCGAGGGAATGACCGTCGCGCAGATCGAAGGATATTTCAAAGGCATCAGCTGCGGCGGCAAGGGGACCTCATGCTCCGACCAGCTCGCCGCCGCGGTGCGGGCGGCGTATGAACAGGGAAAATAAAACAGCGGCAGAACGGAAAGCGGGCCGGCGCAATAGCGCCGGCCCGCTTTCTGGATGTTTGGGGATAAAAAAAGCAGCGGCAAAGCCACTGCTTGCAGTTTAGTCGAGAATGTGCAGGACAGGATCTTCCGCGCCCGCCTGCTGGATGCAGACGGCCAGCCGGTAGGAACGGTCGGCCGAGAACGGCGGCAGGAACAGGGAATAGGGTCGCTCCATATCCGGACAGTCGAGCTGAGGGCGGGTATTGGAGCGTAATTTGACGCAGAAGCTGCGCAGAGGCAGGTCAAGGCCGCGGCCGGTGGATTTGACAAAGCTTTCCTTGAGCGTCCAGAGCGAATAAAACGCGTCGGTCCGCGCGTAGGGGGGCAGCGAATTCAGATAGCGGATCTCATCCTTATGGAAAAAGCGGGAGGCGATATCGCGGCGGTTGGGATCGCACCATTCGATATCCACGCCAACCGGATGGTCGCTGATCGCGCACACCGCCCAGTCTCCGGAGTGGGACAGGCTGAAATGGATGCCGGGCTCGGAAACCAGGTAAGGCTTACCGCCCTCCGCGATGGAAACCGCAAGCGGATGAACCACCCAGGGGAAATGTTGCGCGACCGCGTACTCGAGCAGCAGCATGGCCGCGAAGCTCTGTATACGCGCTGTGCCGCGCCGGCGGTCAATCCATTCCAGCCGGTTGGGGGCGATGCGGGCGCGGGACTTGCTGTCGTCAGGATCGACGGCAGTGATTGGAATGACGTATACAGCAGTCACAGAAATACCCCCTGTAATTTTTTATCGCCTTGGTATTATAGCACATTTGCCCGACGCTTGACAATGAAAAATCAGAGAGGAACTGTAAAAAATAGTGCCTGCCGGAAAAGACCGGATGGGACCGGTCACGTCCGCGTTTTCCCGAAAGGTCTGGCCGCGCGCCGGTTTGCGGTGCAGATAGCGCCGTGCGGACAGGCGCGCCGGCAGTCCCCGCAGCGGATGCATTCCGGACTGTTGGGCGTCTGGTGGATCGGGATATCCAGCTTACACGCCTTTTGGCACGCACCGCAGCCCGTGCATTTTTCCTTGTCAATGCGGAACCGGTAGAGCGCGGCCGGATTGAACAGCCCGTATATGGCGCCGAGCGGGCAGAGATAACGGCAGAACGGCCGGTATACCAGCAGGGAAAGCAGCAGCAGAGCGGCAAGGATCGCGGCTTTCCAGGTGAACAGCCAGCCGAGCGCGGCTCGCAGCGGAGGATTGGAGGCAATCAGCGGGATGCCCGCGAACAGCGTGCCGGAGGGGCAGATGTATTTGCAGAACCAAGGCTGTCCCTGCCCGACAATATCCAGCACGGTCAGGGGCAGCACGATGACAAAGCCTGCAAGGATGACGTATTTCAGATATTTGAGCCAGCGGTCGCCGGGCAGGCGGCGCAGCTTTTTGACAAAGGGGATTTTATACAGCAGGTCCTGCACCAGCCCGAACGGACACAGCCAGCCGCATACCAGCCTGCCGAACAGCGCGCCGAACAGGAGTAGGAAGCCGGCGATATAAAAGGAGAATCGATAGCTGCGGCTGCCGATGACCGCCTGTAGCGAACCGATCGGACACGAGCCGAGCGCGCCGGGGCAGGAGTAGCAGTTCAGGCCGGGCAGGCAGATAAATTTTCCAGGTCCTTTATAAATGCTGCCCTTTGCAAAGCCGGCGGCGTAACCGTTCGTCAGGGCGGTAAAGGCGAGCTGGACGAGCATGCGCGCATGCTTCCGCAGTCTACCCAAGGCCGATGCACTCCATACAAATCATAACCGCTTTGCGGAAAACGGTTTCGGTTTCCCCGCGCCATACGCCAAGCGCGAGGCACACCACGGCGGCCAGCATTAACGCCGCCGCTATCCGGTTGCGCCGCAGAAAGCTCACGCCTCCACCTCCGCTAGCATGCTGTCAATCGTTTCGATCCACGCATCCTTGCTTTGCGCGGTGACAATAGCATGACCCACCTGCGCGCCTGTGCTGTCCACGAAAAACGTGGTCGGTACGCCGGTGATGTCGGACAGAATATGATACAGGTCGGGCGAGGGGAGCAGGTGCAGGTAGTCCGCGCCAGTCTGGTCCACGATCTCTTTCGCCGTCTCCACCTGGCTTTCGCTGATCGAACCGTCCGAATCCAGGGTGTCCAGGACCAGGCCGACGATACGCACGCCTTGATCGCTATATTCGGCCGCCAGTTCGCCGAGGTCGGGCATTTCGTTGATGCACGGGGTGCAGAACGTAGCCCAAACGTTGACCATCGTCAGCTTGTAGTCCGAGAAAATGGACTGGTCAACCTCGACGCCCTCCAGGTCGGTGGCGGTAAAGCGGCTCATAACGCCGGCCGACGCTTGAGAATCATCCGCGGGCGTTTCATTGGGCGCAGTGTCCGTGTCCGAGACAGGCGCCTGCGGCGCGGTGCCGGCATCCTCCATCGGGGCGCAGGCACCAAGGGACAGTGCGAGCGCGAGCACGGCGCTCAATAGGGAAAAACGGTATCGCAACAGCATAGAACTCCTCCTGAACAGTGATGTGTAGGATTGCGGTTTCTGTCATTATACGGAGTGGGGGCGGGCTTGTCAAGGGCGCAAAAGGAAAGTGCCGCGGCCCTATGCAGACAAAGGACCGCGGCACGGCATGCAGATTGGCGTCCCCGACAGGAATCGAACCTGCGACGTTCCGCTTAGGAGTAGACCCGATACGATGAAACCAAGTGCAACACAGTGCAAGAAAATCCTTAGAAATACAAGGTTTTTCACTGTTTCAAATCCTATCTGGTATTACGCTTCATAAGCATTTTCATAGGGATTTTACACCGTCCGATTGGCTCGAAATTAGCAAGGCTTTCGATTTTCGGTGGACGTTGCAAGTGCAAGCAAATTCCTCTATGTAACCTCTCGTTATACGAAATGATAGGAAATCCTATTCATTCTCGTACAGGGGCGCTGGTGTTTTGGACACCTATTTAAGTCTGTTTAATATATCATTTCAAAACGAATTTTTCAACCAGAATTATCAAGAATTTCAAAGGTTTTTTCAGACTCAATGATTCTATGTAATTTAGACCCGCCGAAGCAGGTCTTTTTTTATTTCAGCATGATCTCTCTATCCTCAGCGCCGAGCATATAAGCACCCTTGGCAAAAGCATCCCTTGCCAGAAGCTCTGCTACATGAACCCTATCGAACAGCATCCAGATTTCCTTCTCTTTCGGAGTCAGTTCGTGGCTATGGTCAAACAAATGCTCAAGTCCCAATCCTTCAAGCAATGCAGACTTCGCTGCTTCGTATTCCTCAGCTCTGCCAACATATTCGTCGTTCCGTTCCTTGGAAAATTCCTCGATATTGTCAGCTCTCAGATGCTCGTAATACTCGTCCATAAAGATTCTATCCATACTCGTTGACCTCCAAAACAAAAAAATAAGGGCAGACCCTTTTACAGCTATTGTAGTTATGTAAAAGGATCTGCCCTTGCAGTTATTATAATGTTTTTGCCAGCGACTTCAGGAGTGCTGCCATTTCCGGATTTTGCAGAAGCTTCAGAAGAAGTTCTTTATCATCAGCAGAGCTTTCCGTTGCGACAGGTTGAATCGGCTCCGGTGTTGCCTGTCTGCCTGAGTAGAACGCAGCTTCCAATCTTTCAGCGTTCAGTCGGCGGTCATCGTCGATGATGTGGGAGTAAACATCCGCTACCATTTTGACCTGTGCATGACCGGAATCGCCTTGAACGGATTTCATATCGCCGCCGTTCAGCTTCAGCTTGTAAGTGATACTGGAATGTCGGAGACTATGGAAAACCACTTTCGGCAGTCCTTTCTCCTCAATCAGCTTATTGAAAGCACGGTTGATAACCTGCCCCTCAATCGGCTTGCCATTGGAAGAACAGAAAACCAGATTGAAGTCTACGAATTCGTCACCAAAAAGGTCTTTCAGTTCTTCGATGTCAGCCTTTCGCTGTACCAACATTTCCGCTACGGTTTTCGGTAAGAATACCTTGCGGACACTTGTTTTGGTCTTAGGAGTTTTGAGAACCAATGCCGTATGCGTACTGGCGAAGGTCGGCGGGAACTTGAACATGATGTCCTTACCGTCCAGATCTGCCATCGCTTCACGATTTACTCTCTGCAACTCCTTTTCAACGAAGATGCTTGCCTGACCAAGTTCAATACTGGTGGGGGAAATGTCAATACAGTCCCAGGTAAGCCCCAGAAGCTCGCCCATTCGCAGGGAACAGGAGAAGGCAAGGTTAATAGCCAGACGAAGAATATCATCGTCACAGGCTTCCAGAGCCTTCTGGAGCACTTCTGCCGTCCAGATGTCCCTGGTCTTGTGTTCTTCCTTCGGCAGTGTAGCGTGCTCCACAGGGTTTCTGGTCATCAATTCCCACTTGACCGCCTGATTGAAAGCATTTCGCAATGTCTTGTGAACCTCTCGGACAGTATGCGGAGTCAGATATTCTGTACGGGCTTTTACATACTTAGAAGAAACCGCTTTGACAGAAAGCAAATCTCGGTAATACTTGTCCATGATTCTCGGTGTGACATCCTCCAGCTTCATATCACCGATGAGGGGACGAATATAGTTTGCAATCAGGCTCTTTCTGCTTTCATAGGTAGACATCGCCCATGTGTTCACACCATAGATTGACATATACTCATCCAAAAGATCGTTGACGGTTTTAGCAGAAGGGGGAATAAAGGTTCCGGACTCCTGCTCATATTCAACCTGCAACTTCCTTTTCTTTGCTTCGGCATTCGTTTCAAAGGTTTCCCACTTCTGACGCTTGTTGCCGTTCTCATCGGTGTATGTATAAACCACAGAATACTTCTTTTTTCTCTTAACAATAGATGCCATGTAATCAGCTCCTTTCCTGTCTATCTTCCGCTAACTGGTAGCGGGTCTGATTCTGATACCATTTTTCAAAGCTCTCTTTGGTAGCTCGCTTATATCTGCCAACCTTGATAAGCTCAAAATCTTCATTGGCAACGATATAGTAAATGGTCTGACGATGTACCCCAAGCATTCTTGCCATTTCCGGCAGACCGTAGGTGGATGCCATAATATCTGCATCCAGTTCCTGATCCTCTACCGTGCGGTAATCGGTTTGAGAAGCATACCATCTTTCAAAGCTCTCCTTGGTCACTCTGCGCTTGCCCAGGACATCAACCACATCAAAATGCCCTTTGGCAACCAGCTCGTAAGCAGTCGCTTCTTTCAGCCCAAGGCGCTGTCCAAGCTCCTCCATTGAATATGTAGTTTTCTTCAGTTCCTCTCCGGGAGGGGTTCCATCGACCTTCTGATATTTGAACTGATTGGCATACCATTCTTCAAAGCTGTCGATCATCACCCTCATGGTGTTGCCGACAAGAATGGTTTTGAAGTAATTCTTCTTAATGAGCCAGTATGACTCCGTTTTACCAAGACCGAGCATCCTGCCCATTTCCGGAACAGACATACTCGTGCGTTTTCTCATTTCCGCCATCGTACAACCTCCTATGTAAAAAATGTAGCCATGTGTTTCTTGTCATGGCTACATTTTATCGAACTCTCAATATGTTTTGAAGTTTGTCGCCGGGTTGTACGACGCCCTTGACAAATCTTACATTTGATGATCCAACCACTCATCAAAACTCTTTTTGGAGATTCTGATACTGCCACCGATGCGGACGCTATGGAAAACTTTCTTTTTCACAAGGTTGTATGCGCTGGTTCTGCTGATGCCCAGAATATCCTGAATCTCATCAACCGTATAGGTTCTCTTATCAAACTGAACTGCGTTAGCAGCCATCGCTTCTTCGGTGCGCTGATTCATGGCAGCGATTCTTTCTTCAAACATTTATGTTCACTCCTTCGCTCTCTTTGCTTTATGTTTTGGGGAACGCTTTTTCAGCTGTTCCATTGCCAGGCTGACAGATAAGGCTTTCTCAATCGCTACCATTTCACGGGGCGTTACCTTACCTAAGTAATTATCAATCCTGCTTTTATCAATGGTACGAATCTGTTCCAGCTGAACAACGGACGCTTCTTTGAATGCAGGATTGTCGTAAATAACAAAGTGCGTCGGCATATTCGCTTTCTTATGGATTCTGGTGGTGACCGTTGCCACAATCAATGTGGGAGCGTGTTTATTACCGGTATCGTTCTGAATGACGATAACCGGACGGATGCCGCCTTGTTCCGACCCAACTACCGGGTCCAGCTTGGCGCAATAAATATCACCACGGCAATATACCCAATTTTCTTTCATCATGTGCCATGACCTCCTTTCGTTGGCTATGTAATAACTGACTGCCAGAAAGGAATCAGGCAGTCAGTCCAAAAGTCTATGTGTCCCATATTTGCCACGCACCCCTGGGAAAGAGGGCTTACGCCCTCAGGGAATCACCGAACGACTGATTGCGAATCAGTTCCATAGGAATCTAACCTCTGCCGGGTTCTCCGCCAGCTCCGTAGAGAAGTATCTTTAATCCTGTTGCTTTCATGGCCGTATTGGGAGCAACCCAATATTTACAAGCCAGTATTGATCGCTGGCATCGGGAGAGAGACAAGCGCTTAATTTATAGAAGAAAGTCGTTCTGTTTCTCTATCCGATACGTCTCGGCGTACCGCTGATGTGGCTGATGCTCTCGCACCGGCAACAGGAACGTATTCGATGACTGTGTATTCAGTTTTCAAGGATCAAGCAGCCGATTTTCTTTGGCTGTATCTAAATTGTACCTGTTCCTCATGCAAGTTTTTATTGCCTCGTAGGTATAGTTTTGAGGTTATTCACGACCTAAAAATATGTAATCAAGGGTTGTCTCAAAGCGCACAACCAGTTCGATTGCCAAATCAATAGAGATACCTCTGTTGCCGGTTTCAATTCGTGCAATGGTGTTTGCGGCAACACCTAACTGCTCCGCAAGCTGTTCCTGTGTAAGCCCATGTTCCTTTCTCAAGGCTTTAATTCTTTTTCCGCTTTCAACCAAGTCGTAATACATTTTCGTTCCTCCGTGTTTTTGAATTTGTGAAGTTGCAAAATCAAAAACAGCGGGAGGAGATCGTGCCCGATTCTCAATACCCTTTGCCATCTGCCTGTCCTCCTTGCAGGCATAAAAAAAGAGCCGGAGTAAATTACTCCAAGCTCTCGTTCATGCCTTTGTGTTAATTATGGGGGAAAATAGGCAGGTATAAAAAAAGCCCCGTACCCATTACAGGCACGAGGCGTAACTCTCTCTATTCAATTTTATGCCGCTATCTCCCAGCATAGCCATTTTAACACTGGACAAGTCGGACTTTCAGTAGGGGAACCGTCGTATTTTCATCGGATTTTAGTCGGACTAAAATCCTGTCTTAGCATTCACAATAACACAATGCTTCTTCCTCCCGGGCACTTTCCAGGAAATCTTTCAATTTAGGAATGGCTGTTCCCCAAAGTGACAGACCAAATAACAGTATCGCTTCTTTCTTTCGGTCATAGTAGGTGCTGCGTTCCATATTCAAAACCTCCAGCATTTCTGATTCCCTGTACTTGAAGCGGTTGAGATATGCCTTTGAGATAATCTCACAGTACAGAGCGCCTTTATCTGGATATTCTCTGATTTTCAACATAGCCATATCTACCAGTTCAATGATCCACTTTGTCTCAAATAAGCTGCGAATGCGTTCTTCAAATCGTTCTCTCGCTTCATCCGGAGCAAAGTTCTCCAGATAAATCAATGCACCATCTAAGCTGTCACCGTAAGTACAAATAAGGGTATCACATACATCATTCGCACGATCAATGGTAGACCAGCACACCTCTCGATATATGGATAAAATCAGCTTTGCTCTTTCATACAGAACCTTCTCGTCAATGTTCTGCATCCGGCAAAGCATTCGAATACTGCTTAATACCTGTGTATTATATCTGCTCATTCAGAATCTCCTTTCAGCCTAATCCATAAAATAAGAATTCCTTTCTAACTCCTGTCACTTGGCTAAAGGGAAACAAATACCATGGGACAAGAATGACTATAACTTCCGATATTTGATTAAAATAACAGAAGTGAAATCGGAAGTTCTTGACTTTATAAAAGTTCCGATATATAATTAAGTGGAATTAAAACTTCTGTTATGATTCTTATTATAGCATTTTCCAGAAGTTTGTCAACAAATAATCGGAAGTTACGAATAAATATTTTTTGAAAGGAAGGATACTACCATGACATTTGGAGAAAAAATTAAAGAAGCTCGTTTGGCTATGAACCTATCTCAAACGGAGCTTGCCCAGATGACCGGCATTTCCGAAAGATCCCTTTACACCTATGAGCAGCTCGGAACACTCCCCAGAAAAAGCAACATCAGAAAACTTGCTGAAGCACTGCATATCTCTGTGTCCTATCTTTTGGACGAATCTGAAACGGATAGCCAGAGCCATATAGATCAGGATATGTTTATTTTAGAGGCAAAGGAAAACTTCGGTTCAAAAGGAGCAAAAGAAGCTCAGGAAGTGTTGGGTCGTGTAAATTCTCTGTTTGCCGGTGGAGAATTGGACGAGGACGCAAAAGATGTATTCTTCCAGGCGATTATGTCAGTTTATATGGACTCTAAGAAAACAGCACGGGAAAAGTACACTCCGAAGAAATACAGAAAGCATAAAGATAAAGAGTAAAATCCTCAAGCACAGAATATGTTTTCTGTGTGCGATTCGGAGGTGAAGCAAATGAAAACGGCAGAGCATATCATTGAAACTGTCGATAAGCTTGTGCGAAAATATCACACCAGAGACCCTTACGAGCTATGTCAGCTGTTAGGTATCAAAATCCACTATTACGATTTACAGAAGAAATTGAAGGGCTTCTTCTATTACCAGTCCAGACAAAAGAATATCGTGATAGATCACAATGTGAACGGTATCCTGGAGCGTATATTAGTCGCACATGAATTAGGACACGCTGTCCTGCATACAAAAATCGCTATGATGCACGGCTTTCAAGAAATGGAAGTTTTTGATGATAGATCAATCGAAGAAAATGAAGCAAACTTCTTTGCGGCGGAGCTTCTGTTAGAAGATGGGAAAGTCCTGGAATGCCTTTCGGAACACACATTTTTTGAAACGGCTAAAATGCTCTATGTACCGGCAGCATTATTAGACTACAAATTCAGCCTGCTCCACGAAAAAGGAGAGCTGGTAAATTCGATGTATATTCGTAAAGCAGATTTCCTGAAAGAAGATCTTCATGCCTACGATAACGACATTGGTTATGGCGATATATGAATATCTATTTTTATATCTTTACAGAAAAAGTCCACCAGTACGATGCGTAGTGCATCATGACTGGTGGACTTTTTGCTTCTTAAAGAATCAGTATATTGTGCTGCAAAAAAGAACCCCATAGCAGTTCACTCTGTACCGTCAATGGGCTTCTTTTTCATTATATCAATCAAGCTCCGCTTTTTTTATCATCTCTTGCTGGTCAATCAAGACATCAATCAACTTTCCTACGGTTATCAATGTTGTTACATTACACTTTTTCAGTTTTGCAGCAATCTCATTATCAATGATGCTGTCGCATTTTGCATATGGGGTATCCAGTAAAAAATAGTCAAAGTTCTTTTCCAAGACGAATGCCAGTTTTAGAAGCATTGCCAAAGAAACTTTCGTCTGTCCAACTTCAACATGGCTCATATGATTGTTCGAGCAACCAACCAACGCACCCAAATCAGCCTGACTATAACCCTTTTCCAGTCGGGCAGCTCTAATGCGCTGACCAATCTTAACGTAATCAATTTCCGGTTGCGTTTCAATCACCTCCATGCTGTGTATGATTCTGCTATACATTATAAAATGTACCAAAAATCTCAACAACCAACATCGGGTGCAAGTTGCATTTATAAATGCAATATGATAAAATTTTATAGGCAGATTGCATTAAATGATAGAATGAAAAGAACCCCAAGACGACAATATGAGCTATCTTGAGGTTCTTTAAAATAAAAAATTCGTAGAGTACATTACTCCACGAATCGCATTCTTCTCTGTTTTTTTTAGTTTATATCTTTATTTTACAAATTGTCGCACTGTTTGTCAATATGTTAGGGACATAAAACACGAGGTTTTGCACAAAAATCCATCTTAGAAAGTTCCAAAGTCACAATTTGCCGTCAGAATTATAGTCATATTGAAGGAGGTGTACCTTATGGCACGAAAAGGAGAAAATATTTACAAAAGGAAAGACGGCAGATGGGAAGGAAGATACATTAAGTCCCGATCTTCTACAGGCAAAGCCAATTACGGTTATGTTTATGCAAAGTCATATCGAGAAGTCAAGGCAAAACTTATCAGTCAAAGTTCGTGCACGAGTAATTCTGTCACTGTCGATCCAGAAATTAGCTCAGATCAATTTGAACAGGTTGCTATGGAATGGTTTCAAGCTATATGTCCTAAAGTGAAGGAATCTACAAGCAACAAATATAGGAATCTTCTCAGCTCGTATATACTTCCTGTGTTCGGAAGCAAACAATTGCGTGATATAACACACGAGTTTATTGAAACGCAGTGTAATTTTTTCCTTGTTTCTGGTGGATTAAAGGAGAATGGACTTTCCTCTAAAACTGTTTCAGATATTTTATCTCTAATTCGAAATGTCTTACAATTTGCCACCCGAAACGGGAAAGCCATTTCTTGTGACGCACGATCTATACAGATAAAACGTCAAACGAAGGAAATGAGAGTTTTGAGTCGTGCTGAACAGGAAAAATTATGCCAATACTTGTATTCTAATCTTGATTCCTGCAATATTGGTATATTAGTATGTTTATTCACTGGTCTCAGAGTAGGTGAAATTTGTGCGTTACGATGGGAAGATGTTTCATTCTCAGATTACACAATCCACGTGCATCAAACGCTCCAGAGAATCCAAGATAGAACCAACAGTGAATACAAGACAAGGATTGTTGTTACCACACCAAAAAGTGCTTGCTCCATCCGTACTATTCCAGTACCCCATGGCTTAATGACTATTCTTACAGCACACAAAGCTTCTTCTACTGGCTACATCCTAACCAATAGCGATCAGAATCCATTAGAACCAAGAACCATGCAAAATCATTTTAAGAAGGTATTGAAAAACAGCGGAATCACCTCCGCAAATTATCACTCGTTACGTCATACATTTGCTACAAGGTGCATAGAGCTTGGATTCGATGTAAAAAGTCTCAGCGAAATATTGGGTCATGCCAGCGTGAATATTACAATGAATCGCTATGTACACCCATCCATGGATTTAAAAAGAGAAAATATGCAACGGCTTTCTGATTTATTAGCCGTCAAATAAATTGTCAACACCGTCAAATAATGCTGAGTTTTCAGTGTTTGGCGGTGTTTTTTCGTGGAGTAATGTACTCTACGAAAGAGTATACCCAGGAGGAGATTTATTGATTCAATTTGTAGGGCGAGATGCTTATAAGCAGTTTTGGAATTTTAGTAAAGATGAGAAAGAGAACTTGGCCACTCAATTGGCGATTGAGTTACCCGCACTCAGAGGAAAAGTTGGTGCATCACAAGAAGAAATTGCTTCGGCTGTTGGTATTTCACGACAAACTTATAGTGCCTACGAAAATCGGACACGCCCAATTCCATGGAGTTTATATCTAGCACTATTGTTTTATTTTGATTACATTCCAAGTACACATTATATGATTCGCCAGCTTGAATTATTCCCAAATGAAAGAAGTTATGGAAATAAGACTTAGAAGCAAACTTAAGAGTGTGTTGATAGTGCAGTATCTTAAAATTTTGTATAATAGGAATTGAAGTTAAATTAGATGCTAAAAATTTGTAATTAAGAAGGAGTGATTACATGAACAAAAATATAAAATATTCTCAAAACTTTTTAACGAGTGAAAAAGTACTCAACCAAATAATAAAACAATTGAATTTAAAAGAAACCGATACCGTTTACGAAATTGGAACAGGTAAAGGGCATTTAACGACGAAACTGGCTAAAATAAGTAAACAGGTAACGTCTATTGAATTAGACAGTCATCTATTCAACTTATCGTCAGAAAAATTAAAACTGAATACTCGTGTCACTTTAATTCACCAAGATATTCTACAGTTTCAATTCCCTAACAAACAGAGGTATAAAATTGTTGGGAGTATTCCTTACCATTTAAGCACACAAATTATTAAAAAAGTGGTTTTTGAAAGCCATGCGTCTGACATCTATCTGATTGTTGAAGAAGGATTCTACAAGCGTACCTTGGATATTCACCGAACACTAGGGTTGCTCTTGCACACTCAAGTCTCGATTCAGCAATTGCTTAAGCTGCCAGCGGAATGCTTTCATCCTAAACCAAAAGTAAACAGTGTCTTAATAAAACTTACCCGCCATACCACAGATGTTCCAGATAAATATTGGAAGCTATATACGTACTTTGTTTCAAAATGGGTCAATCGAGAATATCGTCAACTGTTTACTAAAAATCAGTTTCATCAAGCAATGAAACACGCCAAAGTAAACAATTTAAGTACCGTTACTTATGAGCAAGTATTGTCTATTTTTAATAGTTATCTATTATTTAACGGGAGGAAATAATTCTATGAGTCGCTTTTGTAAATTTGGAAAGTTACACGTTACTAAAGGGAATGTAGATAAATTATTAGGTATACTACTGACAGCTTCCAAGGAGCTAAAGAGGTCCCTAGCGCCTACGGGGAATTTGTATCGATAAGGGGTACAAATTCCCACTAAGCGCTCGGGACCCCTTGTAGGAAAATGTCCTAAGTGTGGCAACAATATTGTATTAAAAAAATCGTTTTATGGTTGTTCAAATTATCCTGAATGTACCTTCACTTTAGCTGAACATTTTAGAAAGAAAAAACTCACCAAAACAAATGTAAAAGAATTACTAGAGGGAAAAGAAACCCTGGTAAAAGGAATCAAAACGAAAGATAGAAAGTCCTACAATGCCGTTGTAAAAATCGGAGAAAAGGGATATATTGATTTTATCTCTTTTTCAAAATAAGCATAAAAGCCCTTTAAAGAGGGCTTTTATATATTAATCACAAATCACTTATCACAAATCACAAGTGATTAATCACAAATCACTTGTGATTTGTGATTCCTAATGATACAATATTACTATACAAAAAAAGAATGGGGCGTAGTTATGGAGAAGGAAGAACTCAAAATACTTGAAGAATTAAGACGTATTTTAAACAGTAAAAATGAAGCGATTGTTATCTTAAACAATTATTTTAAAGGTGGTGTTGGAAAGTCAAAATTATCGACTATGTTTGCTTACTTGACAGACAAATTTAATTTAAAAGTTTTAATGATCGATAAGGACTTACAAGCAACATTGACAAAAGACTTAGCAAAAACATTTAAGGTAGAATTGCCACGTGTTAATTTTTATGAAGGACTGAAAAATGGAAACTTGGCTTCTTCTATTGTTCATTTGACTGATAATTTAGACTTGATCCCTGGCACGTTTGATTTGATGTTACTGCCAAAATTAACTCGCTCATGGACTTTTGAAAATGAAAGTAGATTGCTTGCTACTCTTTTAGCACCTTTAAAAAGTGACTATGATCTCATTATTATTGATACTGTACCAACGCCAAGCGTTTATACAAATAATGCAATCGTGGCAAGTGATTACGTTATGATCCCTTTACAAGCAGAAGAAGAAAGTACAAACAACATTCAAAACTATATTTCCTATTTGATTGATTTACAAGAACAGTTTAACCCTGGACTAGATATGATCGGTTTTGTTCCTTATTTAGTTGATACGGACAGCGCAACGATAAAATCAAACCTGGAAGAACTGTACAAGCAACATAAAGAAGATAACTTGGTTTTCCAAAATATTATCAAGCGAAGTAATAAAGTAAGTACCTGGTCTAAAAACGGAATTACAGAACACAAAGGCTATGACAAAAAAGTTTTATCCATGTATGAGAACGTATTTTTTGAAATGCTTGAGCGAATCATTCAATTAGAAAACGAAAAAGAATAGAATCACAAATCACAAGTGATTAATCACAAATCACTTGTGATTTGTGATTGTTGATGATAAAATAAGAATAAGAAGAAATAGAAAGAAGTGAGTGATTGTGGGAAATTTAGGCGCACAAAAAGCAAAACGAAATGATACACCAATCAGTGCAAAAAAAGATATAATGGGAGATAAGACGGTTCGTGTTCGTGCTGACTTGCACCATATCATAAAAATCGAAACAGCAAAGAATGGCGGAAACGTAAAAGAAGTTATGGATCAAGCCTTAGAAGAATATATACGGAAATATTTACCTGACAAACTTTAAAAGGAGTGAAAATGAAATGGCAGTTACGTATGAAAAAACATTTGAAATAGAGATCATTAACGAATTATCGGCAAGCGTTTATAATCGAGTATTAAACTATGTTTTGAACCATGAATTAAATAAAAATGACTCTCAATTATTGGAAGTCAATTTATTAAACCAATTAAAGCTTGCAAAACGTGTAAATCTTTTTGATTATTCTTTAGAAGAATTACAAGCCGTTCATGAGTATTGGCGGTCAATGAATCGTTACTCAAAACAAGTTTTGAATAAAGAGAAAGTGGCTTAATATGGCAAATATAGTCAATTTTACTGACAAACAGTTTGAGAATCGCTTAAATGATAATTTAGAAGAATTGGTTCAAGTAAAAAAGCGGTTGAATCGCCAACCGCTTTTTTACTTGGTGGGCAATCAGGGTCAGGGAAAACCAGTTTGCGAAGAAGATGATTGAGCAGGCAGGAACAAAGTGATAAATTCAAATTGTGAGGGAAAATACAGATGAATCAAGGAAGAATTATTGTGATTACAGGCTCACCGGGGACAGGAAAAACAACAACTGCGTCAATTGTCGCAAAGGAATCAGATATGGATAAATCAGTGCATATGCACACCGATGACTTTTTTCATTACTTAAGCAAAGGCGCAATACCACCACATTTGCCAGAATCCAACAAGCAAAATCTGGTTGTCATTGAAGCCTTTTTAGAAGCTGCAAAGCGATATGCTCGTGGCGGATATGATGTAATTGTAGATGGGATTGTCGGGCCATGGTTTTTGGAGCCATGGAAAGCTCTTGCCCAAGAAGATTACGAGGTACACTATATTGTATTAAGAGCGAGTAAAAAAGAAACTATGAAGCGAGCTGTGGAACGCTCAAAATTAGATAGAAAAACAAATATTGAATTAGTGGAAACAATGTGGGAGCAATTTTCCGGTTTGGGGATATATGAATCAAATGTCATAGACACAACTACATTCACAATTAAAGATACGGTTTCCGCAATAAAAGAAAGAGTTGCATGTGGGACGTCTTTACTATCTTAGACATTCCCATTTGTCAGGAAGATAGCAAAGCCAGCCGAGCCAGTCAACGGTCAAGATGAACGGCGCATTTCATGCGCCGCCGTTGACAGTCACGCCCGTCTTTGCTAAAAAGTAATCAAGGCGGGAAAGCCCTAAAATGGCTTCCCGCCCATTTCAATTTTTAGAAAAGAAACGCTCCAAAATCAGAAAGAGAGCGTCCAAGCACTTTGAGGGATTGGCCGCCTTGTCCACCCATTCAGCGGGACAGCGGGCGGAGGTCAAGGCCGGGTGTAAACCCGTTCATTTCAGCTTAGAAACCCTTCATAAAACGGGCTTATTTAGCGATATAAGGCTTTATAATAGAGAAGGAGTGAAACTTCTATTCAAGTTTAGAAACGCCTTCCATTAGTCCGAAAGAGACCTTAGAAAGAGAATTAAATCGTAAAGTATCAGGGAAAGAAATTCAACCGACTTTGGAGAGAATAGAGCAAAAAATGGTTCAAAATCAACACCAAGAAACCCCTGAATTTAAAGCAATTCAACAAAAATTGGAAAGCTTGCAGCTACCTACACCACCAATACCCAAAACACCTAAACTTCCAGGACTTTAAACCTTAAAAAAGGAAAAGAGTAGTTACCAAAAAACGGTAACTACTCTTTTTTTATAAAAACCTTTCCTCATGTTTGAAAAGCTGATCGAGAAATAAAGCACACAACGGTATTCTTTCTTTTTTCAGTTGGTACATTTTGCAGTCTGTAACGTGTCATTTACTGTTTGTTACCTTAACATATCCAGTCGAAAACACAAGGGTATATAAACGAGCAAGCTCGCCCTTGTGTTTTCTTTGTGTCTATGTTGCGTTCTCGTCACAGCAAACGACACGAACACACTGGCGAAAATGAACCAACAAAACGAAAAAAGAAAGGAGCGTATACTTCACAGACGGTGTTAAGGATACTTACCAGATGAAACCGTACATTGCACCGACCGCTGCTGAGTTGGAACAATTTCTTTCCTCTCTAAATTAAATCTTGCCGAAGCAGTGATGTGTCAGACTTTCCTGACACATCGCCGCTTTGCACTTCACAAAATCCGCTGCCAGGAGGTGATGAAATGAGTATGGTAAATGCTGACTCCGTTCAGCTATTCGCAATGCTGAAAAAAATGCAGGATTCCATTTCCTCCATCGAAACTACCAAAAAATCTGTAAAGATGAAATATGAACAGTTAGGTGCTGGATGGCAAGATAAAAAATACAACGAGTTGGGCGTGGTTGTAAGAGACTGCAACAAGGCTCTCAATGACATATTGGTAATTATGCTTCAAGCAGAAAAATATGTGGCTTTACTCGCCAAGAGCCTTAGTGAATACGAAAGTGTTCAACTAGGATCTACAAATGGAATATCTGCAAGCACACCTCAGACCAGTAGTTTTGCTGTTACACCATCAAGTGCAGATACAACCACCTTTGAGTCAAATACCTTTGGTTCTAATCTTGCATTTGTTCAAGACAGACTATCAGCTGAACGATATTTTTCCCGTGGAAATCACTATGAAGAATATCGAGATTATTGGGAGAACGGGAACTATACCTTTTCTCGAAATGAAAATCCAGAACTCGTATACGTTAGAGCAAGGGATATTGAAGGAGTTTATCTCAGTGACCGAGAACTTGGGAACCCGGAAGGATTTTGGACACGGAATGGTCGAGAGGGATGGTCGAGAGAAAACATTCTAAGGCGAGCTTCGCACATCCAAGATGTTCGTCAAAATACTGAGTCAGGAATGTCTTTGGATGAGCTTTCACAAAACCCAGTGTTAGATGATACCATTCGTAGCTATTACAATAATCCTGTCCAGGTTGCGCAGGTAGGTTCTTATTATGTATTTCAGAGTGATGGGCGACATCGAACACTTGCAGCTCAATCGCTTGATACATATATCCCGGTTTTAGTAACAGGTAGCTACACTCGAAATGATTAACAAATGAGGAGGTGAGTGTTTGAGCAACGTAAATGCTGATGCAACTCAATTACTGACAATACTGAAAAATATGCGGACCTCCATTTCTTCTATCGAAACTACAAGAAGTTCTGTGAAGATGAAATATCAGCAATTGGGAATTGGATGGAATGACAAGAAGTACGATGAGCTGGGAACTATCGTAAAAGATTGCAACAAAGCCCTGAATGATATTTTACAGATTATGCTTCAGGCCGAAAAATACGTTGCTTCACTTGCCAAAAGTGTACAAGAATATGATAATGTTAATTTGGACACTCCTTCTGCACGAAATTCTTTCCTCCAGGGTCTGCAAACACCTAATGTTGGTAATTCGTCTTATCAGTATTGCCTTGGCGTGCTAACCCAAGGTAGCACACCAGACGGATATATCGCTGTTATATCACAACGCCATGAAAATGCAGAGCAGAATGTCAGAGAAGTGTTTGACCATTTCGCTGGTAAACTGATGATACAAGATTCTGAATATCCACCGGATCAGACAGCACATTACTCACCGGGAAATTATATAGGGCATTCACGAGGAGTCTACTACAATGCAGCTTCTGATATGACAAATCCAAGAGGTGCAGGAACAACTTATTTCCACGAGCTTGCTCACATGATCGACCATGCTTCGTGCAACTATCGGAGCAATCTATCCAATACTCCAGAATTTGCTGAGGCACTGGTTGAGGACGGACAAAGAATCCTGAGCTTATATAACAATCTTCCAGTGGAAAAGCAAACTGCTTTTCTGACCCGTATTAGGCAGGATTCAGCTCACTCCTTCTCGGACTTAATTGATGCGACAACAAATGGTCAATTGCACGGAAATTATGGTCACTCAAGGAACTATTGGACGAGACCGGGCAATCTACAAGCAGAAGCCTTTGCCCACTTTTTTGAAGCGTCTATGGGAGACCAAGGCAAATTAGAGCTATTAGCAAATTTCTTTCCTACAGCGTTTGGTATTTTTTCTTCAATGATTGATTCTATTAGACCAGATAATCATGTTAGGGTCTTGAGCAGAGAAAGGTAGGTGCATACAATGGACAAAAACAAGAGCGTTGCAGATTTTATGAATAGCTTCCTTAATACACCTGAACCGAAAATTGATAATGAGTATTATGAAATCGAAGAACAGTATTTTCGGCAATTCGGTCATGGTGTCCCAAGGGAAATGTTGCCTGATAGCATTTCAACGGAACAAATTAAACAAGCCATGAAAAAATGCATTCTTTCCAAAAAGGATAATCTCTTTGAACTATTAGGCATCATTATCAACGATAATTATTTATATTAAGAAAAGGAACGACGACATGGATGAAGACAACATTATAACTTTGAATGATGAGAATGGGAACGAAGTTGAATTTGAATTTCTTGACTTAATACCGTATCGCCAGAACGAATATGTTGTCCTGCTTCCTATTGGAGATTCGGATGGGCAAGTTGTTATTTTGCAGCTGAAAGAAATTGACGATGAAACAGAAGAATATGTTGGTGTTGAAAACGAATTTGTGTTAGAGACTGTCTTTGCTCTGTTCAAAGAGCGAAACAAAGATTTCTTTACATTTGAGTAATTAAACAATGCAAGCTCAAACCAACAACACGATAAAAGGGGGGTGCATTATGGATATTTGGCATCGTGTAGGCAGAATTGTTCGCTTCTCAAACTTAGGAACTCTTCTGTTCTTTACTCTTAATATTCTGCTGATTGTTGCTGTGTTCGGTTCGTCAGGAAGCATTGTTGAACTGATTTGTATTTACTTTTTCACAGTAGCTATCAGCTTATCCCCATTAGGCGAAATGTGCCTGGCTGCCTTCGCAGGAGCAAGCGATATAAAAAGAGTAGATATAAAACTTCGAGTTGTCCCGCTGGTTCAATATGTTTTAGATAAAGCAAAAGAGAACACATCATACTGTCCTAAAAAAGTGAAAGTGAAGATTATCCATGATCCTGCTCCAAATGCATTTGCTCTAGGTAGGCAAACACTATGCATAACTGACGGATTGCTTTTACTCTCCGATGATATGATACTTGGAATTCTCGCCCATGAGATCGGACATCTCTCATACGGACATACTGTTATCCAATTATTGATTGGCGGGGGCAATATATTTATATCCGGGTGCCTCCTGTTAATCAAAATATCCTACTGGATTTTTTCTGCAATCATGGGGCTGTTCGCAATATGCTCTCGTAGTGGTGTAATGGGTATAATTACCGCAGTTTTCGCAGGAATATCAACAGCACTTTCTTGGTTATGGGTAAAGTTCTGTATGCTTTTTCTGATGTGGTCTATGAGACAAAATGAGTATCTGGCTGATGAATTTGCTTATAAAATTGGTTTTGGTCTTGAATTAGCGACGGTATTAGACCAACATATCTCAGATGTTCCGCATGATGGTTTTCTCAGTGCAATATACTCAACTCATCCATGCAACGATGATAGGGTTGCAGCATTGCAAAATTTAGGTGTACCCTATTCTCGATACTAAATTCATAATCTCACAAATTGGCAAGCAGTGTAAACCTGTACAGGTTCACTCATTTTCTCGATTTTCCCTTCGGTGCAATCTTCGCAAATTTGCTTGTTGGGGAAGCATCCCCAATCCCCTTTGAACATCATCTGCCGATGATGGCTACACGATTTTCAATCGTTTCTCAAAGAACAGTAGAATAAAAATTTGCCCATGGTTGAAAGCACCGAAATCGAAAAGCAAAAAAGCAGCCACGATCCGCACCCTTTGGGGAGTGCAGACCGTGGCTTTTTGCTTTAACGGAAGTTCTTCTTTTCCTCTTTCTCTTTCTCTTTTTCCTGCTCTTTCTGCCTGTCGATATTCAAAATCGTTTCAACCGTCCGTTTGGCAATCAGCAGTTCTTCTTTCTCTTTTCTGATCTGACGGTACTCAGCGTAGTCCTGCTTTTTCTGGACTGCCAGCTGATGAAACTCCTCATACAATGATTGCATGGACGGGAGCTTTGTAATCTGCAATTCATCAAAGGCTTGCTTCGCCGCTTTATGAATTGTGATTTCCTGACGGTGTTCTTCAAAGAATTTTTTGCTATATCCAGACTTGCGGTACTCGATATAAATTTGCCTTGTGTTGCGATAATTTTTGATGTGCTGCTGCAACGCCTGAACCTCAACCATACGTTTCTCTGCGACCTTGATAGAATCAGAAAGCGCATCGAACCGGGCAGACAGATTTTCAATATGAGCAGTCAGATCGTCGTAGTTGCCCAAGCCTTTTTCTTTCAGTAGGATTACCGTTCGGGCAGCTTCTTTTCGGTTGAACTTCTTCGCCCACTTTTCATAACCGACCGTCTTGCCCTCGGCCATCTTTGCCTGAATATCAATCAGCATCTGGAACTGCTTCGGGGCAGGAGCCTTGGCAGAGCCGCCTTTTGATTTGTGCAGGTTCTTGCCGGAGATAACCGCTTGAATTTCCTCTTTGCTATATCCTTCGCCCAGGGAACGCAGCCGAATGAAACGCTTCTGATTCTCGCCCTTGAACGCAGGCTGCTTTCCATCCTTGAACTCAAATCCCATGTCAGCCAGAGCCTGAACAAAGCCATCAAAGCTCTTTGGTTTCTGCTTCAGCACCGCATCAATCGCATCACATAATTCGTCACGCTGGGTACGCTTCTTGGGATAAACAGTTCTTTTCTGGCGCTCCCGATACGGCTTCGGTGTAATAATGGACAGCCCGTGTTCCAGGCAAACCATATCACTGAGTCTTTGCACCGCCAGACCGGAAAGAAAGAAGTTTTTGAATTTCCGTGTGGCATCCAGCGAGGTCGAATTATAAATGATATGATTGTGAATGTGGGATTTGTCGATGTGGGTCGCAACGATGAAAGCGTGTTTTCCCTTTGTCCATCGCATCGCTGTTTCATAGCCGACTTGGTTCGCTTCTTCCGGGGTGATTTCTCCCGGCTTAAAGGACTGGCGTATCTGGTATGCGATGATATTGTTCTTCTGCTGTCTGCCGGTAATATGCTGATACTGCCGTTTGGAAAGCAGAAATTCCTCATCTGCTGTCTTTGGATCACACTCATAGGAACTGATAAATTCGCCATCATTGGTTTTTGCGGCATTTTGTGAGTAGTCGGTTCTGTCTGCCAAACATTGAGCGACCGTCTTTCCCTTATTCACATGGAGTGCAATCAATCTTGTCGCTGCCATTCCCATCACTTCCTTCCCAAAAAGAAAAAGCCACCGGTCGGTGACTTTTCTCTGATATTATCTTATGACCTGATAAATGCTCCCAGACTTTCTCCAATATTCTCGACTTTCATAACAGCCCAGACGAGCAAGAACACCGCTGCTATTGTCGCAATTCCAAGAACCACAAGAATAAGCAGGGACTGCCACAAAGCCTTTACAATGCAGTAAATCGCAGATCCGCCAATGACCAAGAGCAATAAACCAATTACATAGGACACAACATTTGTAAGCAGATTTCCAAGAATGCAAATCACTTTTACAACGAACAGCACCGGCAGTGCCAATATCTTCAATACCAGCTTCATAGGCTCAACCCCTTTCTTTTAATTATATTGTACAAGGGTATCTGCCATAACGCAATGATGTCAACCCTTATGTAAAAGCCGCAGCCGAAACTGCGACTTCCCAACAAGTTGTCGGATTACTGGATTGAGGACAGGCGAACAAGAACTTCTCTCATGTCCGTCCAGATCTCCTCCAGCCGTTTTTGCAAATCCTCAATGTCAGCACGATAGATGCTGCCTGTTTCGTTCGCTCGCTTTGCGTACTGGTTCAGGTTGTTGGAGCAGATTCGCAGGAGCGAAACCAGGGCTTTCACATCCTGCAAATCCAGTCTGATACAGTAACCATCCAGAGCCATTTTCCGCAGATAGGCTCCCATGCTGCGGATGCCAAGCTCGTCCATCTTCTCATGGATTCGCTCGACCTCCTCCTTGGATGCAAGGAAATGAACATCCTGATCTCGCTTTGCCATTACAACACCTCCTCACGGGTTTCAGAGTATTTTGCAGGCGGGATATGCTCCGCTTTGGATTTCAGATCAGCCAACACAGAAGGACGCTCTGACTCGCTTCTTTCGTCACGATTTTCCACAGAGTCCTCCATATTCAGGGCTGCATCCAGTTCTGCCAGTCGCTGACTTTTGGCTGTCAGCTCTGCTTCCTGCGGGAACGGTTTTCCAACCTCCGCCTTGGCTGCTTCCTGCTGATTGTAGAGATTATTCAACTGCTCATTGGCTCGTTCTAAGCGCTCAAGGATGCCTGCAAGGGCATTGTCCAGTCGGGTGATATTTCCTCGTGCGTCCGTTCCAAGGGCTACTCTGTGGCTCACAGCGCCCTTCAGGGTCACATCGAACTCGTTCCGGAAACTGTCAAACGAAAGCTCCATCTGAAAGCCACGGTAACTGCCAAGAGGAACCGGATCGGCACTTTTCGTGTCCTTACAAGCCGCAAGGAGGATTTCACCGGCATCTGCCTTTTCGGTGTAGGCTTTGCCCATGATTTCCATGCCGCAAAAGCCATCGGCAATCTGCGGGTGTGCTTCCACGGTTTTAATATCAGCTTCAAAGCCATGAATATAGCCTGTCTGCTTTTCAATCTCAGCCGGGAAGTATTTCAGAAGCTTATCTTCCATACGGTACTGCTGGCTCTGGTGGTCAGCTTTCAGCACCTTCAGCCTTGCCACATCAATGTCCAAGTCCATCTTTTCCTTGATAAGCGGATTGCCGGCACACAGCGCCTTGATCTCCGCATAGGACAGCGCCTGCTCATCCACATCGTCACAGGAGCGAACCGGTGATTTGGAGGTCATAATCTGAGAAATAAACTTCTGCTTGTTTTCCAAGGTCTGATACAGGTAGGCATCGAAGGTTCCCTCGGTCACATACTGATACACCTGAACCTCTTTGTTCCGGTTGCCCTGACGGATGATACGACCGTTTCTCTGGGTCATATCAGACGGACGCCAACCCACATCCAAGTGGTGAACTGCCACCAATTTGTCCTGGACGTTGGTTCCTGCACCCATCTTTTGCGTACTGCCAAGAAGCACTCGCACCTGCCCGGTACGAACCTTGGCAAAGAGGTCTTTTTTCTTTGCCTCGGTATCTGCATCATGGATAAAGGCAACTTCTTCCGCAGGCACACCGTTTGCAATCAGCTTGGTTTTGACATCATCATAGACATTGAAGGTTCCATCATTTTTCGGTGTGCTAAGGTCGCAGAACACCAACTGGGTCAATTTGTCAGCCTGACCGTCCTGCCAGATACGCAGGATATTTCCCACGCAGGCATTGAGCTTGCTGTCAGGGTCATCGGGTAACAGGGTGTTCATTAGCCGCTGATCCAGTCCCAATTTTCGTCCGTCGCTGGTAATCTTGAGCATATTATCGACGGACGGGTCTACAATACCGGCATGAACATCTGCTGCTCTCTCTGAAAGGGAAGCCACCATATCCTTCTGGTACTCAGAGGGCTGAACCACAACCGTTTCAAACTTTGCTTCGGGAACAGGGAGATGCAACTGGTCAGAGGTCTTGATGTCGGCAACCTCCTTGAACATATTCATCAGTTCAGGCAGGTTGAAGAACTTCGCAAATCGGGTTCTGGCACGATAGCCGGTTCCCTCCGGTGCAAGCTCAATCGCAGTTGTTGTTTCTCCGAAGGTCGATGCCCAGGAATCAAAATGGGTCAGGTTCTTTTGCTGGAGCGTACTGTACTGGAGATAGCGCATGACCGTATAAAGCTCGGTCATCGAGTTACTTACTGGAGTACCGGTTGCAAAGATCACACCACGCCCGCCGGTCAGCTCATCCATATAGCGGCACTTCATAAACATATCCGAAGATTTCTGGGCTTCGGAGGTGGACAGACCTGCCACATTTCGCATTTTTGTGTAGAGGAACAAATTCTTGAACGCATGGCTTTCGTCCACAAACAGCCGGTCTACACCCAACTGCTCAAAGGTAATGACATCATCTTTCTTGTCAGCGGCAAGGAGCTTGTCCAGTCTGGCTTCCAATGATTTTCGTGTTTTCTCCATCTGCTTGATCGTGAAGTTTTCGCCACGCTGCCATTTCAGCTCCGCAATCGCACCCTCGATCTCATCAATCTGCTCCCGCAGCTGCCGTTCCTGTCGTTCGGCAGAAAGCGGGATTTTTTCAAACTGGCTGTGACCGATGATGACTGCATCATAGTCACCCGTTGCGATACGAGCGCAGAACTTCTTACGGTTTGCTGTTTCAAAATCCTTCTTGGTGGCAACAAGGAGCTTGGCACTCGGATAGAGGTGCAGGAACTCGTTTGCCCACTGTAAGGTCAAGTGATTCGGCACAACGAACAGGGATTTCTGGCTCAATCCAAGCCGTTTACTCTCCATAGCCGATGCAGCCATCTCGAAGGTCTTGCCCGCACCAACTTCGTGTGCAAGCAGCGTATTTCCACCATATAGCACATGAGCGATAGCATTTCTCTGGTGTTCACGGAGGGTAATATCCGGGTTCATGCCGCCGAAACGGATATGAGAGCCATCATACTCACGAGGTCTGGTGGAGTTAAAAAGTTCGTTGTACTTGGTGGAAAGGGTTTCTCGTCTGTGCGGATCTCTCCAAATCCAATCTCGGAACGCATCCTTGATTGCCTGCTGTTTCTGCTGTGCCAGGGTAGTTTCTTTTTTATTGAGGACACGCTTCTGCTTACCATCTGCATCTTCAATCGTATCATAGATACGAATATCCTTCAGATTCAGCGTTTCCTCCAGAATCCGATATGCGTTGGCTCGCTCTGTACCGTAGGTGACATACGCCGCCACATCGTTGTAGTTGGGAGAACTCTTACCGTTGATGCGCCACTCTGCGGTCAGCTCGGAGAACTTGACCTCAATGGAACGGCGCAAGTAATACGGCGTTTCAAAGGTTTCCTCCATGAACTGCTGAATATAATCGGCATCAATCCATGTTGCACCCAAACGCACATCAATCTCGGACGCATCCAAGTCCTTCGGCTGTGCTTTCTGCAAGGCTTCCACATTGATGTGGAAGGAAGAATCCCTGTCTGCCGCCATCTGTGCGACACGCAGCTTGCTTCTTACATCACCGGAAAGGTAATCATCGGCAGTCTGCCATCCAACTTCCACAGCATCGGGAGCCATCGGGTCTTTGAAGATCACCCCTCGAAGCTCTGCCTGAATCGCATCGTATTCTCCAGGTGTTCCAAGCAGCTGTGCCATAAACGGCAAATCCACCTTGCCACGCTCACCGATAGAGATTGCCAGAGCTTCGGACGGCGTATCCACGCTCGTCACTCTGCGTTCCGGCTTGATGGTTCGCTTGGTGAACATATCCGCCTTGCTTTTCAGATTGCCGTCCTCATCCACATTTTCCAGAGAACACAGGAGATAGTAGGAGGAATCGTCAGCAAATGCCTGACCATTGGCTCGATTATTGATAAGCCCGTTCTTTGCGGCAAACGCATCGTAGGCATCATTCAGTTCTGCCTGTTTCTGAGTAATCATTTCATCCGGGTAATCCTCAAGCTGATATTCGATCAGCTCGTTGACGATACCACGAAGTTCCACCATGCCCATCACACGGTCTTTTGCTTTCTCATTCAGGTCTACACGGCGCATCAGGGAGTTTTCACGGAAGTACACATTGCCATCCACCACGGTATAAGAGAAATTCTTTACATCCGGGGTTGCAGGAATGGTTTCGATTTCCTTACCCTTGTCAGCTTCGGGAAGCTCCACAGCCTGATAGGTTCCTTGGATGTGGGAAACTGCTTCTTTCAGAAGTTCGGACAGTTCCATGCCCTCAATGGGACGCACTGTAATGTCCATGCCGTAGGCGGTACTTTCTTCCACCGTATCGCCCAGAACCATTTCAGGATGAGCGACAAAGTAGCTGTTCATGGTGTGTCCTTCTTCGGTGCGGTCAAGGTTTACCCATTCCGGTACAATGTCAATCGGATGGTCACGCTTTTGCAGGAACAGGATGTCGGACACGACTTCCGTGCCTGCGTTTTTCTTAAAGGCATCGTTTGGCAGACGGATTGCACCAAGCAGTTCCGCCCTCTGCGCCATATATCGCCTTGCGTCAGAGTTCTTGGAATCCATGGTGTAACGGCTTGTCACAAAAGCGACCACACCACCGGGACGAACCTGATCCAAAGCCTTGGCAAAGAAATAGTTGTGAATGGAGAATCCCAGCTTGTCATACGGCTTGTCGGACACTTTGTAGTTGCCGAAAGGGACATTACCCACAGCCAGATCGTAAAAGTCTCGGCGGTCTGTCGTTTCAAAACCGGCTACTTTGATTTCTGCGTTGGGATAGAGCTTCTGAGCAATTCTGCCGGTGATGGAATCCAGTTCCACACCATACAAACGGCTGCTCTGCATTTCAGGAGGGAGCATACCAAAGAAGTTGCCGATACCCATAGCAGGCTCCAGAATATTTCCTGTTTCAAAGCCCATCTGTCCGACCGCATCGTAGATGGAGCGAATGACCGTAGGGCTGGTGTAATGTGCGTTCAGGGTGGAAGCTCTTGCCGCAGCATATTCATCTTCGGAAAGCAGGTTTTTCAGTGTCTGATACTCCTTCGCCCAATTTCCCTTGTCCGGGTCAAAGGCATCTGCCAGACCGCCCCAACCGACATAATTCGACAAAATCTCCTGTTCTTCGGTAGTGGCGTTCCTGTTCTCGCTTTCCAGTTTGAACAGAGTTTCAATGGCTGCGATGTTTCTTGCGAATTTCTGCTTCGGTCCACCTTCACCGATGTTGTCATCCGTGATGTGGAAGTTCACCGCAGGAACAGGTGGGATTTCTCTGGTGGTGATGGACTGCTCAAGCTGAGCGATAATGTCCATGACTTCGGCATTCTGCCATCCGTCCACCTGGGCATAATCCTGAATGATGGTGTCCTTTCCATCTACGCACTGTACGAAGTCCAGACTACCCGGCAGATCTCTGGTATTCATTGCACCCAGGGCTTTTCTCTGCGTGTCAGGAAGTGCATAGTAGGCTCGCAGGGCATCATCAAAGGAACTGTATTCCTTGATGTCCAGCGCACCCCGCTTCTGAATGTCCTCGGCAACATAAAAATGATCGATGAAGTGTTCCGGTTCCTGCTGTTCGGGTTCCGCACTGGCTCTGACCTGTGCGTGTGCCTTTTCGTCAGGGTAGTCCCCATAGATACGGATGCACTTATGCTCCTGCTGATCGTAAACGGCAGCACCATCGTACTTGAATCCGTCATCCTCCATGGTTCCGTCCACATAGCCCTGGGCAGCTTTTTCCGCTTCTTCCAGAGTGTAGTAGTCCAGTTTATCATCGAAGCCGTTTTCAAAGTGATGGTAGGCGGCAACCAGATAGCGGGGAGCCATGCGCTCCTCGTAGCTGTTAATCATCTCAGGTGTCAGCCATTCTGGTTTGTCGGGAATCATTTCATACAGCTCACGCATCTTGGCAATCTGTGCATGGCGGTTGCCTGCCCACAGATGCTTTTCGCTGTGCCGTCCTGCACCAAGGAAGTATTCGTAGTCCATACGCAGACGGTCTAACAGCTGATACTCAGGGGTGTAGTCCCTCGGTTCGGTTTTGCCCAGAAAATCCTCTGTAACGGGCTTTTCTTCGGTTTGGGCATCAACCCTTACCGCATGGTTTCTTTCGTCCTGAGAGAGCATACGCTCGAAATTCTCACGATTCTCGGCACGGAAGATGGGATAAGCAAGCGTAGGGTCACGCAGCTGAACTTCTCTGTCCGTGATCTGCTCCACACGGAAAGCTGTATCGTCCAGATATACCGTGTCACCGACCTGATAATTCCATTTCGGTTCCTCGGAAGCAGATGCTTCCACAACTTCGGCAGGCTCTGCCACAGGCGCTTCTGGCTGAACCGACTCCATCGCAGCTACGGACTGACGAACTTCCTCCAAATAGTCATTGGCAAGCCATTCGTCCGTGAAGTATTCCGTAACGCCTTCCGGGTCTACATAGTAGTCATCGGTCTGATTATCCCAGATCGCATACTCGCCATCCTCGGTATCAATCACTGCGAAACGGTCATAAACATCTTCCAACGGATCAGTTTTAGCTTCTTCGATAGCCTGTCGTTCCGCTTCTTCCTCCGGGCTGAGGTAGCGTCCCTTTCGTATCAGACCGTCGATTCTCTGCACCACCTGCGCCCAGGACATCTGCAATTTATCGCAACCGCTCTTGGTGTAAGCAACACCCTTGGCATCGTGATCCTGACCGCTGTGCGTTGCACCAGAGCAGGCATGGGAATGACCACCGGTTCCGTATTCATGCTTCAGGAAGTCCATCTTTTCCTTGGCAGAATGATTCTCCTGCCAGTAGTTATAAATACGGGCTTTACCACCGGAAAAGCCGCTTCCACGGGTCAAGTCTGCATTGACTTCATCATCCGTAATGAACTGGCGGACAAGGGGCATCTGCATCATATCGGTCTGATACTCACGCAAAGGCATATTCAACTCATACAGCTGTTTCTGAATGAGATTCAGCTTGTGATAGTGAAAACGAAGCAGATCGGGATTTTCCGCAAGGGTTTTTCTAAATTCCGAATACTGCTGTACCAAGGTTGCGTGGAAACGAGGGTCATCCAACTTTTCAGCCAAGTCTGCGGTTTCGTCAGGGAAACCACGAAACGGTTCCTGATGAAGAATTGCCAGATAGTTGCTGGAACGGGCTTCTTCACTCAAATCGTGATAAAGATGCCACAGGGATTCTGCCAACTTCTGACGCTCATATCCGGATGCTTCTACCAGTTCCACATTAGTTGCGAACCGACCATTTTCAAGCAGTTCTCCAATGCGCTCGGCAACCGTTTCCCAAGAAACGATCTGCGCTCTGGGGCTGTCAATGGCAGAGGAACCTTTGGCAAGGTGGATACCGTCCTCGGCATACCACGCACAGATATTCCCGCTATCTTCTTTCAGACCATAGCCGCCGTGATAGACCTGCTTTAAGGTCTGAACGATTTCTTCCAACGGCTTCTGCTTCATATATTCCAGCGCTACGACTTTTCGGGCTTCATCGGTATTGCTACCAAGCAGAAGGAAGTGGTCGATTTCTTCCTGGGCAAAAGAAAAAGCAGAGGGCGTAAAGCTCTCTGCTCGGTCGATAAAACTGATTTGTTCATTTTCGGAGAGGAAAAGGTTCAGACTCAGCTGTTGATAAGCTCCGTCATCACGACTTCCTCCGCCTGTGCTTTCAGGCTGTTCATGTGCTGCACCCACGCCATCTGCTGCGTTTCCTTGTCCGGTGCGGGGCTGTCCTTCAGGTACTGCTCCATCAGAAACTCCACTCTGGCTTTCGCTGTTTCCTCGATCTCCCACAGGTGCGGGAACAGGCTCTCCGTCAGAATCATGTCGTTCAGGAGCATCGGATTGTTCTGTTCCAAAAATGCTCGACGCATCCTGCCGTACTTGCCCAGAGGTTTCTCTCCCTCGTTCTCCAACTGAAGGTTCGGAATCTGATAATCTCCGGCCTGTCTGTAAGTCATCTCGCTCATAATCTGTACTCCTTTCGGTAGCTTTAATCTGCTCATGTTCTCCAATCGCTTTTTCGATTTCCTGAAACATCCTTGTGCTGATGGCATTCACCGCAGTACCAAGGGCATTTACCGTCTGTCTGGTGTTAAAATCAAACACCTTCTGGAAATCCTCATGCTCGAAGTAGTTGTCGGGACTTTCCACGAACCGGCAATACATCGTATAGGATACGCTGTTTGCCACCGCATTTTTGAAAGCTACTTCGATGTTGAGTTCATCATACTCCTCAAGGAAGCTGTTGGCAACGATGTCGAGGAACTGCTTTTTGTAATCGTCCCAATACTCAGCCGCCAGTGCGGATGCAATATCTTCAAGCTGTGCTTCCAGTACCCCGTCAGCGGCAACACCGAAGGTACGCTCCATCGCTTCCATGACATAGGAGCGGTTTTCAGGCGTCACCTCCCACGGTTTCAGTTCCGGGGAAGAACGGCGAACGCCGGTATCCGCCACATCAAACACATAGCGCAGATACGGTTTATCCCTGTTCATCACAAACAGAGCAATGCCGGTAGAGCCACGCTTTACATATCTGCGGTAATTTTCAGCGTTCCAGTCCTCATAGGGCTTGCAAAAGGTCGCATTGGGGCGCTGAGCATAAATCATCACCTGTTCCGGATAGGTGAACTCATAGTTGCGGGACATCGTTCTCAAAAACGAAGTCCAGTTATCTGTGTTCGAGGTGATTTTCCCAATCGTTTCTTTTGCTAATCCGGAATAAAATCGCTCTTTTGCGTTCATTGTATCCCTCCAATCCTATCAATCCGGATAAAGGTTCAGCTTCTCAAAGGCGGCATCGTCCATGGCTGAAACTTTACGGAGAACCGAGTCTGCCAAAGCAAAAAGCTCTGACTCGTCCTCCGAAAGCTGTTCCTTCATCAGTGTCAGTGCTTCACACAGCCCTGACCTTGTGCCAGGGCTGTAAAGCATCATCATGTTCCGCTCATCCTGTGTGAAATCCATCATTCAATCTCCCTTTCCGGGTGGCTCTTGGGCGGCTTATGGGAAACATCCGGCACGGGCTTTTCCTTTAACTGCTCCAACACCGAAGGACGTTCCTCTAATCCGGACGCTTTTCCGTTATTGATGATACCGTCAATCATCCCATAATCATCTTCCATTGCCATCTCTGCGTTTTTCAGGTAGTTTTCGGACTTCATAAAGTTTTCCAGCTTCTGAAACCCAACAGAATCTACATAGTGAAAGGATACCTCACCGACTACCTTTAAGGCTACGATGTCGCTGACCGACATACTGTGACCACGGAAATCATCCGGGTGGTCAATATTGAACTTTACATACAAATCTTCCAGCTGCCGATTCACATCCTCGGACATAGAAATGGAGCCATGATAGACCACCTCGTAACGGTCAATCTCAGGCTCCATTTCTTTCTTCTGAAGGTAGCTGTAATTTGCAAACATGAGCGGGATATTATCGTCTACATCTTCCCGCAGCTGAAGAATCGCATAGGAATCCGTGGGGCTTTCCAGAAAAGCAACCATTCTGTCATCCGGGGTGGTATTTCCGTGAACATCATCCCATTTTTCGTTTTTCATATCCGTGTCCTCCTTATCGTTCAGGCTCTTTGCGTTTGGGAGAGGGACTGGCAGGCGCAGCTTTTTCTGCGGCCTGTGCCAGTTTTTCCATGACCGACTCACGCTTCGGAGAGTCGAGCTTATCCAGCTGACTTTTCAGCACTTTGGCAACCTCAACCGCAGTTTCCTCACGGGCTTCTTCAATGGCTGTATTCAGGAACTCACGATACGGAGCCGTATTACCAGCGGCAAGATCTGCCTTGATTTCTTGGATATGCGCCTGCACATCATCGACCTGATCCATATATTCATAGGGGTCGAAGTTCTCTGCAAAACGGTCGAGCTTAAAAGCAAGCTCAGCGATAGGGTCATTGACCACCACCGCCTGTCTGCCGACTTCAAAAGCCTGCTCCATGACATCCTCATAGAACATTGCCCGCAGTTCCCGGCGCTCCAGCCCGAAGGATTCCAGAATATCCCGGCGGACTTCGAGCATGGACAGTTCAGGGTTATCAACCTGACCGCCATCAATCTCGTTGTAGTTTTCATCCAACAGGGTGTAGTCGTAACCATCTTCGCAGGTCTGCACCGCAAGGATTCTATCCTTTCCGACCTTCCATGCGGCTTCATCGCCCATAATCTCAGGCTCCGGCATATAGCTTGCGCCGTTGCGCTCCATAATTTCTGCAAACTGGCAGATATGAAACACATTGTATCCGATCTGCGTATGATACTCGTCAATGAAGGTGCAGGGCTTCACAACCATTTCATCCGGGTAGTGAATCTGCACACAGCTGCCATCGGGGATATGAAACAAATCCTTATAATGGCTGTCGATAAATCGGATTTCCTTACCATCCGGGTTGTACTCATTTGTCATTTGCGCTTTCCTCCATTTTCAAATTCCATACTGAACTTCGTTTTGCCATCATCTGATACCTCCATAAAGACGGTGGCATCAAAGGTGTTGCCCGTTCTTTCGGACTTGCAATTCTTGAGCTTTACCTTGCCGGAACCAAGCAATTTCTGCGCCGTGGCAGAAGTCATGCTCTTGCCGATGCTCGCAAAGTAGCGATTGTTTTTCCAGAGGGCAAATTTGCAAGCTCTGTTGGAACAGAAAAATGCCTTGGCTTTGTCCTCTACAGCACTGCCGCAGAGCGGGCATTTGCCGATAGAATTGGCTTCTTTCGACATCATAACCTCGGAATCACGGATTACTTCATAGTTCTGAATCAGACCGGCAATCACATCTTTGATCTCGTCCATAAAGTCCTCGCTGGCATATTCGCCTTTCTCAATGAGCAACAATTTTTCTTCCCAATCCGCCGTCATGGATGGGGACTGAATCTGTTCCGGCATGACTGTTACCAGAGCCGTACCCTTGTGGGTCGGAATCAGGTGTTTGGTTTTCTTATCACCCTTACGCTCCAGAAAACCGATGCGAACCAGCTTCTCAATGATACCGGCACGGGTCGCAGGCGTTCCCAAACCTTTGCGCTCCACCTCATCAGGCATTTCGTCCGCACCGGCAGTTTCCATAGCAGAAAGCAGAGTATCCTCGGTAAAGTGTTTAGGGGGAGATGTTTTCCCTTCCTTGATTTCCGTGCCGCTGACGGTCATTTCGTCACCAACGGAAACAGAAGGGAGTGTCTGCACGTTTTCGTCGGATTTTGTCGAATCATTTTTCTGAACCAGAGCTTTCCATCCATCCTGCACAACAGTTTTGCCTTTGGTGGAAAACACGGTACCGCCACAGTCCAGCTCAATAACTGTCTCTGCGTATCGGTGCGGATCGCCAACAGCTACGCACAACCGATTCGAGATCAGTTGCAAAATTGCAAGTTCACCCTTGGGAAGTTCGCTCAGATTGCATTTCTGCAATTCTCTGGTCGGAATGATGGCATGGTGATCTGTGACCTTTTTGTTATTCACAACCTGCTCTGCATGAACTGGTATGTTATCCACATCCTCCACGGGGAATGTGTGGAAAGCCAGCTTTACGAGGTCGGTCAGGCTATGTGCCATATCTTCCGTCAGAAACCTGCTGTCGGTACGGGGATAAGTGACCAGTTTCTTTTCATAGAGGTTCTGCGTGTAGTCCAAGGTCTGCTGTGCCGTGTAGCCAAGCACACGGTTGGCTTCTCTCTGTAAACTGGTCAGGTCATAGAGCGCAGGCGGCTTTTCTGTTTTCTCCTTACATTCAGCTTTCTGAACGATTGCCACCGAACAGCTTTGTTTGACAGCTTCGGCTGCTGCCTTGGTTTTGAAGCGTTCGCTTGCAGCCGTAAAACCATCCAATCCAATCTGAACTGTGTAGAACAGTTCAGGCTTGAATGCGGAAATGGCAGCTTCTCGCATAACAGCCATAGCAAGGGTAGGGGTCATAACACGACCAACATTCAGGGTCTGCCCGTAAAGGGTCGAAAAAAGTCGAGTAGCGTTAATACCAACAATCCAGTCGGCTCGTTCTCGACACAGTGCTGCTTCATACAAAGCATCATATTCCGTTCCAGACCTGAGATTTTCAAAGCCCTCCTTGATTGCTACATCTTCCATCGAGGAAATCCAAAGCCGCTCAAACGGCTTTCTGCACCCGGCTTTGTGGTACACCAACCGAAAGATCAGCTCGCCCTCACGACCGGCATCTGTTGCACACACAAGACTCGCAACATCTTCTCTGGCCATGAGCTTTTTCAGAATCCCAAACTGTTTTTTCGTACCGGCAGAAACCTCATACTGCCAGTCCATCGGGAAGATAGGAAGGTCTGCATAAGCCCATTTGCTGTACTTCGCATCATAGACTTCCGGCTGTGCCAGCTCCACCAAATGCCCTACACACCAGCTGACCACATATCCGTTTCCCTCTAAGTAGCCATCCTCACGCTTGGCAGCACCTAACACTTTGGCAATACTCTGTGCAACCGAAGGCTTTTCAGCCAAAACTAATTTCATTTGCATCTGCTCCTTTCACAAAAAAATAAGCAGCCACACACCGTAGTGCATGACTGCTATGTAAAAAGTTCGGAAAGGATTTTTGCAACCTGATACAATTTTCTGTTCTACAATCTCCGTCATAATAAAAATATCTCCATCATTTCAAAAGAGAATGACGGAGATATTTCACCTTGCTTATTCTTGTAGCAACCAATCGGCTATATCGTGAATTTCGATTCCTTCATAGCTATATTGGGGATGTTTGGTTCTGGCAATAATCATTTTCGGATAAGCGTCTCGAATCTGAAGCAGAGGAGAGCATTCTCTCTCAAATGTTTCCTGCCCGGAAATGTTGTCGCTGACCTGAATATAAATCTTTTCGCTACCTCTCTGAGCAACAAAGTCGATTTCCTTTTGATAGAGCTTGCCGACATAGACATCATATCCACGGCGAAGAAGCTCGATACAAACAACGTTTTCATATACTCTGCCATAGTCTATATTTCTGCTTCCCAGTATTGCATATCGAATACCGCTGTCACACAAATAGAACTTTTCAGAGCTTTCAAGGTATTTCTTACCTCGGATGTCATATCTCTTAATATCATAAAATACAAAAGCATTGCACAAATACTTAATGTACTTGCCGACGGTTACATGATTGGTTGGAGTCTCATTTGCTGTCAGTAGCTGACTGACCTTATTCGGAGAAGTCAGGTTGCTGATATTATCCATAAGGAACTCGCTCAGACGTTGTAAAACCAAAGTGTCCGGGAGAGTATATTTCTGTACCAAATCCCTTGTAACAATCGTTTCGTAGACCTCTTTGATATAGTTTGTTCTGTCTTTTTCGGTTCTATAAGCATAGGAACCTGCTAAACCGCCCTTGATAGCGTACTCATCAAAGAGCTTATCTTTGTCACTAATATCATCATAATACTGGCAATATTCCTGGAAGCTGAAAGGAAACACATGAATTTCAATATAGCGTCCGGTAAACAGAGTTGCCAGATCTGCACTCAACAGGAAAGCATTAGAGCCTGTTACATAGATGTCGTATTTTCCCTTAGAGTACAGGCTATTGATTGCCAACTCAAACTTGGGACACATCTGAACCTCGTCTACAAACAGGTAGTTCGTTTTTCCTTCCTGATAATGTTCTTCCACATAGGCGTGTAAGGCATGGTATTCCTTGATTTCTTCATACGCCAAATCCATGAAGTCGATGAAGATAATATTGATGTTTTCAAAATTGCTTTTCAGATACGCAATATACGCCTGCATCAATTTGGACTTACCAGATCGACGAATGCCCGTGATGATCTTGATGTCAGGAGTACCATTCAGTTCAATGATTCTATCGAGATATTTTGCTCTCGTGATTGTTTTCATATAGTCACCCGCTTTCAAAAATTGAAGTTTTTTCATTTCTCGAAACCGCTTCGCTGTACTTATTATACTGTCTGCTAATAGTATATGCAAGATGTCACTTTCAAAAACGCAAATTTTTTTATTTTTTGAAAGCGGAAACTATGTAAAGGCAACCCGAAGGCTGCCCCAGGCATCAAGCCTATCCTGTTTACACAGGTTCATTATCATCTTCATCGACGGAGCTATCTTCATCGTCGTCCTCAAACTCCGGATCGTACCCATAGTCCTCGTCATCGTCCACATAATCAGCATCTGGGTCAGGCTTTGCCGCTTCCTGTGCCTTCTTCTTTTCCTGGACTTTCTTAAATACGAAGAATCCACCACCACAGGCAAGCACAATCAGAGTAAGAATCGCCGGGAGCATATTTGTGGATTTCGGCTTTTCCTCCGGTGTCGGTTCTGTAATTTCAGGAACTGTTTCAACTACTTCCGGCTTTGTTTCCTCAACCGGCTTGGTGAACTCTGCAACTTCTTCCTCGTCCATCAGCTTGAGCAGGTCGGCTTCATCCACCTGATTCAGAAAATGCACGGTTTCCTCGCCCTTATCATCACGGTCAATGATGATATAGAAGTAGTTTCCGTTTTTGGTTACAGCGGTAATGAACTGCTTTCCGCTTTTCGTAGGCGAGCCAGCGTCATCAACCAAAGTCAGATTGCCGTCGGGAGTAAGCGGTAGCATCGGCTCCTCCGGCTCTGTTTCGGGAACTTTTTCTTCGACCGCAGGTTCTTCAGTCGCTACGCTTTCATCTACATAGGCAAATGCCGTTGTAGAAAACACGCCAAAACACATTGCACACGCCAGCAATGCGGCTCCAATTTTCTTAAATCTCATTCTGCGTTTCCTCCTCATTCATAGTATTGATCGTATCAGGCTTCGGAGCCATATCCGCAGCAAACATACGGAGCAGCTCGGAAAGCTGTTCGGGATTCAGGTTCGCAGCATGAACCATCTCATGGATTTCGGAATTTTCCTCCTCACGGTATCTGCGTTCCAGGTCTTTCACCTTAGCATCCCATTCTGCCCGTTTCTTACGGGCTTTTTCAAGGTCTGCACCTATTCTGTCTAACTTGGCACTCAATCGCCATCCCTCCTTTAGTTTCTGATTCTGCCGAAGCAGTAAAAATGCTGTTGCCAGTAATTCGATTCGATAGAAGCGTAGGAAATGGGGTTTCCGCAGTGGATCATCATACCATTGCCAACATAGATACCAACGTGTGATGCACCGGAGGTATCATAAGTGCCTTGGAAGAAAATCAAATCTCCCGGTTTGGCAGAGCTTTTCGGGATAATGTCGCATACGCCCATCAAACCGTTTGCGGTCAAACGACCAACACTCCAACCGTTTCCGCAGTGATTGATTACATAGGAAACAAATCCGGAGCAGTCAAAGGAGGTAGACGGGCTGCTGCCGCCCCACACATACGGGTATCCCAGATATTTTTCAGCTTCCCGAATCATATTGGCAAATCTTGTGTCTGTCAGCGCTTCGCCCGGAATATCATAATCGGTGTACTCGCCGCCAGGGGTGGCGTAAATGTCATTTCCGAAAATATCCGGTCTGTTGCCCCTTGTCTGAAGCAAAATTCTATATCGCTCCATATCATCTTCCGACAAGCCGGAATTTGAAATCACACTGTTCAAGCCCTTATTTCTGAGCTTCACATTCAGAATATAATATTCGTAATCTTCTTCCTCTGTTGTTGTCTCTCCCGTTTCGGGATCAGTAGAAGATGTTGTTCGTGTACGAATCTCTACTACTTCCGTCAGGGTCAGCTCATATTGTTGCTCAAATAGCCATTGCAGGGTAGCCTGCACCTCATCTCTGGTGTAATCCTCAAACTTCACCGTCAAATACGCCGCCAGCTCATAAGGATTGTGGTTGATTTCATCAAGGTCATACCGGTACTCGTCATATCCGCTATGAGTACGCTCGATATTATTGATTTTATTGCGGAGCGCAGCTTCCAAAGCCTTGTAATCATTGTCCGCACCAATAATATCTTCCTCTTTTGCAGTAAAAGAAGTTCCCAGAATGATCTGTGTGCCGCCTTGGAACATAGCCGAACAAGACGAGAACATCCCTGAGAGTATCATAAAAAGCAGTCCGGCAATCAAAACAAACAGAATCGTTTTAGAGTGTGTGGTGCAGAACTCCGTTACTCTTTCTGTGATGTTCTTGGCTCCCTGAGCTGCTTTGCCCGTTGCCTTGCCTGCACCCTTAGATGCAGAAGCCGTTGTCGAAGCGGTATTCTTACCGGCTTTGGCGGCAGCATATTCTTTCTTGATTGCCCTTTTCTGTTGCCAACGGGAAAAGGGATTGGAACCGGCATCGGGGTTGTCCTTTTTGAACTTCTCATACAGGGCATTTACATTTGCTTTATCTGACTTCTCAACCAGCTTTTCCGCCTTGTCGTAGGCTTTCAGCTTGTGACTGTAAACGGCATGATCGACGGTATAGACAGTGGATTCAACAGCCTTGGTCGTTTCCTGCACAGCCTGAACGCCGATATTATCATCCTCATATTCTGACACCGCCCGATGTGCTTTGGATGTGAGCGTGACTGCGGCACCACGGCTTGCCATGTGCTTTGCCACAGATGGGCGCTCGATTTCCGTAAACTCCGCTTTTTCAAAACGGAGCTTTGCTTTACGGGAACCGGCTGCATCTGTTTCCAGCTTTAGCTTCGGCTTTGCCTTTTTAGAAGCCAATTTGTCTGCCGCTTTTTCAGCCCTATCAACCGCCTTATCTGCACGGTCGGCAGCTTTCTTCACATGAGAATCTGCAAGGTCATCTTCGGTAAAACGGAGTCGTGTAGGTCTTTTCGCCATACATTACGCCTCCTTTTCCTGTGCCACCTCGTTTAACTTCGTGGTCATAATGCGATACAGTTCCAGATCTGTCGGGAATCGGTCAATGAACGGCAGAATCACATTGCCATAGAACAGAAGTCCTTCGCCCTCACCGGAGTTGGTTACATAGGACAGCTGATGCGGCGAAATGTTCAACCGCTGTGCCAGAATACTTCGGTCATCGCTTGCCTGATTCAGCATATAGATGAAATCAGAGTTTTCGAGGATGTTGGCAATCTCCGGGGAACGAAGCAGGTCTTTGACATTCTGAGTAATACCGGTCGGCAAGCCGCCCCATTTACGGAATCGCTTCCAGATTTCTACGGAATAGGTTGCCGTCTGTTCTTCCTTCAGAAGCAGATGGAACTCGTCAATATAATATCTGGTCGATTTACCGGCAGAACGGTTGGCAGTTACACGCCCCCAGACCTGATCCTGAACGATCAGCATACCGATTTTTTTCAGCTGATTGCCCAGCTCCTTAATGTCGAAGCACACCAGACGATTCTGAATATCCACATTGGTTCTGTTGTTAAACAGTTTCAGAGAACCCTTAACATAGATTTCCAAGGCGGTCGCTACATGGTGGGCTTCCTTTTCGTCCTGTTTCAGAAGGGCATCATACAAATCCTCAAGGATCGGCATATTCTCAGGGGCAGGATTGTCGAAATATCTCTGGTAAATCTGATGCACACAACGGTCGATAACCGTCTTTTCGATAGGCTGCAAGCCATCCTTACTGCCCATAATCAACTCACAGAGGGACAGGATAAAATCAGCTTTCAGTGCTACCGGGTTGTCATCCTCAGAGTAGTTCAGGTTGATGTCCATAGGGTTGATATAGTTGGTACTGGAGGAGCTGATTTTTACCACCTGACCATTGAACTTGTGAACCAGAGCCGCATATTCCGCTTCGGGGTCGCAGATGATAATATCGTCATCCGTAACCAGGAACGCATTGGTGATTTCACGCTTTGCGGAAAAGGATTTACCGGAACCGGGAGTACCCAGAATCAGTCCGTTGGGGTTCTTGAGCTTCTTTCTGTCCACCATGATAAGGTTGTTCGACAGAGCATTCAGCCCGTAATAGAGCGTTTCTCCACCATTCTGGAACAGCTCCTGCGTGGTGAAAGGCACAAAAATAGCCGTGGAACTGGTAGTCAGGCCACGACGAATCTCAATCAGGTTTTGTGCCAAAGGCAGGCTGCTCATCAGTCCGGATTCCTGCTGAAAATCCAAACGACGCAGATTGCAGTTATGCTTCTGGGCGATGCTCTGTGCCTGGAACACATTGTTCTCCAGTTCCTGCTCGGTGCGCCCGGTGTTCAGCACCAGAAATGTCACCATGAACATTCGCTCATTCTGGCTCTGCAATTCTTTCAGAAGTGACTTCGCATCTTTACCATAGGTAGCAAGGTCAGATGGGATAATGTCCATGTCATAGCCAGAACGCACAGCCTTTTTCTGTTCCTCGATTTTGGAACGGTCAAGCTCGGTGATGATTCTCTTGATGGTCTTAATCGCCGCAGTCTGGTCAACCGACTGGATGTGCATGGTCACGATCTGCGTGGATTCCATATCCAGAAAATCCGCCAGCATACGATCAGACAGGTCTGATGCCGTAATTGCCAGATAAGACATCGAACCGAAGATACTGCCCATCTGGAAGGTGCGGTTGGTCTTAAAGGCAAACGCCGTCGGAGCAATGAAGTCCTTTACGGACAGCCCGGATTCCACAAGATACTTCCAATCGAAGAAGAACTTATCATTATCACCCATGTGGAACATAGAGTGCATCAGATGCAGCCGCTCTTTGCCGTTCATGGTAGTGGCAATGACACCCAAACGCCGAAAGTTATTGAGCAGATCGTTTTCGATATGGTTGAGTCTCGGCTTTGCCTGCCGCATGGATTCGGCTTCAATGCCGAATGTCAGGTACTTGGTTTTGGTCAAGCCGTTGTTGCCCTGCGCCAACTGCTTTTTCAGCATCTGGCTATACTCGGCACGGACGGGATTGAAGCTGTCCTTCTTGAACGGGATACGGATACTCTTTTCAAAGCTTTCAGCATCGGTACTCAGGTTCATAAAGGAAAGCTCAAAGTGAATGGAGCTGTCAAAGAAATTCAGGAAACTGCACCACTCATCGAAGATGGCAGTCTTATCTTCCTGCTGTGCCAGCTGATAGTTGATGTCCTGAAACTGAATGGTCTTGGTGTAATAACTGTCAGTGACACGGCAGATGCCATCCGGGAACATTCTCTGAAAGGGAATGGACTGCTGTGCAGTCTGCGGAATACCGTTGTCCTTCTTTGCCCGTTCCACAACAGCTTTAATTTCTCGCTGCTGCTTCCGATTCAGATTTGCAGGCATTTTGATGTTTCTTGCCTGTGGCTTCTTTTTGAAAAACAATTCGTTCAACCTCCTTTTCCAGTTTGTACTGACGCATCAAAGCGTCATAATAGTTGTCCGTCTGATAAGGGCGAACCTTGGGACGAACGAATTTGGTCTGAATGAAGTGTTCTACAACCACTTCCAACGGCTGACTATCCTTTTCATACATTGCCAGAAAGAACAACGGTAACATGACGATCATCATGGACAGTGCTGCAAGGCTCACATTTCCGGTTGCTTTGACCAGAAAGAAAATCGGCACTCCGATGAGCGCCGCCGCACCAAAGCAAAGTAACTGCCGTTTCGTCAGATTGAAGAACACTTTTGTTTTTACCCTCGTCAGGTCACGAGGTACGGGAATATACGCTGCCAAACAATTTCCTCCTTCCCTTAGTGAGCGCTGAATACACCCTTCGCAAGCGAACCAGTCTTAAACAGGGTGAAGCACAAAAGGACGGTGTAGCCCATAACACCCCAGATAGAACCGATGATGTCATCACTGAATGCGATAGACTGAATCAGCACCGCATAAATGCCCACGCAGATCATAATCAGGAATCCCTGGAATCCGATTGCAAACAGCGAACGCAGATAATTCTGTCCGATATTGCTCTGTTCTCTGTTTCCAAAAGTGGAAAGCGGAATCGGGGCAAGGCTGACCATCAGATAAATTTCAATCATTCGACCGTAGACGATCACAAAGATGATGATTGCCAAAGCGGACATCGTGACCTGCACGATAAAGGATTGCAGGAACAAGCCGAGCAAAGGACCCAAATCCATTGCCATCAGCGTTTCTTCCATTGTTTCCAATGCCGAAGCATCTATGGCAGTATTTCCGGATATGATACCGGCGCTTGCGTTTATAACGTGCTGTGTCACATCAAACACAGCCATCGTGATATTGAATGTGTTTGTGATTAACATGACCGCAACAAAAGTCTTGAACACCCATTTGAAGAAGATCCAGGTTTCAAAATTTGCCAGATTGTTGTGGTCAATAATCATCTGAATTAGCTCATAACAGGCAATGAAGGTCAGAATCAAGCCTGCGATTGGGATAATCACTGACTCGGAGATGTTTCGTACCATGGCAAAGACACCCGGCGAAAAATTCGCCGGGGTCATGCCAACGGAGGTTGCTATCTCGCCAACCTGGTTGTTGACGGACTCAAACATCCCCGACAGATTTCCCATAATAGCTGAAACGAGCATTTCTTTCAGCCAGTCTGTGATCTGTTGGAGTATGCTGTCCAAAGGCGATTACCTCCTTGTTTTGTGATTAACCGAACAGTCCGGAGAGCAGAGGTACAAGGGTGGTGCCGATGAGGGCAACACCGCCGCCAGCCATGAGCTGCTTCATGCCCTGGGACTTTGCTGATGTGTGATAAAGAAGTAGTAGAAGTGTAAAAAATTTTGCCGTTCCTATCCGGCGTTTGCGCATTGCGCCGGATAGGTCGGGCGGTCATTCGGGCAGGTCTACCTTGCCAACGAAAGAGTAATAAATATCAATGTCCTGTCTGCGTGTGCCGTTCTCGTCATAGCTGCACTCATGCACAACGATTTTCTCCACAAACTCACGCAAAAGGGTAGGGGTAAGTTCTTCAAAGCTGGTGTACTTGCGGACAACATTCATAAACTTTTCTGCGTTTACCGTGGCTTCCTGCGCTTTGGAAAGCTCTGCCCGGATAGCGGCGGCTCTCTCTTTCAGTTCTTTCTGCTCGGCTTCATAGTCTGCCGACAGCTCCGTGAAACGCTCGTCTGAAATGCGCCCGGTCACGCTGTCCTCATACAGCCGCTTGAAGATAGCGGATAACTCGCTGATACGCTTCTCGGCGGCTTCCAGCTCCTTTTTCCTTGCGGCGTTCCTGCGCTTGCCCCCGTCCTCGTTCTGCTCGATCAGCAGCTTCATAAACCGGGCTTCGTGCTTCGCTGCATAGCTGGTGACTTTCCGCAGATTGTCGGTCACTCCGGCGGTCAACAGGTCGGTGCGGATAAAGTGCGCCGTACAGTCACGGGTACGCTTCTTGTAGCTCCCGCAGATATAACAATCCTGCTTGCGGGTGGCGTTCTGGTAACGCTGCTGGTAAAGGACGCTGCCGCAGTCGGCACAAAAGAGTATGCCGGAGAATAAGCCCACTTCATCATAGCGGTTCGGGCGTTTGCGCTGCTTGCGTAACTCCTGCACACGCTCCCACATCTGGGTGTCAATGATAGGCTCATGGTGGTTCTCGAAAATCGCCTGTTTCTCAATGGGGTTCTCTACGCTGTGCTTGGTCTTGTAGGACGGCTTCTCCGTCTTGAAGTTTACCAGACAGCCCGTGTACTCCCTGTTTTCAAGGATATGTACCACGGTATTGGTCGCCCACTTGCACTCATAGCCGGGGTGGTAGCGGCGGGTGCTTCCCGTCCGACGGTATTCCAGCGTTCCCGGCGTGGGGATCTCCTGCTCTGTGAGCATACGGGCTATCTTGGTCGGCCCGTTCCCGGCAAGGCACAAGCTGTAAATCTGCCGCACAACAGGGGCGGCTTCCCCGTCAATGATAAAATTTTCGTCCTCGTCCATAAAGTAGCCGTATACGGGTTTGCTCGTGACGGGCTTCCCGCTCATACCCTTAGACCGTTTTACTGCTTTGATTTTCTTGCTCGTATCTCTCACCAGCCATTCGTTAAAAATGTTCCGCAGAGGGGCAAAATCATTGTCGCCCTGTGCGCTGTCCACTCCGTCATTGATAGCGATAAAGCGGACGCCTTTCTGTGGGAAAATCATTTCCGTATACATTCCCACTTGCAGATAGTTTCGCCCTAACCGTGACATATCCTTGACGATAACGGTGCCGACTTTTCCGGCTTCAATGTCCGCAAGCATGGCTTGAAAACCGGGTCTTTGGAAGTTCGCCCCAGAATAACCGTCATCTGTGTACCATTGCAGATTGGAAAAGCCGTTCTGCTTCGCATAGGTTTCAAGAATACGCTTCTGGTTTGAAATAGAATTGCTCTCACCTTGCAGCTCGTCCTCGTGGGATAATCTCGGATAAAGGGCGGTAATAAGGTTTCGGGTGGTCTGTCTTAACATAGTGTCCTCCATTTCCGACAGCCAGCCCCACTATTCCGTATGACTATCATACCACACGCCGGGGCTGGCTGTACAGTCCTTTCTGCTTCTTTACGTCCCGTCAAATTGCCGATTTTTGTGTAGCAGCTTCCGCTTCCAGCACTTTCAGCATTTTATCGGCGGCGGTGGCGGTGGTGTCCTGCTTGAAATAGCCGGAAACGACAAGGACAGAATTACCTATGCGGATTTCCGTCACGCAATCCGGGCGGCGGGTGCTGCGGTCATTCTTTGGGGTGTTGGTCATAGGCGGCTCTCCTTTCTGTTCATCAGCTTTTTCAGTTGTCCCATTTTCTCCTGCGCCGTGGCTTTTCGGAAGTTGCTCCCGGTAAAGCGGACAGGAGAACACATTTCAATCAGACGGTCATAAATGCGGGCGTGGGCGGTGTCCTCCGGGTGCTGCAAGTCCTCCAGCGTGAGATTAGTCGTGACGATCAGCGGCCTGCCGCTGCGGTAACGGCTGTCAATCACGTTGTAGACCTGCTCTAAGCCGTATTCCGTTCCCCGTTCCATTCCAAAATCGTCAAGGATAAGCAGCGGGAAGCTGCAAAGTCGGGAGATATATTCATTCCTGCCCTCAAAGCTGGCGGCAAGGTCACCCAATATCAATGCAAAGTTTGTCATGCACACGGGGATTTCACGCTCCATAAGGGCATTTGCGATACAGCCCGCAAAATAGCTCTTGCCTGTGCCAACGCCGCCCCATAGCAGATAGCCAATGTTGCGCTCTTTCATGGTTTCCCAGTTCTCCACATAGAAATGGGCGTGTTCCATTTGCGGGCACTTGCCGTTGTCGTTCTCAAACGTCCAGCCCTGCATAGCCGGGTCTGTAAAGCCCCGCCGCTTCAACCGCTCGACAGTTTCAAGGTGACTGCGCTGTTTCTCTGCGGCTTCCCGTTCCTCACGCTCTGCCCGCTGGCAGTCACATTCTGCCGGGTGGCGGTCACGCCCCAGCCATGCGGCGGTTTCTTTGGGGAAATAGCCCTCTTTGGGCTTGTGGCACTTCCCGCAGTATAAAAGCCCGTCCTCGCCGGTGTAGTCCTCCGGCTCCGGCGTGGTGTCGGTCATATTCAAAATCATTTCATCAAATCCATTCGTCATAAGCTCTCGCCCTCCTTACAGGTATAATCGGGTATGCCCTTTTTCGGGGCTTTCTTGGCTGCGTCCTCCTGCGCCCACTTGAAAATCGTGGCTGCATGGCTCTTGTATTTCCTCCCGCTGGAAGCGATATGGCAGGATAGGCGGTCAATGTAATACTCCCACTTGCCGGGAAGCTCTGTTTTCAGCCCGTCAAGCTCCGTATCGGAAAGAATGACATTGTGGTATCTGCCATAGGCGGCGGGGGCGGGGTGTCCCGTTTCTAACTCTCTCTCTTTTTCTATTTCTATATCTATCTCTTTCTCTATCTCTATCTCTGGTGGACAAATGTCCGCTCGATATGGTGGACATTTGTCCGCCCCTGTCTGCGGCAGGGCTTTTTGTTCCTGCAAAGCCAGCCGCGCCCTGCGCTTGCGCTCCCCCTCGGTAGAGGACTGGCCGATTAAAAGCTCAATGTTGCTCATGTAGAGTGCGCCGCTTGGCAAAGGCTCCACAAGCCCCAGCTTCATAAAGATTTTCAAAGCTCTCTCTACGGTACCTACCTGCTGGCGGGTAATGGTCGCAATCATCTGGGCGGTGTAGGGGATATTCTCGTCAAGCTGCAATTTCCCGCCGTTTTTCAGCGATTTCAAGTACAGCTTCAAGAGAATGTTGGAATAGATAACGCCGTCCTGCATACTTTCCAGCAGAACGATTGCATCATCGTCAAAATAGCTCTCTTTCAGCTTGAGGTAGTAATATTTGCGGTTATCTGCCATAGGCTGCGTCCTCCTTTTTCCAGCGTTTGGAATAATAGCGAGGGCATAGTATGATAACCGCCCGGAAGCTCTGTTTGCAGTCACGGGTGCAGCCCCGGCATAGGTCGTTGTAAGTGATACGGTTGCGGTGGTTGAGGAAGAAAGACCATTCCAGCCGCCGCTTCTTGCTCATTCTCGGCAATGGTAAGCTCCTTTCTGCCGTTCCTATCGGTGTAGCGGGATAGGGGGCATTTTCTGTATGTTCTCGGTATCATTTTCGGGCTTTTTCTGCCCTGTAAGCCCCGTTTGGAAGTCGGGGAGTATTGCGGTAAGGGTTCATATCATACCTGTATTTTTGTAGGGTTTCGGTATCATTTCGGGGCGGTCTTTAACGCTCCTGTTCACGCTTTTTCTGCTGGCTCGGTGCGCCCCTTAAAATCTGGTCGATATTGCGTCTGACTGTCTGAAGCTCCTGCGCCCGCTGGCGTTTCTCCCGGTAGTCGTTATATCCGGCGTTCTTCTGGACGGTAAGCTGCTCAATCTCCCTTTGCAGGGCTTTGCTGGCTGGCAGCTTGGTTATTCCATGCTCCCGGAAATAACGGGCGGCTGTGTCCGCTATGATAAAATCGCTTTCGTGCTGTTCCCGGTAGGCTCTCCGGGCTTTCTCCGATTTCTGCGCTTTCAGACCGTCACGGGCGGGCTTCGTGCCGATATAGCCCAAAAGGTTGCGCTGCAATTCCTTTTTCTCCCGGATAGCGGCTTCCAGCCCTTTCAGTCCGGCAAGGCTCTCCTGCGTGGCGGTGTTGGCTGCGGAAATGGCAGCGTCCAGCTCGTCCGGGGAAGAAAAGCCATACTGCTGGTAGAGCATGAGGGTAGCCGACATCTGTTTGAGGTTGTGCATGGTCGCCCACTTCTCATAGCCCCGTCCTTTCCCCTCGGCTCGCTTGGCGGCTATGTCTACCATGCGCTGTACAGCGTCATTGTTCGGGGCGTTTTTCGCTTCTTTTTTCGTCCGTAAGCGGTCTTTGATACTGCCGGGGTATTCCGCTATGGCTGCGGGTTTTTCGGCGGCTCTGGCGGCGTTCTGCTCCAAAACGGAGAGGACAGCAGCCCGGTCAAAATCGTCCCCCAGCTTCCGGGCGGTAATTGGCTTCGTCCTGTCCGGCGTGAGGTAACTTAGCCGCCCCCGGCTCTCCTTGACGGTCACACCATGCCGGAGAAGCAGGGCGGCAAACTCATCAAAGCCGGAAGCAGCGGCAAGGGCTTCCCGGATAGTCCGGCGCAGCTTCGCCTTATCCGTTTCAAACTTGGTCTGCCGGGGCGCGATACCGTCCGCAGCAATAGGGGCGTTGGCTCTGTCAAGGGCAGCCTGTCCTTTCTTCTGCGCCCAATACTCACGCTCGGTAATGCGTTCTTTGCTGCCGTTCAAAAGGTCTATCTGGTAAAGCCCCTCGCTGTGGCACATCTCCATGACTTCGGCTTTCAGATAGTTCATAGCTGCGTCCGTACAGCGGTGCTTGCAGCCTGCTTTCCTGTCCGCTGGCCTGTCCATGTGGGGCAGCATGGGAACCTCCGCAATCCGCAGACTGTTAATGACGATATGCACATGGATATTTTCGGTGTGGCTGTGTCCGTCCGGGTGGGTGCAGACAAGGGCCTGGTGTCCGGGGAAATGCTCGGCGCAGAACTTCTCGCCCAGCTCCTGCGCCCGATCAACGGTCAAGCCGTTGTCCGGGCCGTCCCGTGGGTCAAAGCTGATGATGTAGTGGTGGCTCTTTACGTCCTCCCGTTTCTGGTTCTTGCCGTAGCGGAGATTGGAGCGCATACAGGCAACGGCAAAATCCTCCCCGCCACAATTCAGAGAGGATATGCGGTAGTCTACCCTCGGTATGAGCCGCCCGTCTGCGTCAAGGGTGGGCTTCATGGTAAACTCGTCATGCTCGAATGTGAGGTATTTTTCAGCGTCCCCGTAGTTGGCATTTTTAGAGCTGATATGTTTGAGTATCGCCAACGGCTTCACCTACTTTCTGCAAGACTTCAAACTTCAAGGCGGCAAGGTCGGCGGCGGCTCCCCGCACTTCCTTTTCCAGCCCCCGGTAGGGGCTTCCGTATTCGTTCAGGCTCCGGGCAATCTGGTTTAAGTTGCCGCCGATTTTCCCGTACTCTGCCGTGAGCTTGGAGAGGGCGGCAAGCAGCCCGTCATTGACCGGGGAAACGGTGACAATGGGGCGTATGGTCGCTTTCCGTATGGCTTGCCGGATAAACTCGGACTGGCTGATTTCATAAGCCGCCAGCCGCCCGGTGAAGTCGGCGTATTCTTCATCGGTCATGCGGGTCTTTACCACATGACGGCGGTGGGGCGTATTGTATTTCTTTCGCATGGTCTGTGACCTCCTTTCTCGCCCGACAGGGCGCATAGCAGGGTTTGGGGAAGGCACTCCCCAACAAGATTCCCGCAGGGGCAAAAATAAGCGGAGAGCGAATTTTGGCACCTCGGTAGAATCTTGCTCTGAAAAACTCCGGCGTTCCCCGGCTCCCGTCCTTTCCGCTAACAAAACGTTTCAAAAGGGCTTTGCTACCCGCTATTCCGGCTTATCTTGAAAATTTTCCTTTCACTACCTACAACACCACGCAAAGCAAAATGGACGGAGATTTTTAGAATTTCCCCTCTATTCCCTACAACACCACGCAAGCCGGAATAGGCGGACAATGGCAGTATTTTTTTCTTTGATACCCTCTACGGATAAGTAAGGGATTTTGCCAACTGCGGCGGCTATTTTCCCTTTTGTTTTTTCATACTGGGGATTTTCAAAAATGCCAAACAGGAACGAAAAAAAGCAGCAAATCTGTTGAATAGATTTACTGCTTTCTGGTTGCCGGCGAAGCGGCGGTTATTCAGTTGTAGGCGGTAGGGCTATCTCCCAAAGCGGAACTTGAAAATAGCTGTGAGAAGCGTCTGGGTGATGTAGTCCTCTGTATCTTGGTCTACCCGTCCATTCACACGGGCGGCACATTGTATGCGGCGGCGGTAATACTGCAATACAGTTCCCACCGCTTCCGGCTCCCCGCTGGCGGCTTGGACGATTGTTTCATAGGGGAGAAGCCTATTATTTCTCATATGCCATTCCCTCCATTTCCGCTTGGAGCTGCCGTAGGGCTTTTCGGATATGGTAGCCCGCTGTGCTGCGGCTGCGCCCGTACTGTCTGCCAATTTCGTGCTGTGGAATACGCTTGAAAAAGGACAGGTAAATCATTTCCCGCTCCCGTTCGTCCAGCCGTGACAGGGCTTCCGCAAGTAAACCGCTGCTGAAAATGACCGTATCGCCGCAAAGGGTAAGTATGTATTCCTCGTCCGGCTCCGGGGCTTGGAAATATTCATCTGTCGTGCCTAAAGGGTAGTGCTTTTCGTCTGTGAGGTATTCAAGGGATATTTCTCTTTTGTGCTTCCTGCTCCGTGTCCTCGCTGCGTTGATCGTTGCATTTCGGATAACGACTTTGCAAAAGGCATGGAAAGTGTACTCGATATGTTCCCGATATTCTTCTGTACAGGTCATGGAAAATCCCCCTTTCCTCCCAAAAGGGCTGTGGCTGGTTAGTAGTTGCTTTTTATGATAGTAAGGGGCGGCAGCACTTTAGGCTGTCGCCCCTTGATTGCCTACCAGCAAAGGCGGGCGGGGCTGTCAACGGCTGCGCATATGCGCCGTTCATCTTGACCGTTGACTGGCTCGGCTGGGTTTGCTATTTACCCGACAAACTTGAATTTATTTTAAGCTATCACGTTTTACCTTCTTAAGCCTTACTATCATTACCATAGGAATTTCTTTGTTGTTTTTGAAACATTCTTCATAAAATCCATCAATGACAAATCCAGCTCTAAAACAAAGGTTAAAAATATCTTGTATGGAACGATGATAATAAATCTGCTCCTCCGGTTGCCCTTCAATCGCTATACCATAGTAACTGTGCGGTGTCATATATTTTTCAGTCAACGTGATAAAACAAGGGTGTTGCGTTGCAAAGACAAAAATTCCGCTTTCCTCCAACAGTTCATAAACAGCCATAAGAAGTGGTTCAATATCCGTAATATCCATAATTGCCATATTAGAAACTGCTTTCGTAAAGGCTCGATTTCTTTTTAATTCTAATATACTTTCTCTATTGGTCGCATCCGCTACACAAAATTCAATTTGTTTTGCATATTGTGATTGCCGTCTTTTAGCCAATTCTATCATTTTTTTGCTGTAATCAAAAGCGACAATCGAAGCGCCTCTTTGTGCAAGATACGAAGAATAATTTCCATTGCCACACGCAATATCCAAAATGTAATCCGCAGGATTAGGAGATAGAAGTTCCGTTACTTTGGGACGCACTACCTCTCTGTGAAATTCATTAGATTTGTCACCCATTGCATTATCCCAAAATTGTGCGTTTTTCTCCCAGATTTTTTTACTTTCCTCTGTTCCCATGTTCTCTCCCACTCCCAAAATTTGCTTTTTTGCTTCCATTAAATCTTCCTTACTATATTCCATTGTTACCCTCCATAACTTCTGATTGTTGCCGTCTTGACGATTATGTATCTTTACATTACCTTCTGAAACATATGGCGCACCTTGTCCAGGCGGCTGTTTGGACGGCGGGGCTGGATGACCGGCTGACCGACAGCGGCCTGATATCCTTTCAGCTCTGTAAGGCATACGCTCCGCCCGTTGGTGTAAAAGGCCAGATCAGTACGGTATGCCTGTATACAGCGGGCGGGAATCTCGCCAGTAAAGACAACTTCATCCTTTTTTACCTGGGCCGTTTCGATGGTGGCACAGTATTTCGGTGCATCATGATAAGCCCTGGAAAGGTATTCCTGGGGCGCATAGAGGATGAAGGAGAGATAAGGTTCCAGCAGCTGCGTCCCCGATTCCTTCAATGCCTGTTCCAATACAATCGGGGCCAATGAGCGGAAGTCCGCCGGCGTGCTGACCGGACTGTAATAAAGCCCGTATTCAAAGCAAATCTTACAGTCCGTTACGTTCCAGCCGAACAAGCCCTGCTCCAGCCCGTAACGGATACCATCCCTGACAGCGTTTTGAAAACTCTGGTTCAAGTATCCCAGCGAAACCCGGCTCTCGTATTGTACACCGGAGCCAAGCGGGAGTGGTGTAACAGACAGTCCGATGGATGCCCAAAACGGGTTGGGCGGCACCTCGATATGGATGGTGTGGCTGGCTGCTTTGAGCGGCCGCTCCATATAAATGACGGTGGGTTCCTTTACCACTGTTTCAAGCTTGTATTTTTCCGACAGCAAAGCGGAAACAACCTCCAACTGCACCCGGCCCAAAAAAGAAAGAATGATCTCATGGGTGATGGAATCCACCTCGCAGCGCAAAAGCGGGTCAGTATCCGCAAGTTGCGTAAGAGCGTCCAGCAGCCGTTCTCTTTGCGCTGCCGTTTTCGGCGCAATCGACGTCCGCAGCATGGGGAGGGGGTCCTCACGCCACCTTTTACGAGGGAGCCGGGTTGGGTCCCCTAATACATCGTTTAACCTCACGCTGTCGCTGGGAAGGATAACAATTTCACCCGGATAAGCGGTGTCTGTCCGAACAATTTCCCCTTTGGATGGAATACGCATCTCTGTGATTTTCAGCTTTTCTCTCCCGGCCAGGGCCACCGTATCCCGCAGGCGCAGCGTTCCGCTGTATAGCCGTAGATAGACACGCCGCTGGCCGCAATCTGTATACTCCACCTTGAAAACGCTGCCGCATAGGGCGGCGCTCCCCTGTTCCCCAATCGGTTGGAACAGCCCTGTCACCGCATCCATCAACGGTTGAATGCCAAGGCCCTTTTTGGCGCTGCCATAATAGACCGGGAACAGGGAGGCGTCTTGAACCCGCCGCTGTTCCTCCCGCACAAGTTTTTCCCGGCTGATTGGTTCTCCTGCGATATACTTTTCCAATAATTTATCGTTATTTTCGATGACCGCATCCCATGCTTCTATGTCGGTATTTTCCTCCAGGACTATTTCCGGGGACAGCGACACCGTCTGCTTGATGATAATATCGGCGGAGAGCTTATCCCGAACAGACTGAACCACGCTCTGCAAATCAACGCCAGCCTGGTCGATCTTGTTGATAAAGATAACGGTGGGAATGTTCATTTTCCGCAGGGCATGGAACAGAATACGGGTCTGGGCCTGCACGCCATCTTTAGCGGAGATCACCAAGATGGCCCCATCTAAAACAGCCAAAGAGCGGTACACCTCCGCCAAAAAATCCATGTGGCCGGGCGTATCCACAATGTTAACTTTACATCTGTGCCACTGGAAGGAAGTGACTGCCGCTTGAATGGTAATCCCACGCTGCCGCTCCAAAAACATGGTGTCCGTCCTCGTTGTCCCTTTTTCGACGCTCCCCGGTTCTGAAATGGCTCCGCTGGCATATAGCAGGCTCTCCGTCAAGGTCGTCTTTCCAGCGTCTACATGGGCAAGAATTCCAATATTGATTATTTTCATGTGATTGTCCTCCCTTTACAGCCCCAAAGGGCATAAAAATCCCCAGCAGTAAAATACTTTTACCACTGGGGATTATAAGTTGCGGACATACACATATACAGCATACACCTGTTTGTGATTGCTGTTTTTGGGGATATGTCAAAATTGATAAGGCAAAAGTATTCTTAAATTGGGTACAAAAAACTAAGCCCCTACAAAAGGAGCTATCATAATCCTTTGTTCCCACTATTTGATTATAGTTTTATTTAAGAATACCTTGCCGCATATTTTTTACTCCTTTTCTGGATTAAATCATTGTATCACATAAGTTTATTATATCACATCAGTTTTAGGAAAGCAAGTACCTAAAAGAAATTTTTCTTCCCCTTATATGTAACAATCATACCGGCTTCCTAGCGTTCAGAATGTTTTCTGCTGTCTGCTGTGGTGTTTGGTTGGAATTGTCCAACCAAAAGCCGATCCGTGGTGTTGTCTGCATTTTACTAAATACAAATTCAATGTATACAGAAAGATATAAGGAGTGGGAGGGATTCCGCCGTAGTTGGCATTGTAGGAAAATCCAAAAGTTTAGATTTTCCCACAATGCTTATCTTTTGGTCTTTGGTTCGGAATAGTGTAGTGCTGGCGGTCTATCTCTTGTTTTCGGTTGCTTGCTTCCTTACCGTACATGAGCATTTGCGCCGGGGTTATCGTTGCCGTAGCCCTCAAGCAGATTGATTGCACCCCAGATGCCAAGACCTGCGCCCAGAGCGATAACGAGAGTCTGAAGAACGGTTACTGCGCTATTGAAAAATGCCATAATATTTTCCTCCTAAAATTTGAAATTGTTTTGAGAATAGAAAAAGCCCTCCGTACTACCGGCATCAAAACCGGACGGAAGGCTTAGTTTACGAGAATCTTTTCAAGGAACTCCTCGACGGTTATCACGCCAAGTTTCTGTTCCATTCTGCTTCTTGCATATTCAGTTTCACAATCATATATATCACCACCACCTTTCATAAGAAACAGCCAATACATTGACTGCAACAAATCTTCACGAGAAGCACAGATTGTCGGTGAAAAAACGACAGGTGAAACCTTCAGAACCTCTGCGAGTTTCGCTGTGGTTTCTGCATTAGGGGTTCGAGCGTTTTTCTCATACTGAGCAATACGGACATCCGCTGTTTTCTCGGAATACCCCATCAGGAGTCCAAGCTCTTTCTGGGTAAGGCGGCGAAATCGTCTAACGAACTTCAATCGCTGCCCAATAGAGGTATCCGTGATCCACCAAGTCATTTTTTTTACACCTCGCTTTCTGCAAATTCTCGATATACAACCTCATTTTTTGCTCTGCGCTTGCCTACGGCTTCACTGGGAGCAAGGTCAGGGTAGGTTGCCTGCACTTTCTGTCTGCTTCTGCGGACAGTTTCAAACCCCGGAAAGCTGCGTCTATCCAGTTCCTTCAAAAACACAGGAACCGTCATGGCATGAATGTCGATGCCACGCAGACCGGAATAGTGTTCCAGTACCATCAGGTACAAATGATTGTCGGTATTTCTTGCCTTGTGGTCGTGTTCCAAGATGTTCTTAACCAGGGCAGATACCGTTTTCAGATTTTCCAAACAGAAACCTCCTTAATCCGCATCGACTACCACAAACTCATCACCTGCCTTGAGCTTCAACCTTCGACTCAGAAACTGCTCAATGTTGAACTCATTTCTCTTATCAAAGTCTGATGTGTACTTATAATTGGGGTGCTGCGTCAGATCGTACTTGTCAGAAAGAAACGGTCTGACACCACGCAACTGCAAAATACACTTGCTGCCATCCAGAACCGCAAGCTCATCTACGCTCGCAAGGTCTTTGCCTAACTTCTGATAATTCAAGCCGTAAGACGGGCTGTTACCTCTGGTGTTGGAGGTGTTGTAGGTGTCGATAGTTTCTTTTCCCAATGCCTGATTCAGTTCTTTGAGCGTGGTTGGCTCAGAACCACCCAGGAAAATTCGGGAATCCATGTTGCCGATGATGGTATCGGCATTGTCTTTATAAATGGCTTTCAGCTGTGATTGTGCCTGGAGAACAAGGCAAGCCGATATTTCACGGCTTCGGATTGTCGCTACCAGTTTTTCCAGATTGGGAATCTGACCGATGTTTGCCATCTCATCAATCAAGCAGCGCACATGAACCGGCAGTCTGCCGCCGTACACATCATCTGCTTTCTCGCACAACAAGTTGAACAGCTGTGTGTAAATCATGGAGATCAAAAAATTAAACGTCGCATCCGTATCTGACATAATCAGAAAGAGCGCCGTTTTCTTATCTCCGAGAGTATCCAACTGCAACTCGTCATAGGCAGTCACATCTCTGACCTCCTGAATATCAAAAGGAGCCAGACGAGCGCCGCAGGAAATCAAAATCGACTTAGCGGTCTTGCCGGCAGCCAGCTTGTATTTTTTATACTGACGGACTGCAAAGTGATTCGGCTTTTTCTTTTCCAGGGCTTCAAACATCAGATCCACCGGGTTCTGGAACTCCTCATCATCTTCCCGCACCTCCATTGCGTTCAGGAACTCAATCAGGGTGGAGAAATTCTGTTCCTCAACCGGAGCTTCATAGTGGATATATCCGATCAAGGCACAGTAGAGCAGCGTTTCCGCCTTCGTCCAGAACTCATCACCGGCTTTTCCATCACCCTTTGTGTTGGCAATCAGCGTTGTCACCAGTTTCAGAATGTCTTTTTCTGAATGGATATAGGCAAATGGGTTATAGTGCATCGACTTCTGAAAGTTGATGGTGTTGAAAATCTTGATGGTGTAGCCATGCTTCAAAAGGGCGTTGCCGCACTCAATCACGATGCTGCCTTTCGGGTCAGTGACCACATAGGAACTGTGCATCTGGAGAAGGTTTGGCTTCAACCAAAAGCGAGTTTTACCGGAACCCGAACCGCCGATAATCAGAACATTCTTATTTCGGGCATTGGCAGGATTCTTCGGGCGATTGCTCATCATCAGCCGCTCCGTTTTCGTCAGGATCACATTGTCCTCGAACTTTGGTGCAATAAACGGCTCAATATCTTTTGCCGTTCCCCAACGAGCAGAACCGTACTCAACATTGTGTCGGTACTTCTTTGCGTTTTTGCCTTTTAGATAGACAGCCAGCCGAAGTCCTGCGCCGCAGAGAATACCAATCAGCAAATCCAACGGGTGAAAGCTGGGAAACGGATTGTTCAGGGCTATCGGAAGGGCATGAAAAAAGCTGAGGATTTTCGCAGATGAATCTGCCCCCTCAGCCAATCTCCATGCTTCTCCTAAATTCGTAGCGAACAACCCTACCAGAAAATACGGTAAATTCAGAATCAGGAGCTTTTTCATTTTTCTCTTATCCATCACAGATCACGCTCCTGTTTCTTCTCTCGAACCTTCTTCGGAATCGCTGCGACAATTTCCTTGAACTTCTTCAGCTGCGCCAGAACGCTCGGCTTTTCATTCTTGGTTAATGCCCTTGCCTGATGTTCCTTGCAGATTGCATCCAAAGCATCTGCATCTTTAGAACGGACAAAAACAAGAAACCGGGGAGGATCAACGGACTTATCTTTTCTTACGGCAAAGTCCACGCCATACTTCTTGGCGAGCTTTTCAAAATCACGGATACTCTCTTTGTCGATCTCAACATTCGTAGCACCCTGATTCTGTCCCAAAAGCTGTTTCACGGATTGCTTTCCATGAACGGCAGGGTCTCGTGCCTTTTTCATCTTCACTTTTTCCCGGTGCTGCAAATACTTGCGGATACCGGCAATGATAGTGCGCCCCGTCAGCTTGGTTGTGCTGATCGCCAGGTTTACTGTTCTGTTTTCAACTTCTTCCTGCATGATTCATCACCTCCTGCAAGCAGTAGAGTGAACAGATTATCGTGCCATATCTCTGTGGTCGTAATACAGATTGCCCTTGGCAACTGCGGCATGGCTGATAATCTTGATATTGCCAGCTTTCTGGTTATCCAGAGCCTTCTGATAACCCACATCGCTCAAATACAGGCGATTTCTTTCGCCTTTCCAACCGACAGGCGATTCATCGGTCAGCACATCGAAAATAATCATGTGCTTGGTGGCGTCATCAAATCGTGCCAAGTCCATATAGGTATGTCCCTGGTACTCCTTGGCACCATCCTGAATCCGCTTTCGCTCCATCAGCTCTCCAATCGTCGAATTTCTTTGCATAAGAACCTCCTTACAGAACATCTCGGTCAGGGTTACTTTTGTGGGGAACCGAATCAGCTTTGACAGGTGCATCTTCTTTCTTCACCATGTCATCCGGCAGGGGAAGCGCCATAATGCTGCGCCCCATGCGTACAAAAGTCTCAGGCTGATGAAAGTGTTCCTCAAACTGCTTCATCAGTTCCGGGGACAGAGAACAAAAATCATCCTCGCCCAATCCCACAACCAGAAAATCACCGGCGATAATGTCATAAATATCGCCGTCATCATCACGCAGCGCACGGTTCAGTTCTTTGCCTACGAGTTTACCTTCGTCGTGCATCACCAGTGCAACCGGCTCATTGAACGGATAAGTTGCCTCAATATCGCCACCTACGGCTTTCTGCAAATCCTCCAGCTCACAGCCGATCTGCACAGCCTGCGGATACATGAACGGCTTTACCAGCAACACATTCATGGTATCTGCCTGTTCTTTCTGAACCTCCCGTTCCTCGGTCGTGCCGAACGCAACACCGGTAAAGTTTTCGGAGTCCAGAATGTACTCCGAATTGTAATAAGCGGCTCTAACCTGTTCCTCTGCCGCATCGTGAGATTCTGCTTGCACCGTAACCGTTTTCTCCAAGGTTTCGGTGATCTTCACATCGTATTCTTTCAAGTTTCGATACCTCCGTTTCTTTGGAAATAAGAAAAGCGACCATCCATGAACCTGTTACAGTTCATAAATAGTCGCATCCACATCGGCTAAAAGCTCGAACAAGCAAATATCGTCCAGTTCGCAAATCAGGGAACCCATGTCGAAGAAAATATCGTCCTCGCATTCCACCGTAGTAACCACGCTGCGGTGTTCGTTAAGACAAATGGCTTCTTCCTTGTCCATCGTGATCGTAGACATACAGGACACCACATAGAATGTCATATCTTCTGCTAACCACAGCTCCTTGCTCTGAATCGTGCGAACTTTTTCATCGCCGCTCATATCTTCTACATAGGACAGAAGCCGCACGGCTCTGCTGTTCAGAAGTACCTTTCCCTGATAGTCGATACCCTCACCAGCAGAGGACAATACTCGATACTCGCTAATCATCTCGGCATTTTTCTGAAACGACTTTGCCAGAAGCGCAGGAGAAATATCATCGAACTCCTCACTGTAGTTTACGAGCATATCTACCATATAATCAGGATCGCAAAGGTCGTAGAGTTCTTCCAAAGCGCCCTGAATGTTTTTGGGTGTAAACATTTTTTACCTTACCTTTCCATTGATTTTTCTCTTTTTTTCTGCCATTGCTCCAAAAGCTGAATGATTTTATCCTCCATCTGCTTGTTGGTATAGGACTTCGGGAAGTATTTTCGCAACGAATCCGTTTTGAAGGTTACTCTGTCCAGCTCTCCCTTCTTGATTTCATTCATAATCTCGCACATCGCATCCAGCGTACACTCGCCCTCCTGTGCGAGCTTTTTAATTCGCTGTGCTTGCGAAAGGGAAGGAGCTGCTTGAGCATAATCCATTGCAGAAAGAAAATCCTTCTGTTCTTCACTTGCCAGATAGGAAAGCTCCACCGCAGGATTGAATTTGATCTGACCCGTATCTACCATATCCAGCAGTTCCGGAATCAGTTCGGTCAGACGGATATAACGGTGTACCTGATTTCTGCTTTCTCCTGCCTCCTGACCGACTATATCCATTGCCTGCAACTTCATCCCAACTTGGGATGAAGTTAAATCGGTGCGTTGACCTTGATGTTTAATCGCATCCAGCTTCATCTTATAAGCAAATGCTCTTTCACTCGGCAGGATACTCTCCCTCTGCAAATTCGCATCAACCATCAAAATAATGGCTGCATCATCGTCCAGGTCACGAACAATCGCAGGCATGGTTTCCTTACCCGCAAGCTCCGATGCCCGGTGCCGCCTGTGACCAGAAACGATTTCATAACCACCGTCGGGGTCAGGACGGACAATCGCAGGAGTGAGAACTCCGAAATCTCGGACGCTCTCTGCCGTTTTCATCATTTCTTCATCATCAACCACACGGAAGGGGTGTCCCTCAAAGGGGTGTAGCTCAGAAAGCGGAATTTCCTGCACACGCTCCTGCTGGGCTTCAGCTCTGGATTGATCGGTGGAGAAAATATCATCGTACCCCTTCAAGCTGATGTTTGCGCCTTTTTTCTGCATTGTTTAACACCTCCTTCGTCAGAATTTTATAGGCTTCGGCAACTTTGCCTTTGGGATCATGCTTGAAGATACTGGTTCCCTCTGCGCTGATTTCCTCTGCACGGACAGAGCGGGGAATGTCGGTCTTGTAAACCTTCAGCTTTCCGCCGTAGCTCTCCCGAATCAGATTGCTGATGTCTTTGGAGTAGTTGGTGCGGCTGTCCACCATCGTCAGAAGAATCCCTTCAATCCTCAGTTTCGGGTTGATTTGCCTCTTGACCTTGTTGATGGTTCCAAGCAGCTGTTCCAGACCCTTTGCAGGAAGGTATGCTGCCTGAACCGGTATCAGCACATTGTCGGCAGCTGCCAACGCATTGACGGTCAGCATACCCAAAGACGGCATACAGTCAAGAAGAATGTAATCATAATTCTGTTTGACTGTATCCAGGTATTGCCGGAGAATGGTTTCCCGGCTCATGGCATTGACCAGTGCTACCTCCATACCTGAGAGTTCGATGTTGGACGGCACCAAATCAACGCCCTCCGGATGATGAAGAATCCCTTCATCGGGAGTAATAGGGTTTTCCATCATAATCTTTCCCATCAGATCGGAAAGTGTCGGAGACAGATCATCCGGGCAGGGATTGCCCAAACTGACCGTCAGGGAAGCCTGGGGATCGGTGTCTACCAGAAGCACCTTTTTTCCTTCAAGAGCCAAGCCAACGCCCAGATTCTCGGTGGTGGTGGTCTTTCCAGTGCCTCCTTTCTGATTGACCACCGCAATGATGGTTGCTTTTTTCGACATTTATCGTCACTCTCCTTCCTCTCGCTTCATTTTCAATTTCTTAAATCCTCCTTCCAAATATCCGTGTGACATATCGTGCCGAACAAGAGCATCGTAGTAGGTGTCTATTGTCGTCGGCGCATTGTATATCGTAGTCAGCATATACTGACGGATATTTCTAATCTTTGTGGTGTTCTCCTTGAAGCAGTCCATAACATATCGAATGTGTTCGGCATTCAGTTTCATAAACCGACTGCGGACAATTTCTGCCGGACGCTCCTCTGCACCAATGCGAATCAACGGTCGCTTCGTGCAAACTGTTTCAACGATCAACTCCAGAATGTTATCCAGCATTTCGGAATCGTAAGGGTAATCCTTCTTCAACAAATCCATACTGAGCTGATCCGAGAAATAATCAAAGTATTCTTGATACCGGTCATTCTCGTCCATCATTCCACCATTTCCGGAAGGAAAGATAGAATCAGTATCACTAAATTCAGTATTTTTAATATCAGTATTATTACATTGTGATTTCGGAAGTTCTTGAGTTGTGATTTCCATTGTTCCAGAATTGTGATTTTCACAATTCAAGAGTTGTGAATCCACAGCAGAGATAAAGTTCTTCACATAGATCAGGTTGGGCTTTCCCAAACCCTGGCGCTTACGTTCAATCAATCCTGCTTTCTTCTCAAGTTCACTGAGCAGCTTGATAGCCTTTTGTTCAGCACAGTTCAGAGCCATCTTCGCTTCGTCGATTGTAAAAATGATATACACTCTACCGTTTTTATCTATCCAACCATTCTTGGCAGACAGGCTCATGCGGTCAAGCAAAATGCCATACAGCATCTTGGCATCGGCAGAAATATTCCAGAACCTCTCGTTCGTGAACAACACCTTCGGAACTCGATAGAATGTGAATAGATCGGATTGCTGACCGTAAAAATAATCAAAACTCACACGGCTTCACCACCTTCTTTCTGCGGAAAACTTTCTGTTGTCAGCGGAATGCTGCGGAAAGTCGTATCCGTCTTTTCGTAAGGACATCGGGCAAAATAGTAGAAGCGGTATTCCTGTTCATACACATCCATATCAACGAAGCCCCACTTCACGCATAACCTTCTTCGTACACCAACCAATGCACGGGTGATCTCGCCCATAGGGACAGCCATCACATTCCGACTTGGGTTTCGGCGGCAAAGAGATTAAGTAGTAGCAATTATTTCTACCCAGACGGCAGCCCTTTCTGCCATTCGTCCAGAAGTAGCAGTAATGACAGTCGCTCGGCTTGTCTGCGGTATAAACAGGCTTGCTCAAATAAAACACCTCCAATCTCTTGTATTTGCCCATGGGTTTGGGCATAAAAAAAGAGCGCCTATCCATCCCCAATGCGGGGCAAATAGACGCTCTATGTACATAACGATATTTAATTTTATCTGCTATAACTGCATGGTATTCAAAACATCCGCCTTTTTTGATTAGCTGGATTTTTGGCACGATTTTGGGGCTGATTAGCAGGAAGGGCATTTTCATTAGCAAGAACAGCCCGTTTTCTGCTAAAAATTAGCTGGCGATTTTGTCTTATAACAACCGTTCGATTCTGGAGGGGTTGTCAAAAATCAAATTTTGGAGTAGAATTTTATCTCATACAGTGAAAGAGCTTTTTCGTAGCTTTTTATATAAGAAAAGCCGAAAACCCTTGAAAACAAAGGCTTTCGGCGTTGTTCACTGGCGTCCATAAGAGGATTTGAACCTCCGACCCCACGCTTAGGAGGCGTGTGCTCTATCCAGCTGAGCTATATGGACGTGTCTGATATATGATTATAGCCCGATCAAAGTCGAACTGCAATCCCTTATTTAGTTTTTTTTGAGGTGGCCGTTGTAACGCAACCTTAGGAGGCGGACCCTCTATCCTGCTGAGGTACGGAGACATAAATATGTTGTGATTGCCTTTATTATAACAGATGGGTCGCGTTCCGGCAAGCCCCTTGCGCGGCACAACACCGCGGTTAAAAAGGGAGGGCAATACGCACAGTATTTTTATATCATACTGTATGACGGGACGATTGTCAATCCAAGAACACATGAAAATACAGACAAAATAAGCAAAACAACTTTGTTAAAATAAAAACATTGCATGCCTGGGAGGAAAGTGCTATGATAAAATTAAGTAAAATGGGGTAGTAGGTAGAGTTTTGTTTTCATACCCTGTTTTGCCGGTAAAGGAGGGCATATTCGTGAAACAAATGCACATCACCGAAACCGTGCTGCGCGATGCACAGCAGTCGTTGATCGCAACCCGTATGCCGTTTGACGATTTTGAAGCCGTACTGGACGATATGGACAAGGCCGGCTATCATTCGATCGAATGCTGGGGCGGTGCGACATTCGACAGCTGCCTGCGTTACCTGCACGAGGATCCTTGGGAGCGGCTGCGCAAAATCAAATCCCACATGAAAAACACCAAGCTGCAGATGCTGCTGCGCGGCCAGAATCTGCTGGGCTACCACCATTATTCGGACGATACCGTCCGCCGCTTTGTGCGCAGGAGTGTGGAGAACGGAATGGATATCATCCGCATTTTCGACGCGCTCAACGATATGCGCAACATCGAAACCGCCGTGGATGAATGCCTCAAGGCGGGCGGCCATGCGCAGGGCTGTATCTGCTACACGCTCAGCCCTATTCACAATCTGGAGATGTTCGTCTCCCTGGGCAAGCAGATCGAAGCGCTTGGCTGCAATTCGCTCTGCATCAAGGATATGGCGGGCATCATGTCGCCGCAGGAATGCTACGACCTTGTCACGGCGCTACGCAAAAACATCAAGCTGCCGGTTTATGTGCATACCCATGCGACCACCGGCCTGGGCTATATGACCTACCTCAAGGCGGCGGAAGCGGGCGCGGCCGGCATCGACTGCGCGACCTCGTGCTTCTCCGGCGGCACCAGCCAGCCCGCGACTGAGTCGTTGGTCTATGCGCTGGCGCAGATGGGCTTTGACTGCGGCGTGGACAGCAAGCAGTTGAAAAAGGTAAACGACTTCTTCCTGCCGGTCAAGGACAAGTTCTCGGCTAACGGGCTGTTCGACCCCTATGTGCTGTCCACCAAGACCGATGCGCTCAACTACCAGATCCCGGGCGGCATGCTGTCCAACCTGGTGGCGCAGCTCAAGGCGCAGAACGCGATTGACAAACTGGAGGCCGTGCTGGAGGAAACCCCCCGCGTGCGTGAGGACATGGGTTACCCGCCGCTTGTCACCCCGCTTTCGCAGATGGTTGGCGTGCAGGCAACGGTCAACGTCCTGCTCGGCGAGCGGTATAAATCCATCGGCAAGGAGATCAAAAGCTATATCAAGGGCGAATATGGCAAGGCGCCGGGCAAAATTGCTCCGGAGCTGGCGAAAAAGGTGCTGGGCGACGAGCAGCCGATGACCGGCCGCTTCGCGGATACGCTCAAGCCGGAATTTGAAGAGGCGAAGGCCTACCTGGGTAGCCGCGCGCGGAGCGAGGAGGACGTGCTTTCCTACATCGCGTTCCCGCAACAGGCGGAGCAGTATTTTGACCGCCGCGATCAGACCTTTACCGCAAGTTATTCGTTCAAGGAGGTCGGTTGACTATGATACAAGGACCGCTTAGTCCGGTCGAGGCAGTGATGGTTGCGCTGTCCGGCTTTGTGATCGTATTTTTGATGCTGGCATTATTGTGGGGCGTCATCATTGTGGTGTCCCGTATCGTCGGCGGCGTGGAAAAGAAAGCCGCGCCGGTCGCGGCGGCGTCCCAGCCCGCAGCGGCTCCGGTTGCTGCGCCCGCTGCCGCGCCCGCGCCGGCCGCCGCAGCGTCGCAGGTCGTGCTGGAGGGCGTTGACGAAACACAGGCGGCATGCGTAATGGCGATCGTAAGCCATGAAACGGGCATTCCGCTCGACCAGCTCGTGTTCAAGTCTATCAAGGCTGTATAAGGGGGAAAGAAAACAATGAAATATCTGGTTACACTCAATGGGAAACAGTATGAGGTTGAGGTGGACAAGGGCTCCGCAAGCGCGGTCTGCGTCGGGAGCGCGCCGGCGGCTCCGGAGGCCGCACCCGCACCGGCTGCAGCGCCGGCTCCGGCTGCCGCGCCCGCACCGGCGGCTCCGGCTGGCGGTGAGATCGTCGCGGCGCCCATGCCGGGTACGATTCTGGATGTCCGCTGCGCGGCGGGACAGGCGGTAAAGGCGGGCGACGTCCTGTTCATCTTGGAAGCGATGAAGATGGAAAATGAGATCTGTGCGCCGCATGATGGTACCGTCGGTTCGGTCAGCGTGCAGAAGGGCGCGACCGTTGAAACCGGTACGGCGCTTTGCACGATGTAACGGGAGGCGCGTAACATGCAATTTTCATTTATAGGCGCGCTGGAGGAGATCCTGGCCGGCTCGGGCTTCGCCGCATTGTTCAGCGACCCGCGCAGCCTGGTCATGATCCTGATCGCGTTTGTGCTGCTGTTTCTCGGCATCGGCAAAAAGTTTGAGCCGTTGCTGCTTGTACCGATCGCGTTCGGCATCCTGCTGGCGAACTTCCCCCTGACCGGCCTGCTCAACGCGCCGGCAAACGGCGCCAGCCCCGGCATGCTGTGGGTGTTCTATCAGGGGGTAGAGCATGCGATCTACCCCTCGCTGATTTTCCTTGGCATCGGCGCGATGACCGACTTCGGCCCCTTGATCGCGCGGCCGTCCTCGCTGTTGCTGGGCGCGGCGGCGCAGCTCGGCATTTTTGCCGCGTTCCTGATGGCGCTGGCGCTGGGCTTTGCCCCGAATGTAGCTGCTTCGATCGGCATTATCGGCGGCGCGGACGGCCCGACCGCTATCCTGGTCACCTCGCGTCTGGCTGCGGATTACCTGCCTGCAATCGCGATCGCCGCGTATTCCTATATGGCGCTTATCCCCCTGATACAGCCGCCGCTGATGCGCGCGCTGACGACCAAAAAGGAGCGCGAGATCAAGATGGAGCAGCTCCGTCCGGTGTCCAAGACCGAGAAGATCGTGTTCCCCATCGCGGTAGCGACCGTGGTTATCCTGCTCATTCCGGATACGGCGCCGCTGATCGGCATGCTGATGCTGGGCAACCTGTTCCGCGAATGCGGCGTGACCGATCGTTTGTCCGACACGGCACAAAACACGCTGTGCAATATCGTCACCATCTTCCTCGGCCTGTCTGTCGGGTGTAAGGCGGTCGCGGAGAAGTTCCTGACCATGGAGACGATCAAGATCATCGTCCTCGGCTTGATCGCGTTCATGTTCTCCACGATCGGCGGCCTGCTGTTCGGCAAGATCATGTGCAAGCTGTCGGGCGGCAAGGTCAACCCGCTGATCGGCTCGGCCGGCGTTTCCGCAGTCCCAATGGCCGCGCGCGTTTCGCAGGTCGAAGGCCAGAAGGCCAACCCGGCAAACTTCCTGCTCATGCACGCCATGGGTCCGAACGTTGCGGGCGTAATCGGCTCCGCTGTCGCGGCGGGCTTCCTGCTGAAAGTATTCGGCGCGTAAGCGGGCGCCGCAAAAACAGAGCGCAAGGGCGCCGGACGATTCCGGCGCCCTTTTCCGTGGGAATAGAGGCGCGGGAAGGCCTGAAAACTGACGCAGTCTTAACGCCTGTAAAACCCATTTGTATTGACAAAATACGCCATAATGCTATAATATAGGAAGAAATGAACGGGTGGTCTTTATTGTGCAGGTTTTGAAAGACGAGCTACGGCATAAGATTTTGCTGGAATCCCAGCATCTATTTCTGCAGAAAGGGTATGACCGGACCTCTCTGCAGATGATTGCGGATAAGGTCAATATCAGCAAGAGCAATCTGTACCATTACTTCAAAAACAAGGAAGAGTTATTTTACGAGCTGACGGACGGCGCCGCGGAGGGGCTCAAGCGCCTGATTATGCGCTTTCGGGACAAGCGCTTTGACCCGCGCACCGGCGCGCGCGAATACCAGGTCCTGCTGACGGAAGAGGTCATTTCTTTGCTGCTGGCCGAGAAATACGGCCTGCTGCTCATTATGGAGCAGTCGCAGGGGACACGGTATGAGGGGCTGCGCAGTAGCCTGATCGATATGCTGGCGGCAAAGACTGCGCCGCTGCTGGCAGATGAGGACAACTGCTTGCTGCTGGCACAGATCATGGCCCGCAACCTGATTGACGGGACCGTGCAGATATTAAAGAACCGCGTCCGTCCGCGCGAGGTGCGGACCGGATTGAACCGGCTGGTGGAATACCATACACAAGGGATCAATGCGCTGCTCAAATGAAGCGGCGCATTTTTTTGCGGGAAGCGGCGGCGCGTTTTGCGGATAAGTCGGCCGGAGCAACTCCGGCAAAAAGCGCGTTCTACCTGCCTTTTGCGCTGCATAGATTTGTAGTAATCAAAGCGTCGACAGGCAGGGGGGACGATCGTGAAAGGCTTACCCGAAGAGCGGGCGGTCCGGCTCGCACAATATATGATCGAAGAAAAGGCGACGGTGCGCCAAACGGCGGCCAAATTTGGCATTTCTAAATCAACGGTACATAAGGATATTACGACAAGGCTGAAAAAGCTCAACGCCGTGCTGTATGACCGCGTGCAGGAGGTGCTGTACACCAATAAAAAGGAGCGGCACATCCGCGGCGGCATGGCGACGCGGGAGAAATACCGCACCCAGGCGGGGCGGGATACTGCGCGGCAGGGAAAAAAGAACGGCCACCCTTGCTGAAGAGGGTGGCCGGCCTATGTACGCATCAGATCAATCAGATAGATTCCAAATCATGAATGCAGTTGCGGCAGACGTTTTTATCCTTGAAGTGGATTACGTCCTTTGAGCTGCCGCAGAAGACGCAGGCAGGCTCGTACTTTTTCAGGATGATTTGGCTGCCCTCCACATAGATTTCCAGGGCGTCTTTCACATCGATATCGAGCGTCCTGCGCAGCTCGATCGGTAGTACGATTCGGCCCAGTTCGTCAACCTTACGGACAATACCAGTGGATTTCATTTGATATACACTCCTTCATTCTTCATTCATTCCTTTGCCAGCATCAATCCATGTTGCGGCTCCCTGTATGGAGGAGACCGGCTTTTTTCTACAAGGGAGGGGAGAGGCGTAAATGCTTTCCGTGATCTGGGTCGCATTTCTGGCCCTGGCCCTGCTTTGCGGGGCGGTGACCGGCCGGTTGGACGCGGTCACTGCCGCAGTGGGAACAGGCGCGTCGGAAGCGGTCACGTTAGCCATCAGCATCGCCGGCCTGATGTGCTTTTGGAGCGGCGTGATGGAGGTGATCCGCGCTTCCGGATTGGCGGAAAAGCTGTCCCATGCGCTTACGCCCCTGCTCCGGCCGCTGTTTGGCAAGGCAGCGAACGACAGAGAGGCCATGGAACTGGTGAGCGCCAATGTGACGGCAAACCTGCTGGGACTGTCCAATGCGGCTACGCCGCTGGGGCTGCGCGCAGTCGACCGGCTGTACACGCTTGCCGGCCGGCGCGGTTCGCCGGATACCGTTTTGACATTGATCACCTTGAATACGGCGTCCATACAGATCATCCCGTCCACGGTGGCGGCGGTACGCGCGTCGTGCGGCGCTGCAGCGCCGTTTGACATCATGCCGGCGGTTTGGGGGGCGTCCGTGGCGTCTGTCGCGGTCGTCCTGCTGAGTGCGCGTATCCTCCGCCCGCTATTTCCCGATGAAAAATAAGGGGAAATACCTGTTCGGATTACAATTTGTATTATTGCATATGGAAAGCACAAAAAATGTCGAATTGCCTGTTATTTCCAAAAATATTTCCTAAAATTTGAAAATAAACGCGGGCTAGCGGGAAAGGGGAGGAAACATGCGGATGCTACAGAGTGCGTTTATCCCAATGCTGCTGGCGGCAGTGGGGCTATACGCACTGTATAAAGGGGTAGACGTGTTTCCCACTTTTCTGCGCGGTGCCAAAAGCGGCCTGAAAACGGCTGTTGAGCTGCTGCCGACCATGGTCGGCATGCTGACGGTCGTTTACATGCTGCGGGCGTCCGGAGCAATCGATTTAGCGGCGGCCGCACTTGCGCCGCTGTTGAATTTGCTTGGCATTCCAAAGGAATGCACCGCGCTGACCCTGCTGAAACCGATCAGCGGCGGCGGCGGTTTGGCGCTGGGCAGCGAGATCATGCAGCGCTGCGGGCCGGACAGCTATGCCGGTCGCGTGGCGGCGGTCATGCTGGGTTCGTCTGAAACCAGCTTCTACACGATCAGCGTTTACAGCGGTCATTTAGGGCTGAACCGGCTCCGCTATGCCGTGTTTGCCGCCCTTTGCGCGGATTTGACTGCCTTTGCCGTATCGGCGGCGATGGTGCGGCTCTATTTTCCATACATGTAACATTATATCGTGTTTACACGAAAAATACCATACGTTGAGAAAAAATTGTAGAATCATCCAAACAGCTTTCATAAAAACTGTGCAAAAATCAAGATATTTCATGGGTTTAATTTTCTCACAAAAAGAAGGGACTGTACAAGTACAGTCCCCTCTTTTTTCTGCTTGATTACTTTACGATTTCCTTGCCGTTCTCGTCGTACTCGAAGAAGCCCTTGCCGGTCTTGACGCCGAGCCAGCCGGCGCGGACCATCTTGCGCATCAGCGGATGCGGACGGTACTTCGGATCGCCGGTCTCGCGGTACAGCGTCTCCATGATCGCGAGGTTGACATCATGGCCAACCAAGTCGGCGGTGTGGAGCGGGCCGGACTTCATGCCGGCGCCGAGCTGCATGGCAACGTCGATATCAGCAGGGGAAGCGATGCCGTCAGCAACAATGCCCATGGCCTCGTTCATCATCGGGATCAGGATACGGTTTACGACAAAGCCAGGGCCTTCGTTGACCGATACCGGAGTCTTGCCCAAGGAAGCCATCAGGTCGAACGCGGCCTGGAACGTCTCGTCCGAGGTCTGGATCGCGCGGGTAACCTCGACCAGCTTCATGATCTGAGCCGGATTGAAGAAGTGGCAGCCGATCACCTTGTCAGCGCGGTTCGGCACGCTGGCGGCCATCTCGGTGATGGACAGCGCGGAGGTGTTGGAGCCGAAAATGGTATGCGCAGGGCAGATCTGGTCCAACTCCTGCAGAAGCTCTTTCTTCAGGTCCATGCGCTCCAGGATGACTTCCATGATGAAGTCGGCGTCAGCGGCAGCCTTGCGGTCCAGCGAGGTCTTGAGGGAAGCGAGCAGTTCGTTCTTCTTCTCTTCGGTCATTTTTTCCTTCTTGACGAGGAAGGACAGGTCGTTGGTGATGGTCTTAACGCCGCGGTCGATGAACTCCTGCTTTACGTCAAGCATCGTTACCTCATGGCCGTTGGTCAGGAAAACTTCCGTAATGCGCGCGCCCATGTTGCCGGCGCCGAATACACAAACTTTCATATTATATAACCCTCTCTCTCAATGATTGCAGATAAACAAACGCGCTTACTTGTTCTTGAACTCCTTGGCGGGCTTTTCCTTATTCTTATCAAGGAAATAAGCCATGCCATACTTCTGGTCCTCAGTCGCGAAGCACTCGCCGAAGATGTTGCCCTCCAGCTTGAGCGCGGAATTCAGGTCGGTCTGCATGCCGACGTTGATCGCTTCCTTGCAGAGCGCGACAGCGATCGGCGCCTGCGCCGCAATCTCCTCGGCCAGCTTCATGGCTTCGTCCATCAGCTGCTCCAGCGGGTAAACGTAGTTGACCAGGCCCATCTCCAGCGCCTGCTGTGCGGTGTAGTTGCCGCGGGCGGTATAAATAAGCTCCTTGGCCTTGCCGAGGCCTACGATGCGGGCCAGACGCTGCGTGCCGCCGCAGCCCGGCGTGATGCCCAAGCCAACCTCCGGCTGGCCGAACAGCGCGTTATCGGATGCAAGGCGGATATCGCAGGACATCGCCAACTCGCAGCCGCCACCCAGGCAGAAGCCGTTGATTGCGGCAATGACCGGACGCTTGAAGTTCTCGATCTTCCAGCAAACACGGTTGCCGTTGTTGCCGAACTTCTTGCCTTCCTCAACGGACAGGGTGGACATTTCGGAAATGTCCGCGCCGGCCACGAAAGAGTTGACGGTCTTGCCCTTCTTGTTTACCATGGAGGAACCGGTCAGCACGACGCAGTATACGTCGTCCATTGCCGCAACTTCGTCGAACGCTTCCTCGAGCTGGCCGTACATATCGGTGGACAGCGCGTTCATGGCTTTCATGTGCTCGATCTTGACGACCGCTACATGGCCTTTCTTTTCAACTACTACATCAGTCATTGGTAAGACTTCCCTTCAAATTGATGTCGGAATCTTATATACGAGGTGCGCCGCGCACCTGCGCAATCGAATGCTTTGGAGATAGGGGGCCTGCAAAAAGCCCCCTATCATGCCGGTTTGATTTACTTGCAGAGCTCGTCGCGCTCAACAATGATCGCTTCGCCCATGCCGCCGCCGATGCACATGGTGGCAAGGCCGAGGGTGGAGTCGCGCTTGATCATTTCGTAGATCAGCGTGGTGGTGATACGGCAGCCTGCCGCGCCGATCGGGTGGCCCAGTGCGATCGCGCCGCCGTTGACATTGACCTTGTCCATATCAAAGCCCAGCTCGCGGTTGACCGCAGCGGCCTGCGCGGCAAACGCCTCGTTGGACTCGACAAGGTCGAGGTCGGCAACGGTCAGGCCGGCGCGCCCCAGCGCCTGGCGGGTGGACTCGATCGGGCCGACGCCCATGATGGACGGGTCGCAGCCGACAGAGCCGAACGAACGGATCTTGACGAGCGGCTTGAGGCCGTGCGCCTTCACATAATCCTCGGACGCGATAATCATCGCGGCACCGGCGTCGTTGATGCCGGAAGCGTTGCCCGCGGTGACGGTACCGTCCTTCTTGAACGCCGGACGCAGCTTGGCCAGTCCTTCCAGCGTGGTCTGCGGGCGGCAGTGCTCGTCGGTATCGAAAATAACGGTTTCCTTCTTCTTCTTGACCTCTACCGGAACGATCTCGTCCTTGAAGCGGCCGGAGGAAATCGCCTTGGCGGCCTTCATCTGGGACTCGTAGCCGATCTGGTCCTGCATCTCGCGGGTGATGCCATACTGCTCGGCAACGTTTTCCGCGGTGATGCCCATGTGGTACTGGTTAAAAATATCAAATACGCCGTCATGAACCATCATATCAACCAGCTTGACGTCGTTCATGCGCGCGCCCCAGCGCACGTTGTGGGAAACGTACGGTGCGCCGGACATGGACTCAACGCCGCCGACCAGCATGAGCTGATCCTCGCCGGAACGGATGATCTGGGAACCGAGCGAAATTGCGCGCATGGAGGACGCGCAGACCTTGTTGAGGGTCATGGCGGGGGTGGTGATCGGCAGGCCCGCGCCAATCAGGACCTGACGGGCAACGTTCTGGCCGCAGCCGCCCTGCAGCACCTGGCCGAACATTACTTCATCGATCGCTTCCTTGTCCACACCGGCGCGCTCGATCGCCGCATTGGCGGCAACAACGCCGAGCTGGGCTGCGGGTACGTCGCGGAGGGTGCCGCCGTAAGTACCGATCGCGGTACGGGCTGCGGAACAGATATAAACGTTCATTTGGCTGTTTCTCCTTTTCTTCTCTTACGCCGGTGATGCCGGCGCAGCGGTTTGTGACATCTCTTAACGAGTTCGTTAATATTTTATCAAATGTGCAGAAAAATGCAAGGGGTTTTTGTAAGGAATATGGCCCAAATCTTAAAATACCCATAACTTGCACAACACACACAAGGAATAAATCGGGAATTAATCGTTTGCCAGACCCATCAGTTCATCGCGGAAAATACGCGAGTCCATCAGCTTGATCGAACCGTCCGCCTGGCGGGCGATCTGGGGCGCGAATTCCATCTGATCGAGCACCTGGGTCTGCAGGTCGATGCCGGGCGCGATCTCGACCAGGGTAACGCCCTCCGGACGCAACTCGAACACGCAGCGCTCGGTAATGTACAGGACGGGCTGGTGTACCTCGTTGGCATAGTCGCCGGAGAACGTGATGTGCTCGACCGCATTGACGAACTTCTTCTTCGCGCCCTCCTGGGTGATGATCAGCTTGCCGTCGCGGCACTCGGTCTTGAGGCCCTTGGCGGTAAACGTGCCGCAGTAGACGACCTTTTTGGCGTTCTGGGTGATGTCGATGAATCCGCCCGCGCCGGCTAAGCGGGTGCCGAACTTGGACACGTTCAGATCGCCGTTGGGCGCGGTTTCAGCCAGGCCAAGGAACGCGACGTCCAGGCCGCCGCCCTGGTAGAAGTCAAACTGCACGTTGTGCGGGATGATGCACATTGCGTTGGCGGCCGCGCCGAACTGGGTGCCGCCATAGGGGACGCCCGCGATCGAGCCGGCCTCGACGGTCAGGGTCATCTTGTCCGAAATGCCCTCCTCGGCGGCGACGTTGGCAATCTTTTCCGGAGCGCCGGTACCAAGGTTGACGATCGCATCCGGCGGCAGCTCCATGGCCGCGCGGCGGGCGATGATTTTCTTGGCGTCCATCGGGATGGGCGGGATGGCGTCCACCGGAATGCGGAATTCGCCGGTCAGCGCGCCGTCATACGGCATGCCGAGGCACTGCATGTTTTCCTCCTCCGAGCCGACGACGACCGAATCCACATAAATACCCGGAATCGCCACCAGCTTCGGATCGAGCGAGCCGCCCTGCACGATCTTTTCGACCTGCACGATGACCTTGCCGCCCGAGTTCTTGCACGCCTGCGCCATCGCGGTCACGTCCAGCGGGCCGATCTCGCGGTGTACGGTGCAGTTGCCGTATTCGTCGCAGTAGGAAGCGCGCAGGAACACCACGTTGATCGGGAAGCCCTTATACAGCAGGCGCTCCTGCCCCTCGATGTTGACGACCTTGACCAGATCCTCCTTGGTCACATCGTTGAGCTTGCCGCCGCCGTTGCGCGGGTCGGCAAAGGTCTTGAGGCCGACGTGGGTGATCGTGCCAATGTTGTGCGCCGCGATATCGCGGTACATATGCGAAATAACGCCCTGCGGCAGGTTGTACGCCTCGATCTTGTTGGCCAGCGCCAGCTCTCCCAGACGGGGCGCGCGGTCCCAGTGGCCGCCAATGACGCGCTTTACCATGCCCTCGTGGCCGTAGTGGTCGCCGCCGGTGCCGTCGCGGTGGCCCTGGCCGGCCGCGAAGAACAGCGTCAGATTGTTCGGATGGCCGGTCTCCAGAAAGCGCTTTTCCAGCGCCTTGGACAGGGTTTCCGGACAGGCGCAGGAGACGAAGCCGCCGGTGGCGATCGTGTCGCCGTCCTGTACTTTCAGGGCGGCCTCTTCTGCAGAGATAATGCTTACTTTCTTCATGTTCTATCATCCTCCTCAGAGTAACGGGCGTGCGCAGCCCGTTTCATTTACGCGAGCAGCCGGATCTGCTCAGTGACCGACGGGATCTCGTCCGCCGACACCAGCAGGAAGCGGCGGTCGGCATCAATGTCCTCATACAGATAGGGACAGCCGGTGCAGCCGCGAATAATCAGCAATGCGTCGTAGTGGGTGCCATCCTCCGGATAGGAGAACTGTGCGACATCCGAAAGGGAGGAGCGCACGGCTTGATAGGCTGCACCGCGATCATACCGCGGGTTGCAGCCGCCGCAGAATTTGACAGTGCAGCGCAGCATGGGTGCGTAAACCTCCTTTTGTCTAAGCGCAAACATAGGCACTCACGGATCGCCCGCGGGTGCCTATGGGATGCTTCAGAGATTACTTGATACGGGCAATCTTCTTGGCGAGTTCTTTTTTCATTTCGAGGTTGGACTGTCGTGCGATCATGATGCGCTGGGCCTGCGGGGAGCCTGCGCCGTGCATGGACTCGGGCAG
>NZ_JACOPL010000012.1:0-76780 GCF_014287995.1 Agathobaculum faecis
CTTTGCGATTGCCGGAAACATAGCGCAGAACTATGCGGGGCAGGTCGTCCCGACGCTGTCCGGCCAGATCGCGCGCACGATAGACGACACGCGGCGCACGACCTATGCGGATAAAGACAGCTGGGTTCCTGACAGCGTGCAGACATTTTTGCAGCGCCAGGCGAATAAAATCCCCGGCCTGTCACAGAACCAGCCGGCGTATACGGATGTATGGGGCAGGCCGGACAAGACGGAAAACTGGGTGCTGCGGGCGTTTGAGAACTTCCTTTCGCCTGGGTACATCGGGAACAGGTCCGCTTCCGGCGCAGAAAACGCGCTGCGGGAGCTGTACAATGCGACAGGGGATTCCGCAGTGCTGCCGAGCAAGCCGCAAAAGAGCTACACTGTGGACGGGGAAAAGCGCAATCTGACCGCGGACCAATGGCTGAGGCTTTCCAATGCAAAGGGGCAAACGGCGCTTGCCGCAGTCGAGAACCTGACACAGAGCAACGCATATCAGTCCATGAGCGATACGGAAAAGGTAAATGCGGTAAAAGCGGTATACGATTACGCTTCGGCGGTAGCGGCGAATCAGGTTTACGGCAAGGAGCTTGAGGGGACGATCAAGAGCGTAAAGGAAAGCGGTATCGACCCAGGGCTTTATTACGCCTATAAAGAGATGGAGGACGCGCTTAACGAAAGCGTGGAGGGATACGAGGCGCGCGACCAGGTATTCCAGACCATAAGGGGCGATGCGTCGCTTTCAGAGGAACAGAAAAACCAGCTGTATCACACACTGATGATTAAAGGAACCAGCGACAGCCAGTGGGAAAAGTATCAGGAGATCAGCGATGTAGTAACGGCAGAGGAGTATGTTGACGCAATGATACAGTCACAGGCAATCAAAGCCTATGGCGATACGCTGGAGCAAGGCAGGGCGACAGCCGAAGCGACGGAATTTTCCTATTATCTGGATTCGATGGGATACGATAAAGCGAAGCGGGATGCGCTTTCAGAGACATTCAAGTTCTATAACATGTTCCCTGCGGAACCGTCAAACTACACGTTTGAGATGATGCAGGAGAACGGAAGCCAGAATGAGAAAGAGAATGCGGGTGCAATCGAGGCAAGCGGCGTAAGTGCGGCGCAGTACATGACGATCAAATCGCTGGCGAGCGCGGCTACCTACGAAAAAGGAAAGTCCGGCGCTAAACTGGCAGCCTACGGAAAAGTAGTTTCCGAGAATACGGAAAACTATGACCAGTATGCCGCGATCATGCACGCGATGGGCTACAAGAATATTGACGAGGCATACACCGGCGCAGGAGCGCTGCCGGATGTAGCGCAGGCGGGATCGCAGGTAAGCCGTTCGGCAAGGACGACCGAAGAGGCTGGAATCAATCCGATAGCGGCAGGAGATGGTGTGCGGCTCGGCAGTGCATATGGATACCGTCAAGCGCCAATCGCGGGTGCAAGCACGTTCCATGAGGGAAACGATATTCCCGCGCCGATGGGGACGCCGGTCCTTGCCTACAAGAGCGGAACGGTATCCTATACAGGTTGGGACAGCGGCGGCGGGAATATGGTGCAGATTGACCATCCGGACGGAACAAAATCGGTCTATCTGCATTTGCAGAGTGGGAGCTTTGCTGTTAAGCCCGGCGATAATGTCAGTCAAGGCCAACAGATTGCCAATGTGGGGAGCACCGGCACCTCAACCGGTCCGCACCTTGATTTCAGAATTATGGTAAACGGAAAATATGTAGACCCACAAAGCTATTATCCAGGCTATTAAAAAGGGGAGGCTTCGGCCTCCCCTTTTTCGTGTTGCATTTCGTGTTGCATGACTTGGTTTTTTGGCGTTTTTGATGCTTGTTTAGAAAAATAAAAGTACGTTTCAAAAACACTCAAAACCCGCGCCACGTCTTGACGAAATGAAAAAACCCGCGCAGGGCGGGCTTTTCGTAATTGGTGGAGCCGAGGGGAGTTGAACCCCTGTCCGAAAGCGCATTCACCGTGACTTCTCCGGGCGCAGTTTGTCTTTTTGGGATTCCCGCTGCGATACGCCGGCAAACAGGCTTACCGTTTTGGTAGAGTCATGTTACATGACGGGGGCAACTCTTACCCCGTACACGTTCACCACTAAATCGACGCCGGGTTTCAAAGCCGTGGTCCTCTTTGAGCCGACGGGCTAAGCCTTAATTAGGCAGCCTGAAGAGTATAATCGTTGTTGTTTAATTTATAAACAGTTGGAGCTTTTTACGCAGATCCCCGCTGCGGCCCGCTATCCCGGCTTCAACACCCCCGTCGAACCCGTTACGGCCCCATATAGGTGTATCCGCAGATGCGAATATTCAACGATTGCGCTCTTTCATTGCGCGGTCCATTTCGCGTTTGGCGTCGCGCGCGGCAATGCTGTCGCGCTTGTCGTGCAGCTTTTTGCCGCGGCACAGGCCAAGCTCGAGTTTCACCCGCGAACTTTTAAAATACACGGACAAAGGGATCAAGGAATAACCGTCCTGCTTGGTTTTGCCGAACAGGTTGGCGATTTCCTTTTTGTGCATCAGCAGCCTGCGCACACGCAGGGGATCCTTATTGAAAATATTCCCTTTTTCATAAGGGGAAATATGCATGCCCCGCACAAAAAGTTCGCCGTCTTTAAAAGTGCAGTACGAATCCTTGAGGTTGATCTGCCCTTGGCGAATGGATTTGACCTCGGTGCCAAACAGCTCGATGCCCGCTTCGAATTTGTCCTCGACAAAGTAATCGTGCCATGCTTTTTTATTGGCAGTAACCTGCTTTGTCCCTTTTTTATCCGGCATTGCACGACCTCCTTTTCCCGTGGTACAGTTTATCATAGCATGCGCTTGGCGATTTGTAAAGGCACAAGTGTGTTACAGTCTTCGACGAAAATGGAAGACGGGAGTGTTAAAAACACTCCCGTCCCTTGCTGTTCAATCATCCCCGCGCAAAAGCTTTTCCGCGTAGCCGTGCAGCTCGTCGGGGGAATGGACGTTGTCGCCGCGCTTGACAATCATTTCGCGCACATAATCCGGCAGGTCGTCAAAGTATGCGTGGGCGGCGTGGTTGATCGCCAGCATTTCGGTCAGATTGTGATACCGTTCCATGCACATTCACCTCGCCGAAAGTATACCCGTTAATAGGTCAGGATATTCTCCAGGATGTTCAATATTTTTACGCCATAGTCCGCGCCTGCGGCCCAGCCGTAACCCTTGGGATTTTCCTGTATCCCCAGATACTGCACGGTCGGCGCGGCGCCGCGGGAAACGAGGGAAAAACGGGGATCAATGCAGGCGTTCCTGAGCGGTTCATGGTTCGCATAGGCTTTCAAATGCTGTATCTGGGCGCGAATGCCGAGCTGCGGGGTGTCGAACGACGCGCCTTTCATCCCGTTATCGATCACGCCGAGGCCGCAGAAGTTATTTTGACCGATTGTCACGGCGCTGTCGCGGAAAGTGAAATTACCGGTCTCAAGGCAGGACTGCGCAAACGCGATATCCCCGCGGATCCCTTCGGCCTGTCCTTCGGATATGTAGTAAGGAATCATATCGATCACAGACTGGGGGACGTTGGGATTGGCTTTTTTGATATATGCCTGCATCTGCGCGGCGGTTGCCTGCGGGGTTCCGGTCAGGCTGGTGTAGGAGAAGTACTTGTCCACGGTGGCGGTCTTTGCATTATAATAGGAGGAACCGGGCCGCATGACCTGCGTCAGCATGAGGGTGGAGCCGGGGTGCGTATCGATCAAACGGTAATCGTCAAGGGAGCGGAGCGTGCTCCCCTTGGTAAAATCGAACACCGCCCATTGGCCATTAACATAGACCACGTTCCACGCAGCCGACCAGCTCCGTGCGAGAAACGCGGGGATGCCGGCTTCGGAGAACATCCAGTCTGCGGCGGCCGCGAGCGAGGTGGCGCTGACCTGCTTTTTTCTGCCGTAAGCGGCCGTCCAGGAGGCGCTCCCACCGGTCTGGTACTCGCGCTGCAAAAGACGGTAGATATAGGAGATGCGCTCGCTGTCCGTCTTTAAGGCGGACAGTTCGGCCATTTGGGAAGAGAAATAGGCTTCCGCTTTTTTTCGGTCGTCAGCGGACGCGCCGCCGGTCAGGGTATAGGTATCCGATAGAGACAGGCGGGAACGGGCGTTTTTGGAATAACCGTTGGAAACCGAAATGTCTGCCAGAGAACTGGGTCTGGAGCCGAGATAGGCGGCTGACATGGCCTGAAAGTCGGCCTGCAGAGCGGCCTTGTCCGGATTGTCGAACAGGTCCGGATCGGCGAGCGAAGCCAGCGCCACGTTATAGGCAGGGGTGCCGGACGCTGTGGTGTTGGTCAGCGCCGCAGTGAGCGCGTCTGCCCAATACAGGCTGCTGCGGAAAAGCGCACTGCCGGAAGCATACAGCGGTGCGTCCTTAACGGCGCGCAGGGTGCTGACGAGCGCGCGCCAGTCGGCGCTGCCATCTTCTGTGATGACCGGCGCATAGCGGGCCGCAGTCAAGTGGTAAGAAGCGCTGGGAAGCGCGCGCAGATTGTTGGCAAGGTCGTTCATTGCCGCGTTCCAGGAGGTTTCGGGCGCGTAAGGATACGCAGCATAGGCGGTTATCCGCTTGTTGTCGTAATTGTAGGAGACGCCGAAATCGGCTAACTGGCCCAAGGCGCGCAGGCCGATAAAATTATTTCCTTTAATATTATAGACCTGCGGGGTGATGCGTTCCCCTGCGAGGTAAAGTGTCTGGCGGGTGGGGATGGCGGCTGCGGAGCTGGTGGCAGTATTTTGCACGGTGCTGCTTTCTCCTGCCTCGGGGACATAGGAGCCGTCTGGATCGATATGGACCGCGTTTGATGACGGATCGTAGGCAACGCCGAAATCGAGGAGACGTCCCAGGTCGCGGAGTTTAAAATAAGTATTACCATCTATGTTATAGATCGTGGGGGTCGCTGTGCGGCCGACAGTATCCGATAAGGTTGTGCTGACGTGAAAGGTTTGGCCGCCGGAAGCCGCAGGCAAAGCAGTGGCCGCAGAAGCCGTGCAGGTCAATGCGGCGACGCTGAGCGCGGTAAAAATCAGGCGCTTTAACATAAGTTCCTCCTTTGGGTGAATAAAGACATATTTTTAGGGTATTATATCATGGAAAGTGTCGATATTCAAATGTAGCATATGGCACGACTGGAAAAAGACACGAAGGTAGTTATAGAAAGAAAGGGGGAGGGAGGACTTGACAAAGTGGAGGGGGATATAGTATAGTAAACGAGCTGCGGAAGTGCGCGGCGGAAAAAGCTGAAAAAAGAACGTAAATTTCAAGGTTAAAGTTACCAAAGTTTCAAAAAAATAATTATTTATTTTGCATGATACTATCATGCTGAAAAAACGCGGGTGCAGATGAAAACCAGACGCTATGATAGAAATGCAGGCATGGGAAACAGGGGCAGCCCTCCCAGACTGTCCCTAACGCCAATATAGGCCGTTATATCAAAGCCGGTCCATGAAGAACCGGAACAGCATATTCGCTGTTTTCCAGTTCAGAATCCTGCGCGGATAGTTGTTAATCCACTCCTCAATCTCCGCTACCTGCTTCTGCGTCACCTTGGACAGGTCTGTCCCCTTGGGCAGATGGCGGCGGATCAGCTTATTTGCGTTCTCGTTGCTGCCGCGCTCGCAACTGCGATGGGCGTGACAGTAGTAGACCTTAGTCCGTGCCTTGCGCTTGCGCAGCGCGGACTTTTCCATGCCGAGAAAGTCGGAAAATTCCATGCCATTGTCCACCGTGATCGTCCGGAACACCTTGGAGAATTTCTCAGCCCCCATGCTGCGCTCCAACACATTCAGGGCACGGACTACGCTGGCGGCGGTGCGGTCGCGCATGAGCATGATGATCTCCTTGCGGGTCAGCCGTTCGGTCAGCACAAGCAGCGTCGGCGTGAGCTTTGCCTTTTTGGACTTCGAGGTATAGACCGTATCCATTTCCCAATGCCCGAAAGAGTTGCGGAGGTCAACTTCCGCAGGACGGTGCTCAATGCTGGTGCCAGCAGACGCGCGCTTCTGCTTCTTGTTTTTCTTGCCGCCCCTTATCCGGTAGCCTTTCTGGAACGGCAGATGCTTTGGCAAAATATTCAGTACGCTGCCCTTGATGTAACTGTAAAGCGTGACCGTGGAAATGGAAGCCGTGTACGGCTTGCCGCTTGCGCGGACCGCTGCAAGTGCCGCAGCGGGAGAAAAGTGCTTTTTCACGATCAGCGTTTCAAGGTCATTTGCGAGCTTGAAGTCGTTTCCAATTTTCAGCTGGGGGCCTTTTGCCGCCAGATTTTCACGGCAGCGGCGCTCCGCCTGCTCAGGCGAGTACCGCACTTCCGTGGTGAGGTCGGAGTTGGTATGGACATACTGCCCGCGCTTCAGTTCCTTCACAATGGTCACATGGCTGCACCCAATGACGCCCGCAATTTCCCGCGTTGTTGCGCCGCGCAGCCGCATCCGTTCTATAATCAGCCGGTGGTCCCATTTCAGGTGCTGCCCCTTATGCCACCGCCGCATTGAATTCCCCTTTTTGTTGTGCTTCACTATGTATCCCTCCACGGTATGTTGCGTATTCAGGATTATAGCATAAAAACAACAAAAACGCTTTATCGCTTTAATAGATTATATTGCGAAAATACAATGAAATTCTTGTGAAGAATTACAAAAGGAAAAAAACGGCCGCTACCTTGACAGCCCCTGTATTATCTGATGTAATAGCAGCAGGAACTAAAAAAAGAACAAGGGAATGTGATGATGATGCAGAAAAAAAGGAACATACCGGAGATGCTGCCCGGATACTATTTTGTGTATGAGCTGCGCCCAGATCAGGCATACGGCGTCAGCGGGATAGAGGTCGCTGTGCAGTATGTAAAAGACCCCGCAAACGGGAATATGCTCGGGGACGTTTGGATCAGGAACCTGGACACGCGCCCAGACATGAAAATCCTTGCCGCATATATCAGCACGGAGCGCGGCAGCACGCGCAGGGAGACAGAACTGAAACTGCTGCGTGAAGTGGAGCAGTCTGAGGAGTTTGCCGAAGCATTGGAAACCTATACGCAGATGCTTGGGGCGCTGCCGCTGTATGACGGGTAAGCCCCCTCCAGAATACCAGTTGAATACCGTCAACGCACCGGAAAACCGGTGCGTTTCTTTTTTGCCCGCAGGCTGGAAGTTATCACACACTGTGTATGATAACGCCGTAATTTTGTGAACATTTTGTAAACAATGAAGAAAACCACCCTGACACACCCCCCTTATAGAGCTATATATAGAGGCTTTTTTACCGGCGCACTTTTTGGAAGCCTCTGCTGCACCTTGAAAACCGAACAGCATGGGCGTGCTCCTGAGAAGCAAGCACCGGGTAGTTGCAGACCGTTAGAGGATAGGAAGAGCAACAGCGGGCGATGGCGGCTGAACACCATCGCAAAAAAATCCAAAGACAACGGAGGTGAACAGGGTGACAACCAATGAACAGCTGCACCGGATAGACAGCGATATTGCCCGGTATCAGGGGAAGGTCAAAGCGCTGCAAAATAAAATCGTGCAGCTTGGGGAAAAGAAAAAGAAACTGCAGGAGCGTGCGCTGTTGGAGCAGCTGAGCGAGCTTGCGCCGGACTATGCACAGGCGGAGCAGCTGCTGGTGCGGCTGAAAGCGGAGCAGAAAAGGAACAGCATGACAGACAGGGACGGCGGTGAGAGCCATGACGGCGTCGGACAGCAGGATCACAGATGAGCAGCTGGAGCAGGCGCGCGGCGTGGACCTGTTATCGTTTTTGCAGCAGTACCAGCCCGGCGAACTGAAACGGGTCGGGCAGTCCTGGACGCTGCGTTCGCATGACAGTATGCGCATCTCAGCGGACGGGCGGTGGAACTGGTTTTCACAGGGCGTCGGCGGCGGCGACGCGATCAGCTATCTTGAAAAAGTGCATGGCATGACCTTTCAGGAAGCGGTGCGGACGCTGGCGGGCAATGCATACCATACGCATCCCGGGACAGCCCCGGCAGCGCGCGAACCGCCGCCGCGTACACCGTTCGAACTGCCGCAGAAAAACAGGGACAGCCGCCGTGCGTTTGCATATTTGTGTGCGCGCGGCATAGACCCAGGGATCATCAGCCACTGCATGAAGCACGGGCTGATCTACGAGGACGCAGCGCATCACAACGCTGTGTTCGTAGGGCATGACGAAGCAGGCACAGCGCGGTATGCAATGCTGCGCAGCACAGCATCAAACTCCGGTTTCAAAATTGAACAGGCCGGCAGTGATAAAAGCTGCGGTTTCTGCATGAAAGGCAGCGGGCAGACACTCTATGTCTGCGAAGCCGCGATAGACGCGCTCTCGGTCGCAACGCTGCGTAAGCTGGGCGGCAGGGACTGGCAGAAAGATAGCTATCTGTCTTTGGGCGGCGTTACCGCATCCGAAGAAATACTGCCGCCCGCGTTGGAACGGCAGCTGAAGAATTTCCCTTTTAAGTGGGTCGTCCTTGCGCTGGACAACGACGATAAGGGGCGGCAGGCGTCGCAGAATATTTTCAGGCTGCTCAAAGAGCGGCGTCCGGAAATTGAACTGAAAGTCTGCGTGCCGCAGGAAAAGGATTTCAACGACCAGCTCCGCATTAAGCGCCAGCAGAACGAACAGCCGCCGCCTTCGCGCGCGGAGCGCGAAATTGCTTTACCTAACTAAAAACTTGTGCATTCGCAAGCATAGCATTTGGCTATCCAAATGCAGCTTGTTAAGGGGCAAAGCCCCCTAAAACCCCCGGACGGACGGAACGGAGAGAAAAACAAAATGCGAAAGCGGTCAAATCAAATCATTATCCGTTTGGATAGTGAGGAACGTGCTTTGTTAAAAGAAAAAATTGCAGGATGTCACCTGTCAATGTCGGAGTATTTTCGCCGGATGCTCACCAGCTCCGAGGTGAAAACTATCCCGCTGGAAGTACTGCGGGATGTGCAGAAACAGGTGCGCGGCGTTGGCCGGAATGTAAACCAGATCGCCAAGCTGGCGCATATCTCCGGCAACGTGCCAAGGGAAGCGTTGGCGCAGCTCGCGGCAGAACAGGAAAAAATAGAAGAGCAGCTGGAGCGCCTGATGTAATGGCAGTGCTGAAGGTATACGCGATCCGTTCGCGTTTGGACGACCGAATTAAATATGCGCTCAATCCGCAGAAAACCTCCTGCATGGGATTCCCCAACCTCAACGGCCTGCCTGATACATTGACAGACGCTGTAAACTGCTTTTGCGATGACGCCTATGAGCAAATGACCCGCACAAAACAATATTTTGGGAAAGAAGATAACGTGCTGGGTTATCTTTTTATCCAGTCCTTCAAACCGGGAGAAGTAACGCCGCAGCAGGCGCATGAGATCGGGCTGCAATTCGCGGAGCGGTGCTTTGGCGAACGGTTTGAAGTAGTGATCGGGACGCATACGGATAAAGCCCATCTGCATAATCACATCATAGTCAATTCCGTGTCGTTTGTGGATGGCCGCAAGTACCGTTCCACGCCGCAGACGTTCTATGAACTGCGCGGCATATCGGACGAAATCTGCCGCGCGCATGAATTGTCCGTAATCGATGCGCCCCGCGTCAAAGCCGGGAAGCATTATGCGGAGTGGCGCGCGGAACAGGAGAACCGCCCCACAGTCCGTGGGATGATACGGGAGGACATTGATATTGTCATCGCGCAGGCGCATACGCTGAACGAATTTTGGGATATGCTGCGCGCACGCGGGTATGAGATCCGCATCAACGACCGGCGGAAATACATCACAGTCCGCCACCCGCAGGCGGCGCGGTTTATCCGCCTACGGTCGCTGGGGGAAGAATACATCCCCCGGCGCATTGCAGAGCGCATCGAGGCGCAGCGCGGCGTGGTAGACCGGAATATCCGGCAGCTCCGCACGCAGTGGCAGGACGGGCGGCAGCGGAAAAAATACCGCGTGCAGCCGCATACCCCCGCGCCCAGGAGCAGGAAAAAGCTGCGCGGTTTCCGGGCGCTGTACTGGCGGTACCTCTACATGCTGGGCAAAGTGAAAAAACGCAAAGCGCCGCGCTATGTACGCGGTGAGCTGATGGCGGAACTCAAAAAGCTGAACCGGTATGCCGCGCAGTACTATTTCCTGCGGGACAATAAACTGCAAACTGCAAAAGAGGTGTCCATGTATGCGGATGCACTGGCAAACGAAGTGGATATCCTGACAGACCGGCGCGCACGGCTGTATGCAGACCTGCGCAGGCCGGGGGCGGAGGAAAAGCAGATCCGCAGCATGGCCGGGCAGATCACAAATACGCTGCGCGACCTGAGAAAGCAGCAGCGTATTTGTACCGCAATACAGAATGCCGCCCCGGCAATGGAAGCAAAGCTGGCGGCAGCGTTAAAAGAAGAAAAAACAATCCACGCGAAAACGATGGGAGGAAAGCAATATGAATCCAGAAAGCGCGGCGGCGGACCAGATGCTCCGCATGGAACTCATGGTGACCGAATTCGCAGTGAAACTCGCAGCGAAGGGCGCGGTCAATCTCGCGGCACTGCTCGTGGCGGTGCTCCGCAACGAGAAACAGATTGCAGGGAAAAGTGATATTACCAAGCTGCTGCAGTCCGGCGCTGCTTTGACCACATTCCCCTTGCCTGCGGAAAAAATGAAAGCGTTTTCCGATCTGGCAAAAGAATATGGCGTAATGTTCTCCATTGTCCGGGACAAAGACCACCCGGAAACTGTGGACATTATTGTCCGGCAAGATGATGTACCAAATGTAAACCTGATTCGCGAGAAGATTGGTGCAGAAGTGAGTGTGAGTGAAAAAAACGCGGAAACCGGTCCGTCCGAAAGCGCATTGCCGACATCCGGCAGTGGGACGCAGCACGGACCGGAATCAACGATGACGCAGATGATGCAGGGGACGCCGGCTCAGGCCGCGCCCCGGACGAGTACAGCTGCTACAATTGACCGCGCGCAGGCGGAGCGGATGCTGTCCAGCCTTACCGGCATCCGCTCCGCGATGGAGCAGGGTGCAAACACGGAAGAATGCCGGGCGGTGCTCCGCGCGGTGCAGGACGAGCTTGCCCGGGCGCTCGGCATGCCGGAGCGCAGCGGGGACAAAACAGCGGACAGGCAGGCTGCGCCGCGCCGCGAAGGCAGGCAGTCTGTAAAAGAAAAAATCGCGGGGATCAGGGAGCGCGCCGCCCACGAACCGCAGCACTTAAAGCAGCCCGGCAAACACATTGCGAAGCCAAAACTGCCAAAGACACCGGACAGATAACAGTAGGAGATGATGAAAATGAAGTTCAGGATATTTTGCGCGTCCGCCGCCTTGCTGCTTGCCTGCGCATCGCCGGTGCAGGCGCTCGCGGCAGACGCCGCCCCCGCTGCACAGCCGGCAACGGTCGCTGCTGCCGAAAAAGGCATGGAAAAAACGGATGCAAAAACCGCCGAGGAAAAAACCACGGCGGAAATACAAACGGAGCCGGCTTACTATCCGGTAGACGTGCAGATGAGTTCGGACGGCCTTACCTGCAAGAAGATCTACGATGTGCCGAAAACCGTATCACCGGACCAGATCCCGCAGGAGGAATTTGACCGCGGCGGGATGCACTATGTGCTGGAGGATATCCTGCGCATTGAAATGCCGGATATAGACCGTAAGATGCACTCGGAAAACGTGACAGTATCCTCTACCTCGGATAACTCCAACGATGTTATAGCGCTGCTGCCCAAAAGCAAGACGGTGACAACGGAGGACGGGTACAGCGGCACGGCCTATCTGGATGTTTCCAGTATTTCCACAAAAGCGGCGGGTACGGAAAGCGTGTCCGAGCCGTTATCCGCAACACGGGAATATCCCAATATGCCGGAAATGGATATGACGGATATCCCCAAAACGATTGAGGACAACGGGCATACGCTGACATTCAGTGATATCGAATGGACGCCTGAAACCGAGGAAACAGACAATCTCGGTACAATGGAAACTACCTATACAGCAGTTGTGACCTATACCGGCACTGCTACCTCCAGCCGCACGACGGGCTATACTGTGACGGCCACCTATGCGGGCGAGGTATCGCACCGGAACAACGACTGTATGCGGTATATCGCGGTTTTCCGCGGCGAACCCATTGTGATTGAGCCGGAAGAGGATCTCACGCCGCCTGACCTGACCGGCATTCTGCCGCAGGGACAGGATACGCAGCCGATGGAGGAAGGCGCAGGAAGCGTGCCGGTCAGCTGGGTGCTGTGCGCCGTGTTTGGCGTATTGATGATCATTTTTGCGCTCCGTCCCCCTGCGTGCAGGCGCATGATGGCGCAGATGCAGGCCATGGCGGCGCAGGCGCGGGACAAAGCGCAGCAGACGATGAAGGAAACGGAGATGAAATTGCGTGAAAGGCAAAAACAGAAACGGACCGAAGAGGAAGAATTGCGGCAGGCACAGTACCTCTTTGGACCTTTGGAGAAGATCAAAGCCGCGATCCGCAGCCGCAGGCAGCGGAAAGCAGAGCAGGCTGCCATGCTTCTGGCTGCACCGCCGGAAGAGGAATGGGCTGATGCGGAGGAATGGGCGGGAGAGCCGGACGCCGCTGAACAGGCCGGACAAACCCAGCCGCCTTCGGAACCCGTGCAGGACGGGGATGCTGCACCCGCCGGTCCGCCGCGCGCTGTGCGGGATGATGGCGATGGCGATGATGAGTACCCCGGCCTGGGCGGCTAATCTTTCGTATACATACGATGCGCCATCCAGTGGCAACTTTGGCAAGCCGACATCAACCGAGCCAGTCACGGTGGTCGGTGATGATGAGGTCAATGTTAACATCAGCAAAGACAGCGCGTTTGTACCGCCCGCATTTGGATCGGCGTCTGCCGATGTGCTGGGAACAGGAGAGTTGCTGACGCCGGACATCTCCGGTGTGGAGCCGATGTTCCCGCACAGCACACAGGCCGGTTTTGCGCCGGGCGTGACGGAAAACGGCACAGTGGCAGGCGGCAGCGGCACGATCGTCATGCCGCCTGACGTTGAAGGCAACGCCGTGAGCAGCGAGCCGATTTACGACAATACCACAACCAGCGGTATGGGTGGCTATACGGGCGGCGGCGCGGATGCTGCCATTGGGTCGGGCTACACCCCAGTGGACGGTATGGCCTATGCAGACGGCAGTATCGGCACGCTGTCCATCCCTGCGCTCGGTGTGACAAAGAAAGTGTACGACGGCGAAACGGTAAGCAACCTGCGGCTGGGTGTGGCGCACTTTGAAGGCACCAGCGCATGGGATGGCAATGTTGGTTTTTGTAGCCACAACAGAGGTAGCTACGGTTATTTCGCTGGAATTTGGAACCTGTCTGCCGGTTCAAAAATCACCTATACGACCGTGTATGGCACCCGCACCTACGAGGTTTACAGCGTGCGCAAGATCTCCAAGTACGAGGTCGACGTCCTCAACCCCACGAATGAAAACATCCTGACGCTTGTCACCTGCGTACCCGATCAGGCGCAGACCTACCGCTGGTGCGTACAGGCGGCTGCGATGTGACCGTGCGGCCGTGACGGGCAAAACCGCATCGGATTTTCAAAGTTATCAACAACCTGTGATTTGTTCAATATATCTGATAAAACACGCAAAAACAATTGTTAAAGCATAAATTTTGTTTTGATTAAGTGTGCTTCCATTGACGGTTTCGCAAGCGTCTGCTATAATAAAAATATCAAAAGAGAGATAAAAGCCAGACCGGAATGGAGGGCATCAGATATGAAAAAGAACATTATTGCAGCGACGCTCAGCGCGGCTATGGTAGCCGGCTTAGTACCGTTTGCTGGTGCTGCCTATGCGGTAGCAGCTGTTCCCACCCGTGATAAGGGGCAAATAGTTTACGTCGATAACACCCGCGTCTATCCTACGGGCTACAATATAGCGGACAACAATTATTTCAAACTGCGCGATATTGGCAAGCTTGTAGGCTTTGGCGTGGATTACGATGAAGCTACGCAGACCGTTGAGATCAGCACGACGCGCACTGCACCCAGCACGGAGGGCATCACAGATACCTCGGTAAGCGGTGCGGTGGCCAAGGTCAGCAATCAGCGCATTGCGGTGGACGGCATTTATGTCAACATGAAAGCCTACCAGATCGACGGCAACAACTATGTGAAGCTGCGCGATATCGGCAAGCAGGTGGACTTTGGTGTGGGCTATGACAATGCGACGGCAAGCGTCCGCATCGATACGGATGCGCCGTACACCGAAAGCACAACGTCTGCCAACGGCAGCGCCATCACGAAGTGGAACAAAACCATGGCGGAGTTTAATCAGGCCATGATTAAATGCAACTGGGATAAGAGCAAATACCTCACGACCGCTAAGCAGTATGCGCCGGTCATCACGGGCAAAGCAGACGGCACGGTAGAGGATGTTATCGCTGCGCTGGATGCCATGAAAGGCGCGCCGGTGGACGCGGTTTCGTTCGAAGATGACCGCACGGTAAACCATTTCTGGGCAGATGAGCTGCGCAAGGCGCTGGGACAAGACATTAGCGGTGAAAACAGTGATACTGGTAACGAAACTAACATCTCCAGTGTAAGCGATGAAACCCTGCGTGCATGGGAAGATGAGATGCTGAACTTGGTCAATGAAGAACGAACAGTACGCGGACTGGAGTCTGTGGTTTTTAATGAAAAACTTCAAGAAATGGCACGAGTTCGTGCAGAAGAAATAACAGTAAGGTTTTCGCATGATCGTCCTTCAGGAACCCCATATGATTTATTAGACGAAGTTGGAATACCTGTGAAAAACTTCAAGACAGAAAATATCATTCAAGGTACAACATCTTCTACGCCAAGTTCACTTATGAACACCTTTATGCAATCACAGGGACATCGTGCATGGATTTTAAGCGACGAGGTTAATGCTATTGGAATTGCATTAACCCAAAATCAGTATGGACAAATATATGGTGTCCAAATCTTTGGTATGTTCTAAACATATAAAGTTTACGAGCGGTTAGTTGATCAACCTAATCGCTCTTTTCTTTTACCTGTAGAAAATGAATACTTTACAGAGAGCGCCGCCTTCCTTTCCCGAAGGCGGCTTTTTTATTCCAGACAAAAGGAGAGGAAAAATGCTAAAGAATATTTTCAAACGGACAACGGCGGGCGTTTTGTCCGCGCTCACATTGGCTGCAAGCGTGCCGCTTGCCGGTGCGGCAGACGGCATTATGCCGCTGGCAGAGGAGGACAACGAAGCGTCCAGCATTGAAATTAACGTGGGTGAGGTATATAACATTGCGGATAAGGGCGTGCAAAAGGCTTGGTTCCAGCAAAACGGCGCGCCGCGCAACGTCTGGCCTATGTTCACCAAAGCGTCAGACGGCACAGAGATCCGCGCATACTGCGCGGACCACAGCAAGGGCAACCCCGGCACATCGGGAATGCCGTACACGGTGACAAGCCGCGTATCGGATATGCATGTGTATGGCGTCGCGGCGCGCAGCGATGCGCGTATGACGCTCAATGAATTTATTTCCAGTGTAGGAAGCCCGCTTTCCAAAGAAAATTTTACAGAAGATATGTACTTCAGCGCCAGTCAGGCCGCGATCTGGTGTGCGCTGGGCGATGCGCAGATTGCTGCAAACAGCAGCTATGGCGTAAGCTATGGCAGCTCCACGTCGCTCGGTTATCGCACTGCCGGCAAGACGCTTAGCGCCAGTTCCACGTCGGAAGCGCTGACGTTGTTTGCCGCTATAAAAATGCTGGAGTATGGCAATGAGTTCTATAACACTTGGGGGCCAAGCGGCAAAGGCCATGCGCCGTGGGTAGGCGCTACCATCAATTACACGCCCGGCAACACCGAGTACACTCCCGCAGCGCAAAAGACCGGTACGATCGATGTAGGCGGCAGTATCGTATCCGGCGGCACCTTTGCGGAGAAGCAGATAGAGGGGCAGCAGTACATGGTACTGCCTATGGCGGCGGCAAGCGCAACCTTTGTGCGCGGCGAGGGCGAATATGGGCAGATTTTTGTCCGTGCAGACAATGTCCCGGACGGTGCTTTCCTCATGGACAGCGAGGGCAACAAGAGCTATGATGACGATGGTTCGCAGCGGCTTGCGCTGGCCCATGTGGACAAAAACAATGACCTGTACAAAAACGGCAACGGTATGGCTTATGGTGAAACCTTCCTGTTCTGTATCCCCAAGGCCACAGCGGAGCAGATGGATGAAGCCAGCACACCCTTGAAAACCCAATTCTTTGCCAGCATGAATGTAGACCGTTACAACGTATATGCAGCCAGCACAACCAGTTCGGGCGTACAGCCGGTTATCATGGTGGAGCCTGCTGTAAGGAAGATGAGTGTAAATGTCGGCTTCTCTACAAATGAGACGCCGGAAGATCTTACTCAGCTTAAAGTATTGAAGACTGATGAAAATGGTGCGCCGTTGGAGGGCTGCACATTCCAGATCAGTTACCAAAAAGACGGTACCCCTAAAACAGATGAGCAAACTACGGACGGCAACGGTGAAGCACTTTTTATTTACTTGCCCCTTAACACCGACGTCACCATCAAGGAAACCGCAGCGCCAGAGGGCTATACCCTGCTGCCGGATAAGGTTGTGAACACTGGCACGGGCGGCAAGACCGTTGAAGTCAAGCTGGCAAACTCGGATGACCACGTTTTCAAGATGCATAAGACCTCCAGCGCGGACGGGCGCAACCTGATGGGCGCGAAGTTCGAGGTCAAGGGCATAGACAACGACTTTGTCAACACTTATGTAACGGACGCGCTGGGCGAGTTCACGATCCAGGGCCGCGACCTGCCCACCGGTTCTTTTGAAGTATACGAGATCGCCGCACCGGAGGGGTATGCAATAGACGGCAGTGATATCCAGACCTTCAGCTGGGATAATACCCGTGATGTGACGCTTACTTTCAAGAATGCGCCGCTGCCCGGTATCCAGATCTACAAGTACGACAAGGACAGCAAGGAGCCGCTGGCGGGCGCGACCTTTGAGATCCGCCGCGACGGTCAGGTGCTGCAGACGGTCAAGACCGACGTCAACGGCTATGCCAAGGTCTACAATCTTCCCAAGGGCTTCTATCAGGTGGTCGAGGTAGAACCGCCGCAGGGCTACTTAAAGGACGAAGTAGAGCATGAGGTTTACATTGACCCGTCCGCAGACCCCACGCAGATCATCCGCGAAGTCAATGTACCGAACACGAAGAAGCTGTCCATCCGTATCATCAAGCAGGACAAGGACACCAGGATCCCCCTGCAGGGCTGGAAATTCGATGTGTACTACAACGACGCGAAACTTACCTCCGTCACCACGGATCAGGACGGCGAAGCGATGATCGAAAACCTGCAGCCCGGTACATACCGCGTTGTTGAGGTAGACGGTGATAAAGAACACTACAATCTGGATGCTCCGGAGCAGACTGTAGAGCTGATCAAAGATCAGGCCGAGATCCCGACCCTGATTTTCCAGAACACCATCAAGAAACACTTCGGTATCTACAAGATCGATGAGGAAACACGGGAGCCGATCCAAGGCGTCACCTTTGAGATCTGGAAGGACGGCAGGCTGCTGGGCAACTACACCACGGACGAGCATGGCCGCATCTGGCTGCCCTATGCAGAGCCGGGTACTTATCAGGCAAAGGAAGTCGTAACCGATCCGCGGTATGTCATCAACGAAAAGACATTTACGATTGAGAACAATTCGGAGTACCCCACGTTCTTCACTATCCCCAATACCCGCAAAAAGGATATTATCGTAAAGAAAATAGACCTTGACACCGGCAGACCAATGCAGGGCGTTGTATTTGAGGGCTTCAAGGACGGCAGGAGCATCGGTATGTTCACGACCGGACCGGACGGCACGTTCACCATTGACTATGCAGACCCCGGCACCTATAAATTTGTGGAACGACACACCCTTGCGGGTTATGAACTGAGTACACAGGTGCTGGAGGGCGAGCACACGACAGACCGCGATCTGGTGCTGACGCTGGATAACGTCGAGCAGAAATCTTTCATTGTGAAAAAGATCGACAGCGAAACGAAAGAGCCGCTGGCAGGCGTACAATTCAAAATCTGGCGGGATGGCGTACTGCTGGGCGATTACACGACCGATGAAAATGGCCGCATTGAGATCAAAAATGCGCCTGCGGGTACTTATAAGGTGCAGGAGATTGCCACCCTCAAGGAGTACATCCTGAACGATGAGGTGCTGGAGATCGAGCACACCACGGTCAAGGACACCGAGCTTACCGTGGAGAACACCAAAAAGCCCGGTCTGCTTATCAAAAAGATAGACAGCCAGACGAAGAAGCCGCTGCAGGGCGCTACCTTCAAAATCACCCGCGGGGACGGCTCGGTCGTGCGTGAGAGCGTCACGACCGATGCGGACGGTGTAATCCATCTGCCGGAGTTGGATACCGGCACATACATCATCACAGAGATCTCCGCGCCGGACGGCTATGCCATCGACGAGACGCCTAAGACCGTGGAAATCCGCGCGGGGCAGACCTATGAGGTGACCTTTACCAATACGAAAAAGGGCGGTTTCACCATTAAGAAGATAGACGAGGATACCCGCCAGCCGCTGAAAAACGCGGTATTCAAGATCACTAAGTCTAATGGCGAGTTCGTGAAGGAGGCCGAAAGCGACGCAAACGGCGTTATCACACTGGACGGCCTGCCGGAGGGCAGCTACATCGTAACCGAGGTAAAAGCCCCAACAGGCTATATCCTGCAGGATACGCCCAAAACCTTTGAGATCAAGGACGGCGGCAGCATGGAACTGGTATTCACCAATAAAAAGGCATACGGTTTGCAGATCCGCAAAATTGTAAAGGACACCGGTGAAGCCTTGCCGGGCGCGAAATTCCGTGTGGAAAAAGCCACGGGCGAATTGGTCGGCGAATATACGAGCAATTCCTCCGGTCTGGTCAACATTTCCGGTCTGGAGGACGGCGTGTATGTTGTGACCGAGATCAAAGCGCCGGACGGCTACCGGTTAGACAGCACATCCAAAAATGTTATTGTGAAAGCCGGGGAGCTGGCCACGGTTGAATTTGAGAATGCGAAGATGTCCAGTGTGCGCATTAAGAAAATTGATGCGGTGACGAAAAAAGGCATCCCCGACGTGCGGTTTATCATCAAAGACGCGCACAAGAACCTGATCGGCGAGTACACCACGGATGCAGACGGCTATATCGAACTGGAAAAGGAGCTGGAGGAAGGAAAATACTACGCCGAAGAGGTGCAGGCGGCTCCCGGTTACATCCGCGATGAGCAGGAACGCACATTCCGTGTGACCAAGGGCGAAACGACGGAAATCGTGTGGGAAAATACGCCGCAGCAAGGTCAGATTCAGATCACAAAGAAGTCCAAGGACGATAACCCGATCAACGGCCTGCCTGCCGGCACGCTCCTGCAGGGCGCGACCTTTGAAATCTATGATAAAGCAGGCAACGTCGTGGATACCATCGTAAGTAATGAACGCGGCGTCGCAGTATCGGGGCTGCTGCCGCTGGGGCGTTACACAATTCGTGAAACGAAAGCCCCCGTGTATTACGGGGCGTCCGGTGAAACCTTTGAAGCCGAGATCGAGTTCTCCGGCCAGATCGTGCGCCTTGAGGTATTGAACGAGAGCGTATACACCAATGTTTCTATTGCCAAGTCCGGCCCGAAACAGGTCGTACCCGGCCAGCCGATCCGGTGGACGGTATCGCACATCGCCAACAACTCCACCGTTCCGCTCCAGTCGTTCTACTGGCGCGATACGTTACCGTATCAGGCGGTGACGCTGGACAAGATCGTGACCGGCACATACAATGCGCGGCTGAGTTACAAGATCGTATACCGCACCAATTATAACCAGAACTACCGCACGCTCGCGGATAACCTGTCCACGGCGCAGAACCGCACCATTCAGGCCAATCCCACCGCGCTCGGCCTCAAGTCCGGCGAGGTTGTCACCGACTTTATGTTCGTGTTTGGTAATGTTCCCGCAGGCTTCCGCTGCGTAGAAACCCCGTATGTATACGGCAATGTGCGTTCGTCTGTCGCAGGCACAGCATTTGTCAATAAGGCAGATGTGGGCGGCTTGCATAACCAGCAGTGGATCATGTCCAACGATGCGTGGACAACGACCATTTACCGCGTAACAAAGCCGGTTCTGCCGCAGACGGGCTGGTAAACAACAATGGAGGTTGAGATATTATGAAAGCACGGCGAATTATCAGCGCGGCCATGGCCGCAATGCTGGCGCTCGGCTCCACCGCATTTGCGGCGGACGGGCAGCCCAAGACTGAGAGAATCGTCACCACACAGAACGGCACGGGTTACACCGTGTCGTCCGTGGGGCGGCATGTGATTGCAGTGGATGACAGCAGCCAGTCCTTTGCCTTTGCACCAACGGATGGATACGATCTGAGCCAGCTCATGATTACAGACGGTCAGTTTACAGATCGGGCCGACGTGGCCAGTCTGGATAAAGACCTGACCATGAACGGCACAACCTATCCCATCCGCTATGAATCCAAGATCGATGCACAGGGAACAAGCGTGATCCGCGCGACGGTTTCCATTCCTGCAGCACAGGATGACATTACCTTGTCTGCGGAAGCCGTCAGCTCGGAATACACGGTTACGGCCACATCACAGAGCGGCGCAGCCTTATCGTCTGGTTTGACCAAGCTGGGCAAGGGCGAAGCCTACACCATGACGGCCAAGCCGGACGGCAATCTGTATTGCATTACCAGAGCAGACCTGACGATTGGCCAAAACAAGACCAGCGTCGCGCTTTCCAAAGGCTGCGATGAGATCTCACAGGGATACCGCTTCACAATGGACGCTGAGGGTGTGCTGACTGTGTACTGCGGCGGCGTCACCAGCTCGGCTACAATCGAGCTGAAAACAGCCGAACGTGAGCCGGGCAGTGATGAAGTGCTGGTTACGGTTCACACCGGACGTGGAATCAGCAGCGAGGTGTCCAAGGATATTGTGAAAAAAGGGAGCAATTACACGGTGTCTTTTTCCGCAAACCGGGGCTATGCCATCGACGCGCTGACCCTTGAAGCGGATGGAAAGACAGCATACAGCACTCCGAATACCAACACGGTATTTATCGGCACAAACGCATACCGCGTATCCGGGAATGACAGCGGCTGCACGGTATACCTGACCGATCTGCAGAGCAACATCACCGTGAGCGCAGAGAGCGTCTATGACAGTGATAATCTGCTGGTGACAACCTCTGCGGGTACTGGGGTGAAGATCGACAAGAATTGCGGCAGCAGCGTAGAGGTTGGCACGGATGTAGATTTTGATATCTACGTCACGGATGAAGATAAATACGAGCTTGACCGTATCACACTGCAGATTGGCGATAGCAGCCAAACCGTAGATGCAGACGAGACTTCGATCCGTGTCAGCGGCGAAACATACCGTATGACCACCGATCAGGATGGCGTTACGCATCTGTATGTGACGGATATTGATAAGCCGGTGCGCGTATCTGCGACGGCAAGTCGTGTAAGTACCAGCCACAGTGTAACAATCCAAAAGTCGAACAATTTGACAATCAGCAAAAATACCGGCTCGACCGTATCTCATGGCAAGGATGTGAAATTTACAATCAAGCCGGATAGCGGTTATACGGTTGATACTGTGACGCTGAAAATCGGCTCCAAATCCGAAACGGCCTATGCGGGCGCATCTATCATCGCCGTTGATGGAACCAGTTATGACATGGAGCGCAGCAGCGACGGCACGGTGACTGTCTATGTAAACAATGTTCGTGCAAATGTTTCTATCTCGGCAGAAGCGGAAAAAATCGCAACCGGAAGTGGCTCGAATGGGAAAATCTATATTGATCGTTCTGTAAAATCTCCATTCTTCGTTGGGTACAATTCGCAATTCTATCCAGAGGATAATATGACACGCGCAGAAGCCGTGCAGATGCTTGTCCGTATGACAAATGCAGATCCGAACGCAAGTTATCCGATGGCTGGGTTCAGCGATGTGCAGTCAGATGCTTATTATGCAAATGCACTGGATGCCTTTGCGTATGGCGGCGTCGTTGACGTGGATACCTCGTACTTCCGGCCTTATGCGCCGATCACCCGTGCGGAGTTTGTGGAAATGATGTATCGGCTCGACACGACCGGCAGTTATACCGGCTCGACACGGTTTTACGACGTATCCTCTGTGATGCGTGAAGCGAGTGCCATTGCATACTGCGCAGATCGTGGATGGGTGAATGGATACCCGGATGGCAGCTTCCAGCCCAGTGCGTATATTACCCGCGCGGAAGCGGCAGCAGTAGTCAACCGGACGATGGGACGCACACTTTCGTCCAGTAATGTTTCCGGCGTCAATTATACGGATGTACCGCAGAGCCATTGGGCATACAATGACATACTCATCGCGTCCAGCTATCAGTGGTGAGTTCCTATGAGGCCAGACAAAAATAATATGCCAAGCGCCGCCCTCTGGGCGGCGCTTGCTATCCCTGTGATATGGTTCGGCCTGCTGTGCGGTGGTGCAGCTGCACCGGGCAGGACAGTTTCGGAATGGTTTGACACCGTATCCCTGTCCATGGAATATCCCCTGCACATTACGATAACGGAATACAGCGTCAAGGCAGTGCTGATCATCCTGCTGGTTTATGTGCTTTGTGTCATGCTGTTTATTGACAGCCAAGGTAAGCGCCGTCCGGGCGAAGAACATGGCTCGGCAAGATGGGGCAAGGCAAAACAGGTTTGCGCAAAGTACCGGTATCAGCCCAAATTCATGGAGCGGTTGAAAGCACGGATATCGAAGATCGCCGCTTTCTTCCGGTCGCTCCCTGTGCATTTGCATATAAAACGGCTGACGCCGGAGGAACAGGAAAAGATGCAGGCGGAAAAGGCACTGCGTCTGCCGTGCGATATGAATTTCCCCTTGACGCAGAATGTCTGCATCGGGCTGGATGTTTACCGCCATCAACGCAATTTGAACATCTGTGTAGTGGGCGGTTCGGGCGCGGGCAAGTCGCGTTCGCTCGCAAAGCCAGGACTGATGCAGGCAAACTGTTCTTACATCGTGTGCGACCCTGCGGGCGAACTGCTGCGGGACTGTGCGCCGCTGCTCTTGAAGCGCGGATATGACGTTAAGGTGTTCAACCTCTCAGACAGGCGGCGCTCGGATTGTTATAACCCGTTTGATTATATCCATTCCGATGCGGACGTGATCCGGCTCGTGACGCTGCTGGTGCGGAACACAACGCCGAAAAACGCAAACAGCAGCGACCCCTTCTGGGAGAAGGCGGAGACTGCGCTTGTTACGGCGCTGATCCTGTACCTGTATCATGAGGGCGCGGAGGAAGATAAAAACTTCGGTACGGTCATGTACCTGCTCAACAATGCGGAAGCTGTGGAAAACGGGCCGAAAAGCCCCACAGACCAGCTGTTCCTGCAGCTGGAAGCAGAAAAAGGTGACAGTCATATTGCGGTGCAGTACTATAAATCGTTCCTTACCAGCCCGGAAAAGACGCGCGATACGATCCGGCAGATGGCAACGTCCCGCCTGGCATATTTCCTGCTGGACGAAATGCAGGACATTACGGGTACAGACGAAATGGATTTCGCATCCCTTGGCGAACGCAAGCGCGCGATCTTTGTTATCACGCCGGTCAACGACAAGTCCTTTAATTATCTGGTGAGCATGATGTATATGCAGGCGTTCCAAGAGTTGTACGACTGTGCAGAGCGGAAACACCACGGCACGCTGCCTGTCCATGTGCGTTTTCTCATGGATGAATATGCGAATGTGCCGCTGCCGGAGGATTTTGAGCAGACGCTTTCCACCTGCCGGAAATACAACATTTCCTGCACGATCATCCTGCAAAACATCGCGCAGCTCAAGGGGATGTATAAGGACACATGGGAGAACATCACAGGCAACTGTGACACGTTCCTTTATTTGGGCGGCAACGAACAGGTGACCCACAAGTATGTCTCGGAGCTGCTGGGCAAGGCCACCATCGACACGCGGACAAGTGGACAGACCAGGGGCAGCCATGGCTCTTACACGCGAAATTTTCAACAGACGGGCCGCGAACTGCTGACGCCGGATGAGGTGCGGGAACTGGACAACAAGTTTGCACTGCTGTTTATCCGCGGCGAACATCCCGTGTGCGATCTGAAATACGACCTGCTGCGCCACCCCGCGCTGGCGCTCACCGCGGACGGCAAGGCGGAGCCGTATACGCCGCCGCTGCGTCACCCGATCCGTCCATCTGCACGGGCAGAGGAATGGAAAGCAATGAAGGAAATGATAGACGGCATCGAATTTGAATATTTTTCTATCTGAAACAAAGGAGAAAACTGTTATGAAAAACCGTATGAAGAAACTAACCATGCTCCTCACAAACAAAAAGGCATATGAGCGTACGCGCAGCCTGTACCGAAAAGGGGTTTTGGCTGCGTCTGTTGCCTGTTTCGCCGTAGTCCCCGCGTTCGCCGCCGATCCGCTGAGCGCGATCACGCAGCTTTCGGATTTCATCTTTGCCCTCATCAAGGCGGTTGGCCTGATGGTATCCGGCTGGGGCGTGCTGCAGGTCGGTATGTCGATCCAGTCGCACGACCCGTCCCAGCGCACACAGGGTATCCTGTGTCTGGTAGGCGGGCTGCTGATCATGTTCGCAAAGGACATCCTGGACCTTATCACCGGCGGCTGACAGCAGGAATGGAGTTGAAGAAAAACTATGTGGGCGTTAGATGTACTGGAGGGCGCGCTGGGAACATGGAACAGCTACATGGCACAAATCTGGGATATTGTCACGCAGTCGCCCAAAGAATTTATGGGCGGCGCGATATGGCCTGCTATCGAGCAGATTTTTTCTGTGCTGCAGGGCATCGGATATGGCCTGCTCATCCTGTTCTTTGCGATGTCCTTCTTTAAGCAGTCCACCTCGTTCCGGGAGCTCCGGCACCCGGAACAGGTGTTCCGCCTGTTCCTGCGCTTTGTCCTCGCGCAGGCGGCAATCACCTATGGGCTGGAAATTATCAATTTTATATTCGAGGTCACCGGCGGGATCACTTCTTCCATAGCAACAAGCCTTGGCAGCCTGCATGAAGTAGCCGCTACGCTGCCGGATGAAATACGGACGGCGGCGGAAGACGCCAACATCATCCAGAGTGTGATTTCAGGGGTCGTAGGGCTGGTTTTTACCGGCATTGTTATCTGCCTGTCCATGATGATGCTGACAAAGGTATACGGGCGGTTTTTCCGCGTATACCTGTATGTCGCGCTGGCGCCCTTGCCGCTTTCCGCGTTTGGCGGCGAACTGACCAGCCGGCACGGGCGCACCTTTATCCAGAGCTTTATCGGTGTTTGCCTGGAAGCTGCTGTTGTTGTGCTGGCGTGTATCGTGTATTCCGCTTTTATATCAAGCAACGAACTGCCATCGGTCGATTTTGGTGAGGGCAGCATCGGTATGATGGTGGGTTACATGGCCGGCGTGATATTCCAGATGCTGATTTTGCTGGGTATTGTCAGCACGGCGGACCGTGTTGTGAAAGATATGCTGGCATTGTAAAGAAAAGAAAAGGAGGTTGAAACGGCATGGAATGCCCGGTTAATAAAGAAATACGGAACTACCGCGAGGGCGTGTTCATGGGGCTGAGCATGCGCCAGACGATATGGGGCTTTGTAGCTTTGGTGGTTGCAGGCGCAGCGAATTTTGGGCTGCGCCCATTCATTGGCAAGGAAACGGCAAGCGTGCTGTGCATACTGCTCGCCGCGCTGCCGGCAGCAGTTGGCTTTATGAGTTATCATGGGCTGAATTTTGAACAAATTGCGCGGGCGTGGCTCCGTACCATGTTTAGACATAACGGCTGGTATGTATACCGCGCAGTGTGCCTCTATGACACACTGCACTGCGCCGCTATTAAGGAGCGCCAGCGCGCAACGAAAACGAGGAAAAAACATATGGGAAAGGGGCAGAAAAGCAATGCTCAAAAGAAAAAAACAGTCTAAAGCGCAGCCGCCTGTCCGGCCGGTGCGCCTGCCGCGCAGCGTGCAGCAGATCGTACCGGTGCAGCGCGTTTATCCGGACGCAGTCTGGCAGGTAGGCGCAACCGAATACAGCAAGACATGGTCTTTTACGGATATCAACTATGCGGTGGCAAGCCCGGAGGATCAGACCTCTATTTTGGATTCCTGGGGGCGCGTCCTCAACGGCCTTGCTGCGGACAGCCGGCTGAAGATCACACTGGCAAACAGGCTGTTTAACAAGGACAGCCTGAGCGGCTCGGTTTTCTACAAAAAGAAGGACGATGGGCTGGACAGGTACCGGGGCGAGATGAACCGTGTATTGATGGATAAGGCGAAGGGCAGCAACGGCATTGTGCAGGAGAAATTCCTGACGCTGACCGCAAACCGCAAAAACGAGAACGAAGCGCGGATGTTTTTCAGCCGCGCCGGGAAAAGCCTGTCGTTTGGGATGCAGCGGCTTTCCTCTACGGTAAAGCCGCTGAACAACACGGAACGGTTCCGCGTGCTGCATGACTTTTTCCGTCCGGACCATCGTATGAAAAACGCCGACGTCGCGGCTATGATGCGCAGCGGCAAGCATTTTGCAGATGTGTTCTGCCCGCTGGCAATGCGCTACCATGCAGATTATATCGAACTGGACCGAGGCTTCGCCCGTGTGCTGTTCATTGAAGAGTATGCGTCCATGCTGCCCGATAAAATGGTGCATGACCTGATGGAGCTGCCGCGCCAGATGATGCTCTCCATTGACATCACGCCGGTACACCCGCAGGAAGCGGTAAAGATGCTCAACCGGCTGGATATGCGCGTGGAATCCGATATCACCCGCTGGCAGCAGCGCCAGAACAACAATAATAACTTTTCCGCCGAAATCCCCTATGAGTACAAGCAGATGCGCGAAGTGGTAGAGAATTATAAGGATGAAACCACGCAGAACGACCAGCGGATCATGATGACTACAACGACGGTCGTGCATATGGCGGATACGCTGGAGCAGCTGAACGCGGATACCGAGACGCTGAAAACAACGGCAAGCGGATATGGCTGCGAGCTGGCGGCGCTGAAATGGCAGCAGGATATCGGGCTGGACACGGTGCTGCCGTATGGGCTGCGCCGCGTGGTACAGCAGCGCACGCTGCTTACCAAATCCGCGAGCATTTTGACGCCGTTTTCCGCGCAGGAAATCCAGCAGACAGGCGGTATCTGCTATGGCAACAACGCGGTATCCGGCAATATGATTCTGGCAAACCGCGCGCTGCTCAAAAACGGCAACTGCATCCGTCTGGGCGTGCCGGGCGCAGGAAAGTCCATGAGCGCAAAGTGGGAGATAGGCCAAGTCCTCCTGTCTACGAACGATGATGTGCTCATCCTTGACCCCGAAAATGAGTTTACGCCCATGGTGGGCGCGTTCGGCGGAACGATGATCGACGTATCCGGCTCGTCCGCAGTGCGGATCAATGCAATGGACATGGAAAAAGGCTATGCGGATAATGATAAAAACCCGCTGGCGGATAAGTCCGAATTTATCATGTCCCTGTTCGAACAGATCATGGGGGACGACGTCAATGCCAGACACCGGTCTATCATAGACCGGTGCATCAAGGATTTGTATGCAGGCTATATTGCCGGAGGCTATCACGGGAAGTCCCCGACCTTAACCGATTTGTACAATATGCTGCGGGAGCAGGACGAGGACGAAGCAAGGGAGCTGGCGCTTTCCGCAGAACTGTTTATCACCGGTTCGCTCGGCATTTTTTCTCAGGAAACGAATGTAGACCAGCACAACCGCCTGACCTCGTACAACATCCTCGATCTGGGCGAGCAGCTCATGCCGCTGGGCATGCTGGTCATTCTGGAATCCGTCTACAACCGCGTGCTGCAGAACTGGCGGGCCGGAAAGCGGACATGGGTATTTGTGGACGAGTTTTCAATCTTTTTCCGATATCCGTTTGCAACCAGTTACTTCCTGCGTATGTGGAAACGGCTGCGCAAGCGCAACGCCTATATGACAGGCATCACGCAGAATGTGGGCGAAATGCTGCGGAGCAAGGATGCGCGATGGCTGTTCGCCAACAGTGAATTTATTATCATGCTGTCCCAGTCCGCGTCCGACCGCGCCGATCTGGCGGAACTGTTGCACATTTCCGACGCCCAGCTTTCTTATGTGGAAAACGCGGACCCCAGCTGCGGGCTGATGAAGTTCGGCAGCGCATTCATCCCTTTCCAGAACGATATCCCGAAGCACACCGAGTTATACCGCCTGATGACCACCAAGGCTGGCGAATGGGAGTGATATCCCTATGGCTACATACAGATACAAAACGCCGGAGGACAGGAAAAAGTTGTCGTATGGCGCTGCGCGGGCGCAGTGCGGAAAAGCGGTAAGCGGCGCGGCCAGCACGCAGTACGGCAGCAGGACGCGGCAGGGCGCGGAGCAGCAGGTATACGCGGCGAAAAGCGCGCCGCCGCAGGCAAAGCACAAAAAGCGGACCATGAAAGCATACATGGTTCGCATAGCTGTGCGGAAAATGCAGGAGCGCAGGGATGGGAAACGCCGTGCGGAACAGGATGGCCAGCGTGCGGATGCTGCGGCGGTAAACAGGGCGTCTGACCGGATGGCGGACAGCGCAAAACGCGTGGCAGGCGTCACCACGCGCACCACTGCAAAATACGGCGGCATTGCAGCGAAAAAGGTTTACGGCGCGGCGCGGGACAAGGCGCGGCAATACGCGGTAAAAAAGTCCGTCCGGCGTGTGGCGCGCCGTTACCGCGGCGCGGATGGGAAAGCACGGTACGCATTCCGCTATGCCGCGGAACAGAAAAATCGTGCGGTACGCAGCGTCCGGTTAAAAAAAGGGCAGCGGTACCGGCTTGCCCGCGGGCGTTTGCTGGCGCTGCGCCGGCAGGGAATCCAGAAGGGCCGGCGCAGCGCGGCGGCGGTATACGGTACGGCGCGCGACCGCGCGGCAAAAAACGCAGTGTCTACCGTATATGGCAAAGCGGCAAAGGGCGCGGAAAGCGTTTATGGCGGTACGGTAAGGCAGGGCGCGCTGATGCGCCGTGCGCACGCGCAGAAGGCGGCGGATATGGCATACCAAAGCAGCGCTGCCGCACAGCGCAGCCGGACGGCTGCGCACGGCTTGAAAAAATACCAGCTGCGCGCACGGAAAGCCGGCGTCCGCAAATTGAAGCTGCGTCTTGGGGAAAAAGGCGGTGCTGGCGGGGCGGCGAAAAAGGGCGTGCGCAAGATCGTCACGGAGCTGATGCATAAGGCTGCCGCTGCGGCAAAGAGCAAAATTTTGTTGGCCGGTGTGGCGGTGGTTCTGGTGGTAAGCCTTGTTGCCGCGCCGCTTACCATTATTGCATCGCCGCTTGGGCTATTGTTTGCGGACGAGAATATTGGTGTGGACGGGCAGAGCGTCCAGCAGGCGTACATGGCGGCGCAGACGGCATGGACGTCCGCAGCGTTGGCAGGTGAAAGCTATGACCGCGTGGAATATGAAGGTACTTATGCAGACAGCGTGGAAGTATTAGCTGTGTTTGCGGTAAAGGTGACAGAGCAGGACGGCTTCGACGCGATGACGATGGGACCCGACCAGCGTGAGATTTTAGCTGGGGTGTATATGGATATGAACCCGTATACAAAATGGTACACGAAAACAGAGGACGGGGACAGAATCCTGCATATACGGGTGGACGGTTTATCCGCCGACCAGGCGGCGGACAAGTACCATTTCACGAAATCCCAGCGCGTGATGCTGCACGAACTGCTGGAGGATTACCGCGATGAACTGGTCCAGCTGCTGGGCAGTGCGACCGGCGGCAAGGGCTTTTCCACTGCGGTACTGGCGCTCCGGGAACTGGTGGAAAAATACGCCGCAATGTACGGCATATCCCACTATGTGGACACGCTGCTTGCGATCATTGAGGTAGAAAGCGGCGGGCGGCTGGAAGATGTAATGCAGTCCTCCGAATCTATGGGTCTGCCGCCGAACTCGCTCAGCAAGGAAGCGTCTATCAATCAGGGCTGCAAATATTTCTCCCAGCTGGTGCGCAAGGCGAAAAATCTCGGCTGCGATGAGGATTCCGTGATTCAGGCGTATAACTACGGCAGCGGGTTCCTTGATTTTGTTGCATCGCACGGGAAGAAATACAGCTTCGAACTGGCGGAGGAATTTTCGCGGCAGCATTCCGGCGGCGTGAAGGTGACGTACAAGAACGAGATATCCATCCCGAAAAACGGCGGCTGGCGCTATAACTACGGCAATATGTTTTATGTCCTGTTGGTGCGGCAGTACCATGCCGCGCTGGGCAGCGATGTACAGAACCGCATTGTGCTGATCGCGCAGAACTACCAGAATTACGGCATCACGGCCCCTGCCGGGTATTGCGAAATGTGGGCGGAGCAGGTATACCGTGCTGCAGGCGTGCAGGTGGCCAACTGGTGCTGTGCCGGACGAAACAGGGTAACGAACGTTGTAAGCACGGATAGCTCCAATATCCCAGTGGGTGCGATGGTTTATAACGACCCTGCGGTATATAATTCGCGCACTACATGCGGCTGCGGGCTGAATGCCGGCCATGTCGGCGTCTACCTTGGCAACGGGCAGATCATGTCCAACATAGGCGGCAGCGCGATAGATACGCTGGAATCCTGGACCAGCTACTACGGCTTCGGCGGCTGGGGCTGGGGCGGCGCTGCGGTTAACTGATAATTATACGAAGCTATAAAATGTGTTCCAATGGAACATGTATACCCCAAGAGGAAAACCGGCCTGAACGTAGTGCGTTCAGGCCGGTTTCTTTATTTTTTTGTTTATCATTAAAAGTTGTAGTTGCCAACAGAAATATTCACATTGCCCCAGCCTTCATGTAAGGCGCTTCCCACAGATGGAATCCCGGCTGATGTCGGGAGAAATCAGCTTTAGTCGGGGTAATTCATACTTTGCAAAAATGCTGGAGGAAAAAAGAAAAAGCAATTGCAAAAGCAATTGCTTTTTCAGAATGATTATTTACGTTGGATGGTTTAAAGCCCCGAGAATATGTCACTCAAGTAATATTTGCCATTGATTTCTTTGCATATCACGAAATAAGATGTCTGCCGCTGATCCGGTCCAAAGGTGCTCATTTCTGCTGGGATCATATCGAATGTACATTGAAACACCAGCCTCCCCTCTTGCTGAGAATTTTCAGCATCATATTCACATGAAACAACGGTCGCCTCTGCCATTCCGGCCACACCCTGTACGCCGCTGTAATCATATTGGATCGTTCCTTCAGTTGTTAAAGCATACATGGCATCATAGTCTTTTTTCGAAAAACTCTCAAAGAACTGGTAAATTGTATCTTTTGCGCCTGCCACATCTTCATCACTGAAAATCGGATCGTTAATCAAAACGGTGTTGGTGTCTCCATCCCAATCGACAAATTTACCATTTAACTCTTCTATGGCCCGTAGAGGGACATAAGTTGTTCCATTGTAGAGAATGGGCTGCACCACGACACCATCCTCATCCTTGGCTATAAATTCTTCTCCGTTCACCAAAATTGTGATATCCGGCAGATCTATCGTAATTCGATTGTTGACTGCAAGAGCGCCAATACAACATATAATTGAGCTTATCACAACACAAATTAAAGTCTTACTCCATTTGGGCTTATTCATGATAAGACTCCTTCCTGTTTACTGTGGGGTCCAACGATTATCATAAGAGTCCCAGCATGGAATAAGGAAATCGCAGTTTTCACTAAACCATTCTTGATTCATGGTCTCATCACAATGATCATTGGTATGAGCACTATATTTCATTGTACGTCCATCATTACTTGTAACGATTCCGACATGCCCTTCCGGTGTCCCGCTCTGATAATAGATAATGCTGCCCGCAATAGCTCGATCAATATCGGTATCTCCCTTTACCCAAAAGACAATGTCGTACTCCTGCATGTAGTCAGACAAACCATAATATGTGGAGCGAGAACCACCGGTATTTATCCAAGGAATAGTATATCTCTTCCATATGTTATCTTCTGACAATCCACCCTCATAATAGCACTGAGAAACAAAATTTGCACAATCTTCGGACGTGTAATAATTATAATCGGGATTACGAGGGAAGTTGGCAGGATCTTGTGCATAATCACGGGCTGCTACACGATCCAATTCTTGCGCACGGGATGATCCAGATGCCTTTGTTCCGTTGTTTACAAGGCGTATAACGGTGTTATAGGCTTTTTCATACACTTCAGAATCTGTCTCTAATTCAAAAGCGTCAATAGGCTTATCAGTAAATTCCTGTTCTGTGTCAGCAATTCCGTTATTCAACGTTGTTACATTGTCATTTGTGATAAAGTTATAATCACGATACATTATGCTGGAATTCGCTAAAAGTTGATCAACAGATACAGACTGCTTTGCATTTATGAGTGATGGTTGAATTGAAAATGCAATATTGAATGTCGCTTCATTAGAAATTGTTTTGTTGATATGATTCCGATTTAATTCATTTTTCCACATTTCAAGATAATCGGTTGCTTCACTGATTTGAGCTTCATCTGTCAAATCTTCAATTGCCCCCTCAATTCCTTGAATGTATGGAGAATCTTCCGGAGTAGATGCTTTTATTATGGTATCATATTCGACACGAGCAATAACATTTACTTTATTTGATGCATATTCGATGCTTTCAATTTGCGTAGACAGATTGGAAACATCATAATAATCTTCACGGTATTCCTTAACCGTGTCTTCAGCAAGAGTTACGGCTCCATCTGCTACAACCGTATCTAAAGAATTATATGAGGCAGATGCACATACTGCACATACACTACAGGCTAAAAATGCTGTAATCAATAGTTTACTCTTTTTCATTTTTCTCCTCCAGTTCTTTAAAACAGTTTCGGGATCTTACGACAACATCATAGTATTATATCGTAACGAATTCAATTAGAATTTTAAACAGGAAAAATTTATATTCTTGTGGAATTAACTTGTAACATAAAGAACATTTTTTTCGTACAAACGCATATTTGATTTTCACTAAATTTCTGATTACCTTTTCATAAGCTGGCATTTGCCAGCATGAAAATGCAACAAAAAGTAGTAAATGAGTAGTACAACCACCGATTTAAGAAGCAAGAGCCAGTCTTTCAAGTTCCGCTTTCGCTGAATTGAAAGTACCGTGTGCATAGTACCCTAATGTCATGGTAATGCTTGAATGTCCCATGATGTATTGCAAGGCTGGCTTTCATGGGCTGTATGCAGCAAAAGATGGTACTGTGATCAATTCGGATCCATGAATGAGCCATTAAAGCTGCGACTGTAGAAGGAAATCCCGACTGGTGTCGTGGGAAACCGGCATCAGTCGGGGGTAATTCATTGAATAATTATCTGCATGGTTGTGGGAGTTACAGATTTGTTGCCTGAAAAGTCTTTTAATACTTCGTTTATATCAAAAAGTTTTTTCAATTCTTGTGTTTGTATATTATATGAAAATACACCCTGCGTTCCATCCTGCAGTTGAAGATTTGCAAAGATGGTCTGTTGATCGGGACTAACAACAAATGAATAATAGGTTGCCACTCCGGGGATTTGAATTTCACTGGTGGTTTTATCGGTGATATTTAGCATCATAAGTTTTGCCTGCTGGTCAAGGACGCTTTCACGACCAATGAAAAGAAGTATGTCATCATTTAGGCGGGAAACATTCGATACTTCAAGATTATTTGCTGTCTCCCATACTTCGGAGCTGTCGGCATCTGCACCATAGTTGTCAAATAGCGATGAATATGGCGTATCCGAGAAAGTATATATCACTGACTGCAGGCTGAAATCCGATGTATCGACAGACGAAATAAAAAATGGACATGGGGTTATTTTTCCGTTTTCTTGATTTACGTCCATGCGTCGCCGAGCAAAGTCAGAATACCAAGTCGTAATAATCTCACCAGTATTGTGATCGATTGAAAAGTCGAGATAAACTGAATCTGTATTATTAGAGAAAATTGGTTGTATCTCACCTGTTGTTGGGTCTATCTTCGCCAGCTGGACGACACCATTGCTTTCTTTTCCGCCCACAATTCCATACAGCGCATTGTTATACCAATCCAGTTCATTGAATACATGGTGATAATTAGTTATGTCATTGATTTTCCCTGTTTTGATGTCGTAGACCTGCAGCTTGTCACCGGCAGAAGCATCTGAGGGATCACCCCAGACTGAATAATATACTTTTGCATTTTTATAATCCACGACGCCTACAGGATATTCACAGGCACCAACATACGTGTATATCTCTTTGAGTTTGTTTGTCTTGAGATCATACAAATAAAACGATGTTGTGCGCTGCTCGTTGAAGTTCGTCGCCTCGGAATTTAGACTCGTATAGGTTAATGAAAGATAAGCGTAGTCGGACTCATCCATAATTGACTTATCATTTGTTTGTATTTCTGACGAAGTCGTAGCGCCTAAAGAAAGCATAAGCAGCCAGACAATAATTTTTTTCATGATGATACCTTCTTGATATACAGTAAGACCTATCATGTTTTGATAGGTCTTACTGTTAAAAGATAAATTGATTTACTGATACAAAACCTTATACGAGATACCTAAATTTAAAATGCTGTAGGGGGTATCTCTTTATGAAAATGAATGATAGTTGGAAGCCGGTTATAAAAAGTCTTGGGATCGAGCATTTAAGACGACATCAGATTTTGCCCATCCAGTCGGTTTTAAACGGGTATGATACGATGGTTATGGCTGCTACCGGGTCTGGTAAATCAAATATGTTTTGTATTCCTGCATTGCTGCATCGTACAAAACTGACGCTGGTGATTGAGCCGACCTTATCGCTGCTGTATAGTCAGGTACACGAGCTGCAAGTTTGCGGTGTTGCAGCGGATTACATCGATCATTACCGTACAAAAAAGGAGACCGAAGCGATCCTGCACAAAGTGCGGAAGGCGAAGCTGACGTTTTTGTATGTCACACCGGAGCGGCTGCAAAGTGAGAAGTTTCAGCAAGCGATTCGGCAAACAGGGCTGTATATGCTGGTTGTGGATGAGTGTCACTGCGTAACGGAGTGGGGATATTCTTTCCGGGAGAGCTATCTACAAATAGGAACCTTTATTGATTGCTTACCGGAACGTCCTGTGATATTTGCCTGCTCCGCCACGATATTGGAGGACAGGGAAAAGGAAATTGCCAAGTTGCTTCATATGAGACAACCTCAGCTATTTCAAAGCGATTTGAAGCGGAAGAATTTGATTCTATTAAAAAAAGACGTGACAAGCGAAAAGCGTTCGTTGGATGGACGTTTGGCGGATCGCTTTCAAGCGTTGGAGCGGTGCATAAGGAAATATCATGGGACAGGTTCCGTGTTGATTTACGCGCTGACAACGGGGTGTGTGGACGCAATCTATAATGCTTTATCGGAACGATATCCGGGACAGGTGAGCCGCTTTCATGCGAAGATGAAATCAGACAAGCTCCGTCATCGTATGGAACTCGACTTCCTGCAGGGAAAAACAAAAATCATGGTAGCGACATCGGCGTTCGGCATGGGCATTGATGTACCGAATGTGGAACTTATCATTCATTTTAATATGCCGATCAGCATGACGGATTATATTCAGCAGATCGGCCGAGCGGGACGGAATGGCCAAAAGGCGCATTGCGTCTTATTTTTTGACCAAAATGGCGATGACGAAAAAATAGCAATTGTCTTTCAGAAAAAAGCGAAGACGGATTCGCCGATGGCAGGGAAACTGCTCAAAGCAAACGCGCAGGAAATGCGCCGATTTGCAGGCAGTGAAGATTGTATGGTACGCGAAATCCTACGGTTTCAGGGACAACAGGAAGTGAAAAACTGCAAATGCTGCACCAATTGCGCGAAAAAGAGAAGGGGGGAATGAATGTGAAATCACAATATGGGATTCATACCTTTTCCATCATGGCGAAAAGCAGTTATCACGAGATTCAGGAACTGTGGGAGGAAAACTGCTGTCAAGTCATGAACAGAGATCCGTATTTTCTGAATACTACCCTGCAAATAACAGAATACAAGGAACGCGGCGTCGAAATCGTACTGAACCAGTCGCTGACACATCCTTCATGGATCACGGTGATTGTCAATCCGTCGTCCCTTCTGGCAGGTAAGTATTGTCCGACCGCGCTTTTTATTGGGGAGAAAACGCAGATTAATGCCGTATCAAAGGTCTTGCAGAAGACTTTAGCGAAAATAGGCATCGAACAAAAGAAATTCATTTTGTCGCGGGTGGATTTGACCTGCAACCAGTATTATGAAAGCAAACGGGAGCTGCTAAACCAGTTGTATATTTGGAAGAAAACACGGCTGCCGTCTCGATACGAGGTAAGCCCGTTTGGGAAAGGGAAGGGCAGTGCGAAGCAATACAGGGAAGTGAATGAACACGCTTGGACGATTGAATCCAAAAGCTGCGCCTTTTCTGTGTATGACAAAACCTATGAACTGAAGAAGCGTCACAAAATGCAGATCGCAGAGCAAATTTTGCGACTGGAGCTGCGGCTCAAAAGGAAACGCATCCATCGGCTGACAGATGCGAAGACTTGGGAAAAGCAATTACAGGTGCTTGCTAAACGACACAACGAGCTGTTCTGCAAATTTCTGCACCGCCTGTATCAGGACTTTCCGGAAGCAGTAACCATGCAGCAAGCTGAGCAGTGGATTGAAGCATCGGGTTTTCAGAAAAAGGCCAAAAATACAATGCGGAAGCTGATCAAGACAACTCGCCGCTGTAAATCATTAACTGCGGCACAAAAGAAACTGGAGCTCAGCAATCAAGCGATGGCACGTCTATATAAAAAGTTTCAGAAGCTGAAACTCAACCCGATTGTCCTTCCCGAGAATGGTAAGCATCATTGAATTTTTCAGTGTCAGAAAACCAGTATCCATACAATAAATGATAAAAAGCTGTCAAAAGGTGTACCTTTTGACAGCTTTTTTGCCTTATCAAGTATATCGCAAAAACAGCCTAAAAGCAATAGTTAATTGCCACAACATTTCCAAATATCGAAAGCGGTGTATATCTGCTGGAAGTTTTTGCGCACATTCAGAAGGTACACCTTTTGAAGGTGAAAGAGCGGATTTGAGGATAAAGCTTCGAAACGATGCGAGCAGGATGAGATGGTATGGAGTGACGGATGATGACACACAAAACATTTTATTATGCGCGTATACCGGAAGGGAAACAGAGCTTTTATAGCCAATTGGATGCGTTTCAGCAGCTTGGCGCGCAGGAGCATGAGGTCTTTATCGACCAGCAATCGGAAAAGAATGCTGGTCAAAACAGCTATCAACTGCTGAAAAAAGTAGCGCTGCGTGAAGGCGACACACTGGTTATTCCGTCGTTGGATCATTTGAGCGATCACAAGGAAACCGTACAAAAAGAACTCCAGTGGCTGCGGGACAGCGATATTCGCTTGAAAGTGCTCGATATGCCGACTACTATGGTCGATTTCCCAGAGGATCAGGCGTGGGCCGCCCGTTTGATAAACGACGTGCTCATTGAGACCTTCAACGCGACCGTAGCCCAGGAATACACCGAGCACAAGCAAAAGCAGCGGGAAGGCATCGACGCGGCCAAAGCAAAAGGCATCCGCTTCGGTCGCCCGCCAATCGAAAAGAACCAAAAGTTCTACGAGCTCAAGGGCCGCTGGGAGACCGGAGAAATCTCAACCCGGGAAGCCGCAAAGATTTTGGGCGTTTCGCATCAGACGTTTTGGAAGTGGGTTCGGTGAGGACACTGACCTTCCTTATATAAAGAGAACAACCAGGAGGAGCGGTACATGAAGGGAATTGTACTGGCAGGCGGAAGCGGAACGAGATTGTATCCGCTGACCATGGTGACGAGCAAGCTGCTGCTGCCGATTTATGACAAGCCAATGATCTATTATCCGCTGTCCACGCTGATGCTGGCGGGTATTCGCGACATTATGATCATTTCCACGCCGCAGGACCTGCCGAATTTTGAGCGCTTGCTCGGTAACGGCAGCCGGTACGGCATTTATCTGTCCTATAAAGTGCAGCCTTCGCCGGACGGCTTGGCGCAGGCGTTTATTTTAGGTGAAGAATTTATTGCGGGTGATCGCTGCGCGATGATTTTGGGCGACAACATCTTTTACGGCGCCGGCTTGAGTGCGCATTTAAGGGAAGCGGCGGGCCGAGAGCATGGTGCTACTGTGTTTGGCTATTATGTCGATGATCCAGAACGGTTTGGCGTTGTTGAGTTTAATAAAGAAGGTCAAGCGGTGTCGATTGAGGAAAAACCCTTGTCACCACACTCCAACTATGCGGTTACTGGTCTATATTTTTATGATGAAAAAGTGTGTGCTTACGCTAAAATATTGAAACCTTCTTCACGCGGTGAATTGGAGATCACGGATTTAAACCGTATTTATTTAGAAGATAACGCTTTAAATGTTGTAACTCTTGGCCGCGGCTATGCCTGGCTGGACACCGGCACGGTGGATTCGATGAACGAAGCGACCGACTTTGTCCGCGTGGTAGAAGGCCGCACCGGCATTCAAATCGCTTCCTTGGAAGAGATCGCATATCGAAACGGCTGGATCACTTGTGAGGAACTAAATGCAGCAGCCAATACATATGGAAAAGCGCCCTATGGCGCCTATCTGCGCAAGGTGGCCGAAGGAAAGATACAGTATTAAGGAGTCATCCACATGAAATTGACAGAAACAAAGCTGGCGGGCGTTGTGATTCTGGAACCGGATGTATTCGGTGACCACCGCGGCTTTTTTATGGAGAGCTGGTCCAAGCGGAAAATGGATGAGCTGGGGCTGCACTATGACTTTGTGCAGGACAACCATTCCTCTTCGACCGTCAAAGGCACCCTTCGCGGCATCCACTTTCAGCGCGGGGACAAGGCGCAGGCCAAGCTGGTACGGTGCACACGCGGCGCGGTGTATGATGTGGCGGTCGATTTGCGGCCGTACAGCCCGACCTACAAGCAATGGGTAGGCGTCGAGCTGTCAGCGGAGAACAAGAAGCAGTTTTTGATCCCGCGCGGCTTTGGCCATGGGTTTGTGACGCTGACCGACGACGTGGAGTTCCTTTATAAAGCGGATAACTATTATGCGCCCGAAGCGGACGGCGGCATCCGGTGGAACGATCCGGAGCTTGCCATCGATTGGGGTGTGGACGAGCCGGTCTTATCGGATAAAGACGACAAATCGCCATTTTTGTGTGATGCCGTGACCGGATTTTGAGGAGGACGGATATGAAGCTACTCATAACGGGCGGCGCCGGGTTTATCGGCGGCAATTTCGTCCACTACATGATGAACAAATACCCGGATTATCAGCTTGTCTTACACTGTAAATGCAGGGACGATTTGCCGATAAAGGGGGCGGCGTCTTTTACAAATAGAAACAAATGTTGAAAAACACATAAGACATTCTATTAAATCTCTTAAGTTCTCTTATTTGAATCGATTATATGTACCAGATAGAATGATATGGTAGTTTTGCTGATTAGGATTGTCAATTAAACACATAATCTGTTCTGCTGCGGTTTTTCCGAGTTCATAAGAAGGTTGCGAAATAGTAGCAAAACAAGGAGCCATATCCAATTTATAATCATCATCGAAGTATACAGCAGGAACTGTTTTTTTCATACGGTACAAATAGTTAGCCACATCCAAAGACATTACACCATTCGAGATAATAAGTGCAGTACAGTTTTCTTGAAGCAATTTTTGAACACAGCCCTCCGCGCTGGTTTTCATAGAATTACCGTAAGTAATCCAAGATTCCTGAACTTCAATACCGGCATCGCGCATTGCGCTAAGATACCCATTGATACGCCCTTTTGTAGTAGACAAATGAGGAATGCCCGCAACATATCCAATTTTTGTGTGCCCACTTTGAATTAAATCACTGGTTGCACAATAGGTAGCGTCTGTGTTGGTAATCGTAGCAGAACACCAAGGCATGTTATCAAATTTGCGGTCAACAAAAAGAACTGGTAGATTGGGATTTAAGTATTTACTGATATCACTATAATTTTTAAATGTGGATGCGATCAATAACCCATCTACAACACCAGAGCAAAAATAAGAAAGGTGTTCCAACTCTCGAGTTCCAGTTTCTTTTGTATTTGCAACAATCAACTTGTAATTATATTGAGATAACGTTGTTTCTACTGCCTCAATAATGGTAGCAAAAAATCTGTTGGAAATATCAGGCACAATAAATCCGATCAGATTTTTTTTGCCTGTACGAAAGCTTTTTGCGTAGGCGTTTGGAGTATAATTAAGCTCCTTTGCCGCTTTTAACACTTGTTCGGTTTTTTCTGGTGAAACAAAACGAGTTTTATTAAAAACATGTGAAACTGTTGCAGAAGAAACATTTGCAAGTCGCGCCACATCCCGAATTGTCACGGTACCCATCCAAGAAACCTCCAATTACATTTACATATTCATTAGGATAATATCATAAATGAAAATAAAAGTCACCAGCTAATTTAATCGATTACGCGAAACCAAAAAAAAAAGGTGTTTTGTACAAATAACACTTTAATATTTCTGTTAAACGGCTAATTGTCAAGCGAACTTTTTGTAGATATAATAACACCATCATTTAATCGATTACGCAATCGATTAAAAATAAAGGAGGAACATATCAATGAAGAAGCTCTTAGCACTTGTCGCAATTTTTGCAATGGTCTTGAGTTTGGTCGCCTGTGGCGGCAACACAAGCACTAGCAATGCCGGCACCGACACCAGCAACAACAGTAATAATCAGCAGGACGACCAGGGTACCGAATCATTTAAAGTTGGTTTCGTTTGCCCTGAGGCTACTAATGAGGGTTGGCAGGTGACTGCAGCTGCCATCGAAGATACCGCGAAGGATCTTGATATCGAGATCTCTAAGCTTTATCTTGATCCTAGTGATTACGAAGGTTCTTTCGCCCTTGCCGTGGATACTTTTATTCAGCAGAAGGTTGATGCCATCATTTATGGCGGTGCAGATGAATCATATGCTGCGTCTGTCCATAAGGCACAGGACGAAGGCATCAAGTGTGTAGAAATCGACAATCCTACCAACGCTGGCAACCTGTGGCATATTGCTGTTGATTCCTATGCTGCTGCCGCTGTCGCTGGCGAATGGATGGCAGAAGAGCTTGAGAGTGGCGTTGTTTTGGTGATTAATGGCGATATGGCAAGAACTAATGCACAGCAGCGCCATGATGGTTTTGTTGATACAATCAAAAAGTCGCGTAATGACATTGAAATTCATGAGATTTACGCCAACTGGGATTCCACAACTGCTCTTTCCGGTGTTGAGGATGCCATTACTCGGTATGGGGACAAAATTGTAGGCGCTTTCTCCGCGTGGGATGGTGGTGCATTGTCCGCAGTTTCTGCTCTGGAAGTTGCTGGTCTTACTGAGAATGTTGTTGTTTGTGGTTTTGACGGCACCCCCACTTCTATGACTTATGTCCGTGAAGGTAAGCTCCAGGCTGTAGTTGGCCAGCCCCTGTATGAACTTGGCAAGGTTGGTATGCAGACCGTACATACTGTTTTGACTGGTGGTACTGCAGAGGAAGAGACTCTTCTTGATTGCTCCATTGTTATGGCTGACAATGTTGAGGAGTTTATCAAGAGTGCCGGTCTCGAAAAGTTTGTGAACTAACATTTGTGCTGTAGGTTTTAAAGTAAACAATATATCGCTGCCCCATTTTGCCAATATATATTAGCGGAAAGGAGCGATATCTAAGGCAATACCGCACAATTAAAGCTGCGGCGCTTTACGGAAATTTTGCGCCCTAACTTCGTTGTGATTTTGCGGTGATACATCAAGTATTACCGCAAAACCACTCCTCGTCAGTATGCAAAATTTACTCGTAAATCGCTCTTGTTCAATTATGCGGTATTACCCTAACATAAGTGGGGAGGGACATCCCAAATTGAAGCAGAACATTAAAATGAATGATATTGCGTTAGAAGTAACTGGCGCCACAAAAATGTTTGGCGGCGTTACAGTGTTAGACCATGTCGATTTCACGCTGCGTAAAGGCGAAGTTCATATTCTCATGGGTGAGAATGGCGCTGGTAAATCAACATTGATTAAAATTATTGCAGGCGCTTATATCCCGAATGCAGGAAGTATTAAGTTGAATGGTGAACCCATCTTGACGAACAGCCCCATAGAAGCACTGGAAAAAGGAATCAGTGTTGTATATCAGGAACTGAACTTAGTGGAACCGTTGAGTGCGTATGAAAATATTTTTGCTGTCAATCAAATTGTAAAAAAACACGGCCCATTGCAAATACTGGATCGCCAAGCAATGATTCAACGTAGCAGAGAGCTGTTGGAAATGATCGGTGCGAATATTGATGTTACCGTTCCTGTAAATGAACTTAGTGTCGCACAGAGACAAATGGTTGAAATAGCGAAAGCTCTTCGCATGAATTCTAAGGTCATTATTTTTGATGAACCTTCAGCTGTTCTAACTGATATTGAAGTGGAAAAACTATTTACAGTTATTCGCAAACTTAAGGAAAATGGGATGGCAATCTGTTACATCTCACACCGTATGGATGAAATTATGCAGATTGGTGATCGAGTAACGGTGTTGAGAGATGGCAAGCTTGTTGGTTGCAGGGATTTCCATGAAGAAGAAATAACCATTGATGACATCATCAGCATGATGGTTGGACATCCAATGGATCAGCAATTCCCGAAACAGTTTTTTGAGCGCGGTGAAGAAATTTTACGCGTTGAAAACCTTTCTTGTGGCAAGTATTTTCAAAATGTGAGTTTCTCTTTGCACAAAGGAGAGGTTTTGGGTTTTTCAGGACTTGTAGGTGCGGGTCGTACGGAAGTGGCAAAGACAATATTTGGAGCACTTCCTAAAACAGAAGGTAAGATTTATTTCTTTGGCAAAGAAATTTCAGTAAAAAACCCATCCGATGCTATCAAATTGGGCATATCTTTGGTGCCAGAGGACCGAAAAGAAGAGGGACTGTTTCTCTCTCACTCGCTATATTCTAATTTGATGATTGCTGCTGTAGACAACTTTACAAAGCATGGTGTCTTTGAGAAGTCTAAAATTGAAACCATTTGCCACAATATTAGTCGCAAACTTCATCTGAATACAGACAACTTAGATTTGAATGCCGAGAATCTATCTGGCGGAAATCAACAAAAAATATCCTTAGGAAAATGGTTGGTTGCGAATTCCAAACTGGTTATTTTTGATGAGCCGACTCGCGGCGTTGATGTAGGAGCGAAAGTTGAAGTCTATAATCTAATTAACAAATTGATTGAGGATGGTATAGGCGTCATTATGATTTCTTCGGATTTGCCAGAGGTTCTTGGCATGAGCGACCGAATTTTGGTAATGCACGAAGGCAGACCGACCGGCGAGCTGCTTCGTGCGGACGCAACACAAGAGAAAATAATGAAATTGGCAACACAGCGAGGAGAAAAGGAATATGAACAATAAAGCACAAGGGTTGAAACTTACAAACAAATATAGTTCCCAAATTAGCGCTTTTTTAGCACTGATTATTCTTTGCGTCGTTCTGTCTTTCCTTTCGAAAGACTTTATGACAGTTGGGAATTTACTGACAGTGACAAACCAAGTTGTATATATTGCGCTCATGGCCATCGGCATGACGGTTCTCTTCATGCTTGGCGCGATAGATCTTTCAGTAGGTGCCATTTTGGCGTTAAGCGCATGTGTTATGGGATTGCTTACAAATAAATATGGAATGGCGCCTATGCCGGCTATTTTGATTGCCCTGGCAATAGCCCTTCTTTGCGGGATAATCAACGGCCTGCTTGTCACAAAGGTTATGTTACCTCCGTTTGTTGCGACTCTTGGCACTAGCTACATTTTCCGAGGTATGGCAGCTATCATTACAGATGCGAAAAACTCCTTGATTATGCCAGACGGCCTCCGTTGGATTGCTGCTGGAAAAATCAAGAATGTTTTTCCTATTGGTATTATCGTATTGCTTGCTCTGTTTGCAATGGCATGGTTTCTGCTAGAAAAAACTCCTTTTGGAATCAAGATCAAGTGCATTGGTGGTAACGAAAAAGCAGCGCGGCTTTCAGGCGTTGAAATCGACAAAATGAAGCTTAAGGCCTATGCTATGACCGGCATTCTGTGCGGCATTTCCGCTATGATGCTCGCCGGTAGATTGAATTTCACAAATTCTACCATGGCAACTGGTGCCGAACTTAACTGCATCGTTGCGGGCGTTGTCGGTGGCACTTCCATGAATGGCGGCTCCGGTAGCATCTGGGGTACCCTGATCGGATCTCTACTCATGGGTGTGATAAACAATGGCTTGAATCTGTTGCATGTCAGTCAGTTCTGGCAGGATGTTGCTATGGGCGCGCTCGTGATTTTGGCAGTTACAATTGATTGTTTCCGTCAGGCAAGCAAAGATAGAGTTAAAAAGGTTGCATAATAGGAGGTGGTTTTGTGAATAGACCTGCTGCGATCGTCACTGGTGGAAATAGAGGTGTCGGTGAAGGAATCTGTAATGCACTCGCCAGCAAAGGATATAACATCTTTATGGCGCACTGCGGGGAGGGCGACAAAGCTATACGTGTTGCACAGCGACTGCAAGACAACTACGGTGTCAGGGTCGAAACATTTGATTGCGACCAGCGAGATCACAATATTGGTGAAAGCCTTATGGCACATGCTTTAGACGCATTTCCTTCTATATCTCTTGTGATGTGCAATGCTGGTGTTGGTCTTGAAAAATACATGCGTCTTATCCATCCGGAAGAAATTGATTTTGTTTATGAGGTCAATTTTCGCGGAAGCCTTTTAATTGCTAATGCCGCGGCCAAATATATGATGAAAAGCGGTATTAAAGGCACGATTTTATTTACTTCGTCTATCCGTTCCAAAACACCCACTCCGATGGACGCAATTTATGGCGGACTGAAAGCGGGACTCAATCGAGCCGCCCAATCTATGGCTCGTGAATACGGAAGATACGGTATCCGTGTTTCTACTATTTCTCCTGGGTGTATGTGTGTATATCCGGAAGGCTATGAAGATCGAGACTATACGGAGGAAATTTCACGAATCCCGCTGCGAATTGGTGGAGATGGTAACGATATTGGTTACACAGCGGCTTTTCTTGCTTCGGACGAAGCAAAATTTATCACTGGCGTGAATATATTTGTAGATGGTGGTGTTAATTGCGGCGAGGACTACTGGTCAGAAGCTGATGAATACACCGCTAGCCACGGACGTGGAACATTTGTAATCCGTGAACAGACATGCGAATGAGGTGGAAAAATGATATCACTGGAAGCAAATGAAGTAACATTGAAAGAAAAGGATATGGCGCTTATGCCAGTCCGGATTAACACAAATCCCGGCGAGAAGTATCATCGCAAAAACCGGCTTTGGCAAGGCATACCTGGAATTGATAGAACTCGGGGCGGCCGTTTTTGGAGATGTTTTTTCAGCGGAGGCAATGATGAAGGTCCAGACAACTATGTCGCAATTGAAATCAGCGATGACAACTGTGAAACATGGTCTGAGCCCATTATGGTAGTTGACCCAGCTGGTAATGTTCGAGCATTTGATCCTTGTCTATGGCGCACTCCTACTAATGAATTGTTTTTCTTCTGGTCGCAGAGTTATGGTGGCTTTGATGGTCGAGCTGGTTGTTGGTATTCAGTATGCCGAAATCCTGATGAGTCTCCTCTTATTTGGACGGAGCCACATAGAATTGCAGATGGTGTGATGCTCAACAAACCAACGGTACTGTCCAATGGGGATTGGGCTCTTCCGATTTGCCTGTGGGGGCATGTTAAATCGGATTTGAATCCTGATGTCCCTGATTGTCTCGCAAAAATGTATGTATCTAAGGATAACGGTGAGACATTTGAATATCGTGGTGGAGTCGATATGCCGAATCGATGGTTCGACGAGAGTATGATCATTGAGAAGAATGATGGTACTATTCAAATGCTGACACGCAGAAAAGATGGCATTGGTGAAGCTTTTTCCAATGATGGGGGGCGAACTTGGGAGAATGTTGGAAAATTCTGCTTTGGCGGTCCTAATTCCAGATTCCATATTCGAAAAATCCATTCCGGTAATATCCTGTTGATCAATCACTGGAGTCCTGATAACTGTTTTGACAAGCCACGTGGGGACGACCCGGACTATATGGCAAGAAATAACTTAGCTGCATTTTTGTCAACAGATGATGGAGAGACTTGGAGTGGTCCTCTTTTGTTGGACGAGCGGGAACTTGTGTCTTACCCAGATGCAGTGCAAACACCGGATGACCAAATTTATATTATCTATGATCGCGAGCGTAATGTAGAAAAGGAACTTTTGTTAGCTCGGATTACCGAGGAAGACATTTTGCAGGGCCGTTTTGTTTCTGACGGTTCCTTTACCAAGCGTGTTATCAGTAAATTGGATTGAGGTGTCGACTATGAAATATAGAAAACTTGAAGGAACAGATCTTACTGTGCCGCAGTATGTGCTGGGCACAGGTGATTATGCAAGCAATGTTCCAGAGCATATTTCCCGAGAATTGCTCAAATCTTATATCGATTACGGTGGGACAATGATTGATACATCCCATTATTACGGGAGCTTCATTGTAGGCGGACGTTCCTTGAGTGAATGTCTTGTAGGTGATTTTCTTAAAGAGAATCATTTGCGCGATAAAGTGCTGATTAGCACAAAAGGTTGCTGCTATGCTACGAATAAACCTTATGAAAAGCGGATGACTCCAAAGTATTTGCGCGAAGATCTGAACGACAGCTTGAAGAACCTACACACAGACTATATAGACTTCTATTGGCTACACCAGGATGACCCTAGTCAGCCAGTCATTCCTATTATCGAGGAATTAAATAAGTGCGTTGATGAAGGGAAAATCCGTTATTTTGGTTGTTCTAATTGGAAAATCGAGCGAATACTGGAAGCAGATTCCTATGCAAAGGCACACGGTTTGCGTACATTCAGCGCAAATCAGGTCATGTTTAATATGGCTTTCCCCAATATGACAGCTGTCGATGAGCTGATTCAAACATGGCTCACTAACGGTATGCGAAAGTATCATATTGAAACCCAGCGACCAGTGTTCGCCTATTGTTCACAGGCTAGTGGATTCTTTTATAATTGCTTCAAAGAAGATTATATGGAGAATCTGGGCTACGCATATTCTCGCAAATATTTCTATAATAGCGAATCCCTTCGACGAGCACGCCAAGCAGTAAAGCTTGCGAAGGAGACTAATATGACTTTGCAAGATATTGTTTTAGGATACACTCTCTCCCAGCCTTTCCCGGTTGTATCTATCGTTGGCCCGCAGCGGCCAAATGAGATGAAAACAACTCTGGAAAGTGCACAGATTCCTCTTACACAAGAACAGATTGATTTTATTTTCGATATATAATATTTAAATGATATTACATAATGGAATTGTATCCCCTGACAATGTCGAAACTTTACTCCCGACTTCTCATGTACATCACCCTTCCTTTCAGGTAAAGCCGCAAATGCCGGATTACCTGAAAAGAAGGCCCGATGTTATTCCTATCGATTGCGGCAGACAGCTTTTTGTGGACGATTTTTTAATAGAAGAATGTGATATGCAGCGGGAGTTCTATTCTCCTCAGATCAAGGGGCCAGTGTTGCTTCCCACAACTCCTTTGGAAATGGATAATGGTAATTGCCCAGTTGCTGCACCGTTTAAAGATGGCGCATTTTATGATCCTTTTGACGGTAAATTCAAATTGTGGTATCAAGCCGGTTGGTTTGGAGCGACTGCTTATGCTGAAAGTAGTGATGGATTTCATTGGGAAAGGATAAACACCAGAGCAGGTAACGGCACAAATCGAGTGTTACCCTATTCCGAAGGACGTATACGAGATGGATGTAGCGTTTGGTTGGATCTTAATAGCATAGATGAGCGATATAAAATGTTTCTCTTTACTCGAGATCCCCAAAAACGCGAGTATGCAGAACTACGAACATCCGCAGACGGAATGACTTGGAGTACACCAACGCCTATTATGCGATGCGGAGATACTACATCGTTGTTCTATAACCCATTTAGAGACAAATGGGTGCTGAGTGTTCGCAGTTTATATAATAGAGAACAATACTTATATCGATACCGTTCTTATCGGGAAGCAAGTACTTTTTATGAACTTGCAGCTTGTCAAAAGGAATACTTTTGGCAGACTGCAGATGTAGATGATGCTCGCGATGACATATATGATTGTGACACACAGTTATATAGCTTGGATTGTGTGGCGTACGAAAGCATTGTCATCGGCCTATATCAAATTTTTAAAGGCCCCCATAATACGATTGCAGAAAAACTGAAAACCCCCAAAAAATGTGATCTATACATTGGCTTTAGTCGTGATGGCTTACAATTTTCCAGATTGAATAGAAATGAATTTATTGCTGGAACCGGAGCTTGTGGAGCGTGGAACGAAGGTTACATTCATCCTGCAACTGGCATCTGTATTATAAACGGTCACGAGCTTCTCTTCTATTTTGGTGCCTGGTCTGGGAATTCGCCTCATCTTGGGCGGCATATGTATGCTGGTGGTAGTACAGGAGTTGCTGCACTCCGTAGAGACGGATTTGCGGCACTGGTAACGGATAATGTCGGTCGAATTGTAACGCCGTTAGTGTGTTTTGAAGGTGAAGGTCTTTGGGTTAATGCACAATGCAAGTCATTGAAGGCAGAATTGCGCGACATTAACAATCGTCCTATTAAAGGTCTTACATTTAATGATTGCGTTTGTAGAAACATCGATTCTACAAAGCAACAAATTATATGGAAAAACCCTTCACGGCTAAAAGAACTTACACATGTACCAGTCCACATCGTATTTGAGATAGAACAAGGCAAATTGTTTGCTTTTTGGATTTCAAAAAGCAAATCCGGTGCAAGTGGCGGCTATCTGGCGGCCGGCAGTGTGCAACATCGTGGAATAAAGGATGACCCGTATGAATACTAATATGATTTGGTTATATGCTTGTATCAGAAATTACGAAGGAAAGTTGATCCGTTATACCTTTGATCCTACATCTTGTGTACTAAATAAAAAAGGTACTGAGGACATATTGAGAGACGTAGCCTGCATTACGATCGACGATGGAGTTCTGTATACTTCTTCTTTGGACAGCGGAAGAAACAATCTTTTTAGTTCTTATTCAATTCAAAGTGATGGCACATTACGATTGATTAACCGAGAATCTGCATTTGGTTTTGATGCAACGCATATTTCTGTAAATCATGAGAAAAAAGTCTTTATTGCCTCGGACTTCCTAGCCAACTCATTGTTGCTGTATAACATTCGAGAGGACGGCGGAATAGGAAGATGTCTTCAAATTCAGCAATTTAATGACACTGGCACCAATATCGGTCCTAGACAGGATTCTCCCCATCCACATGGCACTATAGTTGTTGCTGATGGTGATTATATGGTAACAGCTGATTTGGGTTGTGACAAATTGCGACTGTTCGACGGCAATATTCCATCAAAAAGCTTGTTTGAATTAAATCTGTCTCCAGGCGCTGGTCCACGGCACCTCGTTGCTCATCCTACTCTGGATTACATTTATGTAGTTTCAGAAATAAGTTCTGAGGTTTTTTCTTGCTATTTAGATCGCAACAGAAACTTCTTGGTGCTGAAGCAAATACTAAACAATCTTAAATATAGCGAGAAAGATGAAAGTATAGGCGGCGATATTGCCATTTCCCCTGACGGGAAATGGTTAACAGTATCAAATCGTGGAGAGAACACCATCGTTGTATACCAGGTGGATCATCATGGATTATTAAAATTCCATAGTACGGTTAAAACAGACGGGTGGGCAAGAGTTCTCCGATTTGACTCTACATCAAAGTTTCTCTTTGCTGCATTGGAGGAATTCTTGGATGTTGGTGCTTACAAAATACCCAAGGAACGTTGTTCCAGCGTTGGCGGGATACAGATTTTCTATTTAGATGAAACTCATCAGTATTTTAAAGATACCGGAGTAAGAGAGAAGATCCCCCAAACTTATGCATTTGCAATTTTTGAAGGGAGGCAATAAATTGGAGGCAAAAAATTTAATTTTAGGATTACAACATTTAGGGCTCCCAACAAACTGTTATGAGGAAACGCTCAAATTTTATCAACTTCTTGGGTTTGGAGTTCAAACTCAAGAAGACAACCGTGGTAAACGGGTTTGCTTTTTGAAGTTGCAAGACATGGTTCTTGAAGTATATGAGAGTGAGGATTGCACACTACAAACAGGTGCATGGGACCACATTGCAATTAATGTCAATGATGTCGAAGCCACATTTCGGTTTATAACTTCAACAATGTCGATAGAAAACGTAACGATCCAAACTTTGCCATTTTTCGAAAAAGGTGTACGCTTCTTCACGATTACGGGTCCAAATGGAGAACGTGTGGAATTCAATCAGTATTTATAATAGGGAGAAGAACTGTGTTTGATATTGTTGCGCTTGGAGAGTTGTTGATTGATTTTACTGATGGTGGGTATTCTCAATCCGGGATGAAACTGTTTGAACGGAATGCTGGCGGAGCGCCTTGTAACATGCTAACTGCTGCAACTCGAATGGGACGGTCAACTGCATTTATTGGCAAGGTCGGAAACGATATGCATGGTCAATTTCTGAGACAGGTGATTGAATCTGAAGGGATATGTACCAAGGGCCTCGTTATGGATTCGAATGTATTTACCACGCTTGCATTCGTGGCATTAGACGCAAGGGGAGAACGAGAATTTTCTTTTGCTAGAAAGCCAGGTGCGGATATTTGCCTTAAGAGTGATGAAGTTTCCCGTGAGTTGCTTCAAAATTGCAAAGTTTTTCACTTTGGATCACTCTCTCTTACTAACGAACCAACGAGGACGGCTTCTTTTGTGGCGGTAAACACAGCAAAAGAAGCCGGCGCCGTGATTTCATACGATCCAAATTATCGAGAAAAATTATGGCCCGATCAAGAATCGGCTAGATTTCACATGCAATCAGTGTTGCAGTACGTGGACATGATAAAGGTCTCTGATGAAGAACTAGAGATTGTCACCGGTGAACAAAGTTTAGAGAATGCATGCGCATTTCTTCATAGCAAAGGAGTTACATGCGTAGCTATTACTCTTGGTAAAAAGGGGGCATATGTTAGTCTCAACGAAAAAGGCGGAGGCTTTTCAGACAGCGTAGAACTCGGAAAAACCATTGACAAAACTGGAGCTGGAGATGCTTTCTGGGGCGCCTTCATTTCATACTTTATAAAAGAGGGGAAGTCGCTTGTACAATTGTCCATTGCTGATGTCATTAGGTATGCAGATCAAGCAAATATCGTTGCAGCACTTAGTATTTCAAAGCGTGGAGGAATTCCGTCAATGCCTTATTTGAAAGAAGTAGAACACATTTTACAGCATCAAGAAAAGGAGAGCAACTATGAATCGCAGTGAATTCAAGATTGCAGAAACCCAAGATAGAGAACAATACATTGTTCGTCCAACAGAGAGTGTCCCCATGACATTGCTAGTCCCTGGTTCAGAAAGTCATCTTATTTCAACAAAAGAACTTACCGTGAGTTTTCTTACTATGAAGGCAAACTCTGTTTTTGATGTTCATACTCATGAAAATGCACAATGTATGATTGTGACTGAAGGATATTGTGACGAAATTATCGACGGAAAGATTTACCGTGTTGAAGCAGGAGATGTGATTTATCTTCCCGCTAATATACCTCATGGTGCGTTTATTCTTGATGTCGACTGCAAGGCGATTGATATTTTCTGTCCAGTTCGTGAAGATTACATGGAGAAATTCCGAACACAAAATCCTGATTGTAACGAAAAATTTCCAATTGCGCCTTAAACTATAATCTCAAGTTTGGTTTAGATCAAATAAATATTTCAATTGAAGTGTGCCTGTTTATCCAGTCAGCATGCACCATCCAGGTCGGTGCAGTCAGCAGTCTTGCTGTTGACATTTACCAAAGAACAATTTAGAAAGGTTGTAGCTGTAATGCCCGGTTGCCTCAAGCCCTACTTTCATTTTGTCTTGCGGTGTGGTGCAGTCTTGGATTCTCTGCAACAGGTAGTTAAACCCATCCATCGTATTGGGGATAGTGAACGCATCTGCCAGGACTTCGCCCTCCGAACTGAGAATGAAGCAATCATGCTTATCCTTTGAGACATCAATACCAACAGAAATTACCATAACCAATCCCTCCAACGGTAAATATGTGATGCTGCATCCACAGTGCGCCTTACTTTTGTAGCCTTGTTCCACATAAACCGTCTGGCGGTATTTAACTGATTAACAAAATTGTAAGGGGCTGTGGTTGGAACCTTTCTAAAACCATCTTCTGGTAGGGTCGAAACACCAATCCACAGCATCCCCTACAGTGTAGCACAGCCCTTGGAGAGGGGCTTTAATAACTACTAACTTTATAATACAAGGGCGGGAAGTTCAATGCAGCTGTGTCATACTCTCAAAAAAAAGACGATATTTTTGTTAATCATGCTTGCATGTTGCATAGTAATCATATTTGCCATCCGCTTTGTTTACTTAAATTATTTGAGAGAAGGCACGACATATAGCTATGGTATAGTAGTTGAATCAAATTACAACAGCTTTGTTATGAAAGACGATTCGGATAATTATTATGTTTTTTCCGCAGATTCGGGAACACAAATTACCGATCCTGCGGGAGAAGAGATATCATTACACGAACTCAAAGCTGGAATGGAGGTGGTAGTAGAATGTGACATTCGTGGACGATACCAGCCATATGAATTTGCTGTACCGTCTGACCGAATCCATGTATCAGCCGTTTCGTGAGGAGGAAAGAAAATGAATATCAAGAAGCTGTTTAAACGAATTGTTCCACTTGTGCTGTGTGTGGCAACACTATCGATTACGCCGGCTTTCGCCGCCGACATCACTGCTGATGCATCGGTAGGAGTAGAAGATCGCATGACCCTTTATTTCGAAGAAGATGTTACTTTTAACTGTGGTGCAGAGGTTCATGTAAAGTATACCATTCTGGACAGCACGGGAGATATAACTGGGGTGCAAAGTCTCAAAGTAACATACTATCCGAACACGATACATTCTGTCACAGCATTTGTCTCGGCGATTCGTGATAACGAAATCGTCATTACTGTGTCATACTATAATAAAGTGACAGAAAAATGGGAGAGTGAAGTCGGTTCGTTCGGACATGAATGGTAAACTCATAACCCCGGAGGTCGTTGGTTCAAAACAAGTATATATACCAGAGCAGGGTTGGAGCATAACTGCTCCAACCCTGTTGTTTTGTAAATAATTCATGTAATATCAAGCTATTTAAATTCGTTATATAAAGTACACAAGTTCCCCAAACAAATAATTTTACATCTTATTTTAACACTATTTTTTGTTTTAAATATGTATTCTGATAATTACATATATGTGCTTATTTTTTGTGCAATGTTATTCTTTTCCCTCTTGATTACTTTGTGATATACTGGTTTTGCCTTTCACAAAGATATTAGCGGCATTGGAGGGGGATAACCATGCTGTCTTATACGGTTTTGATTGATGATAAAGATAATGAAATCTTATTCGATCAAATATATAATAGTTACCGTCAAGGTATGTATCAGATCGCATACAGTATATTGCATGATGTACAGTTGGCTGAAGACATGACTGCTGAGACTTTCGTCAGAGTTGCAGCTAACATGAAAAAAATCTCAACAATGACAGAACAGAAGCGCCGTGACTACATTGCCATTATCATCAGGAATATCAGTATTGACGAATACAGAAAAAGACGTAAAAATCCTGAGGTCTTTTTTGATAATGAAAATTTTGTGATAGATCAGAATAATCCTGAAGATTCTGCTATTGGAAAGGTTCGATATATGGATCTCGTCACGACAATTGATCAATTACCGGATATATATCGGGATGCTTTAAAACTCCGGTTTTTATATCAGTTAACGGCGGAAGAAACGGGAAAACTTCTCGGTATTTCGGCAAACAACGTCAACCAGAGATTGCTTCGTGCCAAATCGAAGCTGGAAAAACTTTTGAGAGAGGAGCATTACTTTGATGAAAAACGATGATAAGTATATCGAACAGCTCCTTGGCGTTGCGCTGGATGATTCCGTTGAATCTTCGCCTCCGGAATTAAAAACCGAGGAAGAATTGGCGGCAGAGGGTATTGAGCCGCATGAATTTTCAAAGGGATTCGAGCAGAGAATGAACCGTGTCAGGCGGAAAGAACGCCGCAAAGAATGGATATCTGCGTATAAGAAGACAATGAAACATATAGCAGCAGGATTTGCCGTATTCATTGGAATCGGTGGAATTCTGATAGGTTCTGTTGACGCTATTCGGGTCCCTGTGTTATCCTTTATCCTTAACATTGGAAAGGAAAGCTCCCAGATACTGACTCATGATGACCTCAATGTTCCTATTTCCGATTTCATGTCGAAATATCTGCCAACTTATTCTCCAGACGGCTTTGTAGTAACATCATTTTCAGAATTCGAAAATGGATATAGTATTGCATATCAGCGGGAGGATGGAAGCTCGTATCAAATTGAATTTAATATGAATACGGATACCTTTTACTTCAACTCAGAAGACAGTGTTTTGAGTGAAATTGAAGTTGATGGCTCTCCTGCTGTGGTTTCATCACATGAAGACTACATTATCGTTTCGTGGCCTACAAATGGACATATGTATTGTATTACTGGGACGATCACACAAGAAGAATGTGTAAAGATACTGGAAAGTGTAGATATTTAAAATATTTGTAATATATCCTCCTTTGATTTCGTTATATTATCTGAACGACTTTTCAAAGGAGGATTTTTGTGAAAAAAATTAAATTGATGAAAACTGTTGTTGCTATCACCCTTGTTTTCTCCGCTCTCTTTTGTTCGTCCGGGGCAACAGATCTTCAAGCTCAACCAAGATGGACCCATATCGTTTACATTACTGGAAATCTTGATATTTCAAGTTCAGGAATAGCAACAGCTTATGGTTCTGGTTCGGCACTATCTACGCAAGTCAACAAATGTAAAATAACCGTAGAGTTGCAACAGTTTAAAAACAATAAATGGAATACCTTATACACATGGGATACGACATCATCTTCATTTTCTGTTGCAACCCCCACAAAAAGTTATGCTGTTTATCATGGATATTCATACCAATTAAAGATAACATTAGAAGTTTATAAAAATAATACCTTATTGGAAACTGGCACAAAAATGATATCATATGGATATTTTGCTTGACGAGTGATACAAATTATAAACTCTCAAAAGATTACGAACTGGTCTTTTGGGAGTTTTTTGTAAAAACGCGCAATTAAAATGTTTTTGTTAAGAATAAAGGCGTGCCTAAACCACGAGGTTCAAGCACGCCTTTCCTAATTTCCCGCGTAAACGTACGGCTCATGTTATAGGGTCAACTCCGGCTGAGGCTGGTCTAAGCCAAACTGAGGCTGGTCATTTTTTTTGCTTAAAAGGAAATTCAGCTCGCCCAGCCGCGCTACCTTGATCTGGTACTCATCCTCCTGCGGCCACGGTTTATCCAGTTCCGCTTTCGCTGTTTTAAGCTGCTCTTTCAAGAGAGATATCCGCTTTTCACAGTCGGGAATATGTTCTTCAATGCCGGACAGGGCATTTCCCAGCCGCTGCATCATGCCCTGCGGCGTCATGCCGGCATCCACCTGACGCTTGGTCTCCCCCCGTCCCCACAGGATACAGTTTTGCAGCGGGTCGCGCGTCAGGTATAGTTCAAAACCGCAGTAATGCCCGATAGAAAGGGACTTTTCCCACGCCAGGGCATCGTCCGCCCCAGCCTTGATCTTTGCCGTTTCGCTTTCGATGCGCTGCAGCAAAGCGTTTCCGGCGTCCTCTTTCTGCGTGTATACCGTACCGGAGATCTCCGCGCGGAATGTATCGCCCACGCTTTCTGCATGGTGCGCTGCAAAGGTCCTGCCGTCCTGCTGCAATGCGGCAAGCAGGCGCTCCTTATCCGTTATTTTGTCCGGTATTATGCGTATTTCATCCTGCAGATGGTACTGCTCGTTCTTGTATGCGGTGCGAAGCACATTCAGCTTGTTGACCTCAACCTCCAGTTCCATTCGCTCTTTGATGCGCGGATCGCCGGCAGACAGCGCCTTGATCTCTGCATAGGACAGTGCGGCGGCGTCTACATCCTCACAAGTACGCGCAGGGGATTTCCCAGTCACAATTTGCGCGATAAACTTCTGCTTATTCTCCACAGTCTGCCAGTTATAGCTGTCAAAGGTGCTTTTGGTCGCATAACGGTAAATGTCAACATGGTCATACATATTGCCCTGACGCAGGATGCGCCCCTCGCGCTGTTCAATATCGCGCGGACGCCACGGGCAGTCTATCTCGTGTTCCGCGGCTAAGCGTTTCTGCACATTGAATCCGGCGCCCATTTTGCTGGTGGAGCCGATCAGGATGCGGACTTTGCCTGCGTTCATCTGCTGCCGCAGCGTGCGCTTTTTCGGTGTAGTATCCGCATGATGGATATACGCAATTTCCTCCGCAGGCACGCCGCGCGCGATCAGCTTGTCCCGTATATCGTCATAGGCGCAAAAGCTGTTTTTACGCGCGCCTTTGCCGCCGGGTGTCGCAAGGTCGCAGAAAATGAGCTGCGTGCCTTTTTCCGGCGCGGTACGCTCCCAGATTTCAAAAACGTTCTGCACAACCTTGTTCAGCTTGCTTTCCGGCGTATCGGGCAGCGAGGGGTCGGAAAGCCGCTGGTCCAGCGCCAGCTTGCGCCCGTCGTTTGTGATCGCAAGCATGTTGTCCTCATACGGCGCGACAGCGCCGGCACGCACCGCGTCCGCGCGTTTTCCCAGCTGCTGCACCATTGCCTCCTGCTCTGGGGTGGGCGCGGTGAGTTCATTATGATACGTCCCTTCCGGGCGCGGCAGATGCAGCATATCCGCCGTTTGGATGTCTGCGGCAAGCTTCCACATCGTAACCAGCTCAGGCAGGTTGACAAACTTTGCAAAGCGGGTTTTGCTGCGGTAGCCGCTGCCCTCGGGGGACAGTTCCATAGCGGTCACGGTTTCGCCGAAGGCGGATGCCCAGCTGTCAAAATCGGATAAGCCCGCCTGCTCCAGTACATCATGTTGCAGATAGCGCATCATGGTATATAATTCCGTCATACTGTTTGAGATCGGCGTACCCGTGGCAAATACCACGCTGTTATAGCCGCTGCGCCCATTCAGGTATTCACATTTTGCTGCCATATCCTCGCTTTTCTGCGCAGCCGTGGTCTGGATGCCTGCAACATTCCGCATTTTTGTAAACAGGCCGAGGTTCTTAAATTCGTCCGCTTCGTCTACAAAAATACGGTCCACGCCAAGCTGTTCAAAGCTTACGGCAGTATCCTTTTCCTTGGCGTTCATCAGCTGCTCCAGCCGCGCTTCCAGCTTCTTTTTCGAGCTTTCCAGCTGCTTGATCGTAAAACTCTGCCCTTTATCTTTTTTCGCTTCGGACAGGCTGAGTTCCAGCGTGTCAAGCTGCTTTTCGATATGCGCCCGGGCGTGCTCCGGGGAAAGCGGGATTTTTTCAAACTGGCTATGCCCGATGATCACCGCGTCATAATCCCCTGTGGCGATCCGCGCACAAAATGCAGGGCGGTTCTGTTTGGACAGGTCATCTTCCCGCGCCACAAGGATATGTGCGCCGGGATATAATTGCTGGAATTCCGCGCCCCACTGCTCGGTCAGGCTGTTTGGCACAACGAACATCGGCTTGTGGGCAAGCCCCAGCCGCCGCAGTTCCATCGCGCCCGCTGCCATCGTCCATGTTTTCCCCGCGCCAACACAATGCGCCAGCAGGGTATTGCCGCCGTAGAGGATGCGGGCAACCGCGTTGCGCTGGTGTTCTTTCAAGGTAATGTTCGGGTTCATGCCGGGGAAAGAGAGGTAATCCCCGTTATAGGTGCGCGGGCGGGTGTGGTTAAAATGCTCGTTGTAGTAGCGGACCAGACGCTCGCGCCGTTCCGGGTCTGCAAAAATCCAGTCTTTGAACGCCTGCCGCAGCGCGTCCTGCTTCCCGCGCGCCTTGATGGTCTCCTGTTGGTTGGGGATACGCTTTTCCTTGCCGTCTACGATTTTCACATCGAATATCTGCACATCCCGCAGGTTGAGCGCCCGTTCCAGCAGTTCATAGCCGTTCGCGCGGCTTGTCCCGAATTTGGTGTGGGCAAAGGAATTGCGGTCGTTGTCCGCGCCCTTGTTGGATACATACCAGCTTTTGATTGCATCCGAGTAAGATACGGTTATCTTATTTGCAGCATAGAACGGCGGGTGCAGGACTTCACGCACAAACTGCGTAATATCTTCGGGCGGAATCCACGCAGTGCCGAGCCGCACGCTGATATCCGAAGCGGTGAGCGGTTCGGGCAGGACGCTTTCCAGCATTTTCACGTTAAATGAGAAAGCGGGGTCTTTTTCCGCGTATGCCTGCGCGGTTTTCAGCTTTGCGCGGATATTGCCGGAAAGGTACTCGTCCGCCGGCTGCCAGACGCCGCTTACCGGTTCGCGGAAAATCTGCCCGTGCAGCGCGGAAATGATCTGCCCCTCCGGCGTCCCGCCCAGCAGGCGGGACATATAAGCAAAGTCGATTTCCCCGCGTTCCGCAAGGGATAAACCCAGCGCATCCTGCGGCGTATCCGCGCTGGTCACGGCAATATGCGGCCGGATCGTGCGCAGGGTGAAGATATCGCTTTTGCCTTTGACGTTCTGCTCATCGTCCAGCTCCTCCAATGCCAGCAGCAGCGGATAGCCTGCGTCCCGTGAAAAGGCGCGGCGGTTGGCGGTATCGTGGAGATAGCCGTGCTTTTTGACAAAGGCGTCGTACTGCCCGTTCAGCGTACGCTGCAGCCCGTGCAGCGTGTCATCATCACAACCTTCGGTCTGTGCTATGATCAAATCGCGCACGGTTTTTCGCAGGCCGATCATGCCGCGGGCGCGCTGCGATGCGGTTTCCTTATATCCTGTAGGCTCATCCCTGCCAGCGGCGCGGAAAAACACCGCCCCGTCCTTGATGAAATAGCTATAATCTTCAACCTCTTCATCCGGGGTACTTCCTGTATTTTGCGATGTGTTCCACTGGAACACATCCGCAGCGCCGCGCACCGGCAGCTTCTCCAGCGCCCCGATATGCCGTACCGCTTCTGCAAGCTGCCCCTTCAGGTCTGCACCCGGAATCGGCGCGCAGGTGGTATCATAGCCGTATCTGGTGCTTTCCATCTTCATTTCACCCAAGACCATTTCCGGGTGGGAGATGAAATAACGGTTCATGGAAAGCCCGTCTGGATTTTGCCCCAGCTGTACCCACTCAGTCTCGGTCTCCGGCGGCGTTTCCCGCTTTTGCAGGAACAGGATATCCGTTGTCACCTCTGCGCCGGCATTGGCTTTGAACGCATTGTTTGGCAGACGGATAGCGCCCAGCAAATCCGCCTTCTGCGCAAGCAGGCGGCGAACGTGTGTGTCTTTCTTATCCATTGTGCCTTTGGAGGTGATGAAAGCAGCGACGCCGTTCGGCTTTACTTTATCCAGTGATTTCATAAAGAAATAGTCGTGTATGAGCAGATGGTCTTTGTTATATGCCTTATCGTTCACGCGATAATCACCGAACGGGACGTTGCCGATGGCAAGGTCGAAAGTGTTGTCCGGAAATGCGGTATTTTCAAAACCGGATACAGTGATATCCGCACTGGGATAGAGCTTTTGGGCAATGCGGCCCGTGATGCTGTCCAGCTCCACGCCGTACAAACGGCTGTTTCTCATTCCCTCCGGCAGCATACCGAAGAAGTTACCAGTACCGCAGGACGGCTCCAGAATGCTTTCCGGTGCAAGCCCCATGTGCTCTACGGCGTCATAGATAGCACGGATCACCGTGGGGCTGGTGTAATGCGCGTTTAAGGTGGAAGCGCGCGCGGCTTTATATTCATCGTCTGTCAGCAGCGCTTTAAGCTCGGTATATTCATCAGCCCACGCCGGATTCCCCGCATCAAACGCCTGCGGGATCGCGCCCCAGCCGGTATAACGGGCGAGCGCCGCCTGTTCGTCCGGCGCAGCCGGGCGGTTCTCCTGCTCCAGCGTGTGCAGCAGACGGAGTGCGGCAATGTTGTCACGATACCGTTCGCGCGGACGGGATACGCCGAGCAGTTCATCCGTAATATGATAATTGCCCGCGTTCCGCGCCGCCCCTTCCGGTGTGTTCGGCTGGAACACATCCGCGCTTGCAGCAGGTTCGGGGACAGCGTGACGGAAGCCGTCCAACTCCTGTTGATACAGGCTGCGGCAGAGCCGCGCGACTTCGGTCCATGAATACGACAGTTCCGTACCGAACCTGTCCTGAATCTCAACGGAAAAACCGGATGGTGTGGCGATATACTCGGCTTCATCCCCTGTTAAAAGGGTGAAATTGCCGGTTGTACCCGCGTGGGCGTCCGAGAGATGCTGCGCAATTTCCGCATTGCCCAGACCGTCCCGCAGGAGGCGGGCGATGGCGTCCTTGTCCGCCTGTGACAGCAGGCCGTGCTCGCTGGTGAGCGTTTCCCGCAGATCGTCGTTTGTATTTTCGATATCCATAGTCAGGGTGTCTATGACGGGTGTATTTCGGGCGTCCTGAGACAACCGGCCCTCGAATACAGCTTTGGCGATGGGCGACAGTTCCGTACCCTCCGCGCCGACTTCTTTCAGCGTGATTCCTGCGGGGCTGACGCCGGAAATGATGTGCGCCGCTTTGTTCCAGTAAACCACTGTCCCAACCTGATAGGCGGGTGCAAGTGGGTCATACGGCGCTGGTATTGCCTGCGTGGTTTCCTCCAGTGTGTTCCCCTGGAACACATCGTGGGAGAGGGCTGCGGCAGCAGCCTGTACGGCTTCCTCAAGTGTGTTCCCGTGGAACACATCGTCGGCAGAAGGCTGCGTGTTCCGATGGAACACATCTTCGGCAGCGGTCTGCGTGTTCGACTGGAACACATCGTGAGCGGCGGGCTGTGTGTTCGACTGGAACACATCGTCAGCGACAGGCTGCGTGTTCGGTTGGAACACATCGTCAGCGGCGGGTTGCGTGTTCCCTTGGAACACATCGCGCGAGGGGTCTGCGGTAGCGGCCTGTACAGCTTCCTCCAGTGTGTTCCCTTGGAACACATCACGTGAAGGGTCTGTGGCAGCAGCCTGCACGGCTTCCTCCAATGTGTTCCCTTGGAACACATCATCAGATGAAACGGGCTGTTCTGCGCTTGCGTGCAGGGCAGGATAGGTTTCATCAAATACCACTTTATGCAAATGGTTATGGAAAGAACTGAGGTCATAATAAAGCCGGAGGAACTCGGTATCCCCGATACTCACCGCCGCGCGCCGTGTAGCAGCATCCGCTTCTATACGGGCATTTTCCTCGTCTGAATTCATGCAGGCATTTTGATAGGCAGCGTCAGCCATGACCTTTTCTTTAATCACTGGCAGGTATTGTTCATAAATCTCTTTTACCGTCCGCACCGTCCGTTTGGGCGCGGCGCTTTTCGATGTGTTCCGTCGGAACACATCGTCAGCGACAGGCTGCGTGTCCGACTGGAACACATCGTGGGAGGGGTCTGTGGCAGCGGCCTGCCCAATGGTTGCTTCATCCGGTGTAGGGGATACAATGGACGCCTCGCGCAGCTGCGGCAGGATGCTTTGATATTGGGGATACCGACTCAGGAAATCCAGCACCCCGCCATCACCATCGCCAATATCCTGCCGCTCCGTATAGGTCTGCCCATCAGGCATAACGATAGTAAATTTGGTTTTATCATAGCCAAGAAACCGCTCGTTTTCAGGATCGTCCGCTTCGTACCAGTCCTCCCATGTGCCATGTTTTTTCAAAGCGGCGTTTTTCCCTGCAACCTGTTCGTCATCCGCCTGCTTCATCAGGCGGTCAAACTCATAGATGGAATACCGTTTCCCATCTTCAAATAGGGGGCTTTCACTCCATTCGCAGAAGATATAGGGTGTGCTGTCCGGTTCATATGGATTTTCCCCCGTGGTTTGGGGCATGACAGGCGGGACTGCATGGCCTGTCTTGCCCTCCGGCACAGAAGGCGCAGCCATTTCCTCCTGTTCCGCCAGCGCGTTCCCCTCGCGCACCTTATCAGCCGCCGCCTGTGCCTCTGCAGGCAGGTATCGGTTGTTCTGCACCAGCGCGGCAACACGTTTCGCGGCATGTTCCCATGTAAGGTGGATATCCGGACAGCCATTTTTTCTATAATGAATCCCTTTCCCGTCATAATCTTCCCAACTGTGGGAAGAGCCGGACAGCGCGTGGGATCGCCCGCCGATGCCATATTCCTCCTGCAGGAAGTCTTTCTGCTCTTTCGCAGAGTGTCCCTGCTGGAAGAAAGCGTAGATACGGTTTTTCCCGCCTGCGACGTTTCCGCCGTCCGAAAGGGAAACATCAATTTCATCGTCTGTGATAAACCGGCCGATCTCCGGGATTTTCGTCATTCCCGAAGCAAAAGTCCTGCGGGGAAGGGATAGATCATGCAGGCCATCCATGATGTCCCTGGTTTTATGATGCCGAAACCGCAGCAGGTCATGGTTTCGGTCATAGGCGGACAGGAACGCGGCATATTCCTCTGTGAACGTCCGGAGAAATTCCGGATTTTTCAGCTGTCCCGCGAGCCATGCTGTTTCTTCCGGATAATTGTTTCGCCGTACCCCGGACAGGCTGGACAGATAGCCTTGCGCCTCTTCACCGAAGTCATGGTAAAGGAACCAGATTTTTTCCGAAAGCTGGCGGCGTTCGTATCCCTCGGCTTCCGCGACCTCGACATTGGTGGCAAACTGTCCGGTTCCTATAAGATGCCCGATCCGTCCTGCCGCCTGTTCCCATGGGATGAGATACGCCCCGGCGTCATACCGTGTGGAGCGCCCGCGGGAAAGATGGACGCCGTCCCTGTCATACCACGCGGCGAACATTTCCGCGCCGATGGAAAAGCCATTGCCGCCGTGGTAGATGGTTTGCAGATCGGCTGCAATCCCGCCGATGGGTTTCTGCTTTTCAAAGGCTGCGACGATACATTCGCGGTGGCGGTCTGTGTTGCTGCCGAGCCGCAGCACATGGTCTATTTCCGCCTGCGTAAATTCATGCCGGCCGAGCCGTGTGTTCCGATGGAACACATCTTCGGCGGCGGTCTGCGTGTTCGGTTGGAACACATCTTCGGCGGCTGGTTGCGTGTTCGACTGGAACATATCCGCAGCGGCGGGCTGCGTGTTCGACTGGAACACATCCCGCGCAGGGATTTCCTCCGGCATCAGCGAAAGCTGAACCGCGGGCGGTTCGTCAGAAAAAGGGAAAGCAGCAGGTTTTTTCAACTCTGCCGCTTTCCCTTTTTCATTATTACTTAACAGTAAATCCAGTCCCGCCGCACGATCTCCAGCGCGCAGTGGCGGTAGTTGTTCATCAGCCCCACCCATTTCATGGGGTCTGTCCGTTTCAGGTTTTCGTCCGTCCCGTCCTGCGCCGCCTGCGCCCGGATGAGCCGCTCCATATCCTCTTCCGCGCTCTCCGCGACCTCGTTGAGGTACTGGGTCAGCGTCCCTTTCACCACCATATCCTGATAGGATTCCGGATCGTTCTTCATGAGGTATCTCAGATGCTCCTGCCCGAACGGCCCGTACTCCTTCGGCGTCTTGTCTGGGTATTCCTTCCCGTCCGTCCCTGTGTAGTAGGTGATCTCCTCCGTTTCGGCCTGCGCGGTCTGGCCCTGCATTCCTTCGGTCATTTTGCCCATCTCCTTCCGTAAGCTGCCGGTCTTTTTCCGTATCCTTATTATACACCCCCGCGCCCTGTCCCGCAATACGGTTTCGCGTTGTAAATCGAAAAAGTTTACACCCATCCAAGTGTTTCATTGTCCGCTCAATGGATGATAATACGGTTTTAACGGACTGTTGGGTTACAGAACCCAAGCGGTGCAGGTCCGCTGTGGAAAGCCCTCCGGTTGGGATAAAGCGGACATAAGGCGCGGGGTCTATGCCGCACCGGCGCAGCACGCAGTAGGCGGCGGACGCCACTGCCGCACGGATAAAATCAAGGTCCTGCGTGATGCTGTCCGCGTCATGGAACGCCTGATTCTGCGCCGCGATAAACAGGTTATCAGAAAAGCTGTCCAGTAAACGGGTATCTTCACCGGACTGCGCGGAAAGGTTATCCAGTACGGCGTCCTGCGCGTCTGCGCGCATCTCCCAAATGTACGGCGGCGGGATGTTATCCCGCCGGGGGAGGGTATCTGAAATATCAAACAGGTACTGCACCTGTTCATGCCCATCCGCATGGCGCTGCACGACGCCGATGCCGGATGAATCGCGCGCTATCCTGCGCAGCGTGCGGTTGTTCCAAAACGGCAGGCCGGCGCAGGCGGTGGCGTCCGGCCGCTGGTTGAAGATCATGACCTGCGAGGGGAAATCGTACTTGTACAGCCTTGCCGCTGTGTCGAGGAACTGCATCCAGCTTTCCGGTGATTCGCGGAAACGGCGGACCGTCTGCTCCATCTGCTCTTTGAGCTGGTCTGGTGTGAATTTTGCCATATCAATTTTCCTTTCTGCCAGTTTCGCACTGGCGGCATATTAAAATAAAAACATACTGCGGACAATATGCTTTATTTTCAGATGGCGGTGCCGGAGGATAACAGTTCGCCCAGCCTGTGAACGCTTTCCCAAGCGCTTTGCCGATGTATATGATGTTTGCGGGCGATTTCCGCAATGGATTTCCCGCGCAGGAAATAATCTATGAACCGTTCTTTCTGCGCCGGGGTCAGCCCGCCGCTGTGCAGCAGCAGGAGCGCCGCACGGACTGCGAGCCGGCGCTGTTCCCACTGCAGCAGCGCTGTACACGGCTCGGGGTCTGACGCCGGCAGCGCGGCGGCTACATCGTCAAAATCTGCATCGGTTTTCATGTAGCCGTAGCGATAATCTGTTTGATGTTGTTCAAAGAACATGCCGTCCGAGAGTTCCTTGATCTGCCGGAAGTCCTCGGCGGTGTATTCCGGGTTTTCACGCAGGTAGTCCTCCAGACGGACCACCTGTGTTGTGCCGTCTGCGAAGCAGTATACAATCCCGTCGCTTTCCCTGTTGACCGCCCATTCGTTTACTCTGCCCATGGCGCTGCAACCTCCTTTTTTAGCACAAAAAAAGAGCATCCAGCCATTTGGATGCTCTTTGCGGGCGTTGCCCGTGGGCTTCCGCCCAGTATACAGATTATCACAGGCAGGGTGGACAAAGCGGACAAGTTGCAGGGAAAAAGAAAGTTTTTTCGCCTTGCCGTTCATACCGGTATTGTTATCAGAAATATAATTAAACAGGTATAAATGAAGGGTATTTTATTATTTTAAGACAAATTACATCCTGCCTGAACCGCATACAGCCCTAATACCATTGCCCCTCTTTTCTACCACCCCCCGAAAACAGGCGTATGGTGTGTCAAGGGCGCGTGCGGGGCTGTGTAAACCGCAGATCCCGCGCCGTGACGGCGGCATTCCCCGGTTTTGGGCAGAAAAAAAGCACGGCCATAAGCCGTACTGCATAAACGCTGGTACGGCTGTCAGGTCGTGCTTGTATTTTTTTGTCCGGCTTCCTCGGCAAGACGCCGGCAGCGTACATCTTTGATCCGCTCCAGCCACTCCTGCTCCCAGTCGCTGAGCGGCTTGGCGCGCTGATTTCCCGCGGACGCGCGCTCCTGCATCCATTTCAATAGCACCGCGCGCAGATAGGCGGCAGGGTTGCCGGCGCGGGACAGGTCTATTTTCGTGCGGAGGAACGATGACATATCGTCATATGTGAAAGCGGACGCCAGCGGCGCACGCTCATCAAGGGGGACGGTACGTTTGCTGACCGTAAGCTCCGGCGCGTTTTCGATCTCCGCCAGCGCGCCCGCTGCCATATCTACAAGCTTGGCGTCATACTGCCATTCCAGACGGCCTGCGTCAATGCGCCGCCGCACTGCTTCTATTTCCGCCTGAGACGGTGCATACGGCGCTTTTCTCGCAGGGGCAGAGGAGGGCACGGAAGCATTGGAACCGCGCCTGTGCGCCGTTTTGGAGCAGGAGGGGCGCAGTGCGCGCAGCTTCTTCCCAGCATGGCTTAAATACCCCGCTATCGTTTTTACCGTGGATACCGTACCGTCCGCGTGATGGTTTGTAAGGTATGGGGTTTCCTGATCCGGTTCTGCCAGCAGCTCATACTGATAGGAAAAGCCGTCCTCCTGCCCCGTGGGGTAACGGTGCTGTTTAAGCAGGCCGCTGATCTTCAGCGCGCGCCATACCGAGGAAAAGCGTTTAAGGCGCTCCGCACAAAACGCACGCACGCCCTCCGGGTTCAGGTGGAAATGCGGGATCAATGTCAGGTGTAAGACCACGCCGAAAAGCCCTTTGACTGCCAAAGGGATGGTTTTGCTGCGCAGCACGGCATTGGGGATACGGGTAAAATCGCGCATGGTATCGCCGGCGGGGCGGAAACGGCAGTCCCCGCCCGTGCGCCCGGACGGCGCGGCATACTGATATGCAGGGGAATCCTCCGGCAGCTGCAGCAGGTCGTATGTATGGACAAATGCGCCGCTATTGCCCGTCTGGGAAAAGCGGTGCTTCAGATATCCGGCTTCCAGCAGGTCATGCCACGCTTTTTCCAGCGCATAACGGCTTTCGCAGAACTGCACCAGCTGGGACTTGGAGAGCCGCCATCCCGGCATGCCGCAGAACGACGATATGACAAGGTACAGCCCCTTGGCTGCAAGGGACAGGCCTTTGCTGCGCAGGGCATGGCTGCACCCCATTGTAAATCCGGACATTTGAAACACCTCCTTCATGTCTTTTGTGCTGTGCCTTGCGGCAATGTTTTCAAGTATCGTTCCGCGATCTTGCGGACGCTGCTGGCGGTATTGTCCCCGCCGACCTGTGCTGCGATCTGACGCCACTGCAGGTCGTCTACATAGCGGTAAAGCAATATCTGCCGCAGCAGGGGGTCTTCTATCCCATTGATAAATGCGTTGAGCTTGGCATACTCCAGAATACTTTCGAGCACGCGGTCCATGATGACCCGTTTCAGTTCGTCTATAATGGATATGTACAGGCTGACATTATCCTGCAAAACGCCGATATGCGGCAGACCGGATATGGAAGAAGTGCGGCCGGAAACGGCGGATTCCAGTTCGTGCAGCCGCCGCAGGTCATGCTCCAGTTCACGGTTCAGGCTCCTCAGATGTTCCAATTCCTCTTTGCTCATGATTACCTCTGTCATACAAGGGTATCCGTGTGTTCCATTGGAACACACGGATATGGGCGCGGCGGTCAGATGGGGGAATCTGTATCATCGTCCGAAATCCCCTCGGGGATGCTGTACGCAGCGGCGGGCGCAGGCTCCGCCGCAGGGGGCGCTGCCTGTGTGGTATGCGGGATTTTGATCACACAGTCCTCGCCCGGTCTGATAGACGCTGTGACCGAGCGCGCTGCAGGGGCGTAATGCGCAGGGACAGCGACCTCCGTGATGGTGTACTCACCGGCAGGCAGGCCGACGATATGCGCGCCGCTGTCCGTCCCTGCCATGTTGCGCTGGACGGGCGTGCCGTCCGCGCGGTACAGGTCATAGGCTGCGCCGGACAAAAGCATGCCGGTTTCAGCATCCAGCGCCAGGATCTGCAAACTGCCGCGCGCGGCGTCCCCCTGCTTGTCCGCAGATTCACGGTCCAGCCGTTGACGCTTGGTTTCCCCGAACTGGATCTGGTCGCACAGGATTTCAAATGCAATATGGTTGCTGCCCTGGTCATCCGCCCATATGCGGGAGGTGACCTGCCCGATCACGACAGCCAGTGTGCCTTTGGAAAACCATTGGGATACAAACTTCGCTTTTTCACGCCATGCCACGCAAGGGATGAAGTCTGTTTTCTCTTCGCCGGAGGTCTGCCGTGCGACTGCCAGCTTAAAAAAGCAAACGGGGATGTCCCCGCTGACATACCGCAGCTCCGGATCGCGGGTGAGCCGTCCCATAAGGACGGTGTTGTTGATGGAAATTGCGTTGCTCATGTGATGGTTCCTCCTCTGTTATTATGGTTAATAGACTTTTATATGGAAACAGGGTATTATGATAATAAGCTTTAAGTAATATCTGAACAGCAAGAGAAATTAGATGGATTTGCAATTTTGCTATAAAATTGCAAAAAATCGCAGCTAAAATAGCAAAATATCATTCTTGTGTAGCGTTGACAAAACTTTGTCTGTGCTGGCTCGGATAAAATTATCTTTTTCTTGCTCCGTATCGCATCTCGCAATTGCTTCAGACAGATAATCCTTCAGAGCAGCGTCAGCTATGCTGTCCAGTAAATCTAATGTGAATGGTACAAAGATACCTTCAGACTTTATAATCCGGGAGCTATCCCAGCTATCATCATGCGCCATCCCCCACAGTACAGTGCAATTCCAATCACCGCCGTAACATTCCAGTTGGTAAATATGATCTGCACGAAAGAATAAAAAACTGATCAGATCCTGATCTGGCGAACAGGCCGTGATTGTATAGCCCAAAGCCGAAAGCAGCTCCTTTATACGTTCTATATGGTTCATGTGCCACCTCAGTCTAAGGAGAATAACGCGGAATAAAGTTTTTGCTTTACTGCGAGATTACTCGCCGGTGTAATAGGGGATGCAGCGATCCTCGATAATTTGTGTCAATAGCCGTTCTTTCAAAGCCAGTTTCTCGACTTTCTTGTTGAGATAAGCGATCCGCAGTATTTGAATGACTATTATGCAGATCAGCCCGACACAGATCAGAATGAGCACGCTAATCCCCCTTGTCTGGCTCAGATGGATCATGCAGGAGCTGGATGTTCCTGATGATAACAGAAATGTTCGAAGAATCCCGATGATAATGTGCTTTTTTTATTGCTTTGACCAAATCTTCATAATCACCCGGAGTTGTTATTTTCCGCTGAAGTTCACAGCAACAAGCCGCCTCATTCTGTTCTCCGTAGCCGTCATAGTAAAAATACCAAACATGATACAAGTAATTCATAGTAGTTTCTCCGCTCACAATCCTGCTTCTTTCTTAATTGGAGGGCATGCCGTGGGTCTGGATGCAGCGTGCGCTACACGGTCATTTACCTCGGCGCGTTTGGCGTTGTTAAACCGATCCAGATCGCCTACCAGATAGCCGGTGATACGGCGGATGCGCTCAAAGCCCACGCCTTCACCAATCAGCGGTTCAGATCCGCTGCATAATATAGCGTTATTTGCGGATTGTTGTGTATTTTTCGACATGGCGCTGTCTCCTTTGTAATTTTTTTCGAAACCGGCTGGAAAAAATAGCATTGTAATCGGGATCATATGCAGAAATATGTGTGAGGGCAAACCGTGCTTCGCGCTCTTGGCCGATACGGAAGCGCAGCTCCACAAGTTCATTATCCTGCTCATGATAGCGAATGACGGCAATTTCACACGGTCTAAGGTGCAGATGCAATGCGTCAGGCATTATCAAGACCTCCTATCCGTATTTGCCGGGCTTGTGCCTTTTGGGCTTCAAGATCCTCCAGCAGCAGAGAGCGGCGCGCTGATTGAATATAACGCTGAACCTGTTTGGGCGGCGCGCCTTCCGGCAGCTTTTTGTCTGTTTTCATCGTTTGGAAGGCCGCATCAATTTCAAATGTGAATTTCAAAGGTCGTTCACCTGCCTTGTCTTGATTGCTGCGCATCGCGCATGGTCATACACCGGAAGTTTGAGGAGGAAACATGCAGGGGGATAATCTGCGTAAGCGTTTCACCTTCCGGTGCATGACCACAGGCGATAGGCCCGTGGTTATTTTGCTTGTACGGTTGGCGGTTTCTTTATGTTACATATATCCTGCTTTGGATGTGCCGGATAGCCGTTCTTGTGCCAGTTTGCAGAAATCGGGGTTTAGCTCTATGCCGATATAGTGCCTCTCCATTTTTTTAGCAACAAGACCAGTGGTTCCGCTGCCGAAAAAGGGGTCAAGCACGATGCCGGCAGGAGGGCATCCGGCCACAATGCAGGTTTCTGCCAGTTTGGGAGGGAAAGTAGCAAAGTGTGTGCCCTTATAGGGGACTTTATTGATCTGCCATACGTCCCTGAGATTTCGGACTGTGGATGCTGCCGTAGGCTCCGCCACACTTTCTGCATCGTAAAAATAGCGGCGGGATTTTGAAAACAAAAAAACGTGTTCATAGCATCGGGTGGGACGGTCTTTTACGCTTTCCGGCATGGGATTGTTTTTCATCCAGATAATGTCCGAACGCCAATACCACCCATCTTGCCGCAGTGCGAACGCCAGCATCCACGGAATGCCCATCAGGTCTTTCGGCTTACAGCCGACTGAAGAGGGTGCTTTGTGCAGCACACCGGCTATTGTCCCGCGATTCGTACCCTGCTTGCCATCGGGACGATGGCTACCATCTGCGTTCCGACCTTTTCCACTCCCTGCATAACTGTCTGCTATATTAAGCCATAGTGTACCGTCTGCCCGCAGTACGCGCCGCACTTCGCGGAATATTTCCACCAGACGGACTATGTACTGCTCCGGTATCGGTTCCCGTCCGATTTGTCCCGCCATGCCGTAATCCCGCAAACCATAATACGGCGGCGATGTCACACAGCAATGTACACTGTTGTCGGGCAGGGTCTTTAGGATTTTTAGACTATCGCCGCATAGAATCGTATTAAGGGATAATTTCATATTGTATTTCCTTTGTCCTTCGGACTATCGTTATTTGGGGGTCTGCACTTAAAAAGAGGGAGCATAACTCAGGCGTCTGAGAACGTGAGCTGTCCCGGCAATACCCCGTCCTCCATCCACCAGTGGAACACGTCCTTGCCGGTTGTTCCGGTACGCCACGAACCGTCCAGCTTGCCGCGCACTACGCGCATTTTCAGCATCCTGTCAAACGCATGGATATAAGCTCGTTCAAATGTTGGGTATCGCGCAAATTCAAACTGCCTGCCTTTTCTCCCGGCCATCGGGCAGCCGACACATCCCACGCGGTCAAATCCACACGCATACAGCGGATTTGTTTCAATACGTTCGCTGCGGATGTAATCCCAAATGTCATCATCTGTCCAGTCTACAATCGGATTGCAGATGCGTTTTGCCTGCAATCTGCAGTTCTCGAACAACTGACGTTTATCATCATTGTCATTGTTGATAATGATTTTCTTGCTGAGGTCGTGCGGCATACTCTCGTAAATACCGCGCTTATTTTTACGTGCCGCGCTCTCTGCCCAGCGCACACCCGTTGTAATCATGCGTCCGGCACCGCCGCCCTCTTTCAATACCGAGCAGCAGTAGCGTACTACCCGTGTCGGTGGCATCAGCTTTTGCGGGATCAGGCTCCACATCGTCACCGGCGCACCTTTGTACGTCGGCCAGTTTACCGTGCATTTGATTCCTTTGGCTTCCAGCCTTCGGAATGTGTCCCGCACATGATATACCGTTTCCGGCGCGTCTGCCGTGGTGTGGTTATGCTGCACCTCAAAGTCAATCCCCGCCGCCACCGCCAGAGCAATGCAGACATCGCTGTCCTTGCCGCCGCTCGTGGTTACGATCAGCGGCTTTTGGTAGTAGGTCTCGCTCATCTGCGCCGCCAGCCGCATCCGTTCAATCGCTTTCTGTTCCTTGTCCATTTTGCTCTCCGTTTGCCAGATCGTACTCTTCCGGCATCATCAACCGGCAGTCTGCTGGGCTGAATTGCTGATCCAACCAGCACAGTCGTAAGACATCTTCAATCTTGATCTGTTCCAAGAATGCTTTGTACTCCGCGCCGGTTAATTCCTCGGCATCGTCATCGCCCAGCGTCACACAAACGACATTTGAACATGGCGTGCCGTACTCGTCCTGTCCAAGCCCCTGCACCTCAAGGCAAATCCGAATTTTTTTCATCGTTTTCGTCAAGCCCCCAGTATGCTTTATAAGAGTAACCGCATTGCGCCAACCGTTCAAAGGCAGAAGGGTATTTGCTGACCATGTGTGGAATATAGCAGATGTCGGTTTCCTTCAACAAATCTGTTGTTTCTCGAGAAAAATACAGCAACGGTGCGTAATAACAATCGTCATTGCTGATAACTGTCCACGACTGACCGAGTTCGTATGATATTTCTTCCAGAAACACACATACAGAATGTATAAACGCACTGACATAAAGCTGTCCGATTGCCAACCGCCGCGCAACCCGATTGCTCCAGCAGCCGCCAATAATCGGAGGATGCTTAATCAGTATATCAATGATAGGATCTGGATTTTCTGTATCCTTGATAAGTATGCACGCTGTACATGCGTCCCGATTAAGGTGATAAGATACAGTTAATGTAGAATCACATTTTACGTTGCGTTGTTGACAGTACTCGATGATTGTATCCCTGAGCAGTATATCGTAGAAATCACAGAAGCCGTCATTTATGCAATTTATAACCACATGATTATCGTTTATTTCCATGACGCAGCCCTCCCTATTGCTTTTCGCAGTCTGCTTCATTGGTTTGGTATACCTTTTACCGGTTGCTTCTGAGCCTTTTTATTAGCCAACCTATAAAGTGAAAGCAGATCCACACTGCATCAATGACCGCGCTTATAAAAAGGAAGTGTATCCAAACGGGAACTGTATCTCCAGCTATTGCGTAAGTTATAGTAAATAATGTCTCAAGTGAAATTCCATACAGGAAGAACGATAGCATTATTTTCAAGTTCGTCCTTAACCGCACAAAGATCCATGGCAGCATAATCAACCCGATCCAGACAGCGAATATAGCAGTCTCCACAACCGGCGATCCTACATAGGACGGCAGCGAAGTAATCGCCTGCTCTCGGCTATCATAGGACGCTATCCAAGCTGACATTATCGCATCCCAATAGGCATAGATGACATGGTTAAGCCAGAAGCCTATTGGGGTGCCGATAACCAGAGACGATATTCCTGTAACGATTTCCCATCGTAATGTCTTGCTTTTTAGAAGTTTATTCATTGCTTTTGCAGCCAGCCTACCTTTCAGCTTCTCCGTGGATCATACCTTGCAAAATCCGGTTCGCTTCGAAAGATCGGCTTGTTATTGCACCAACGCTGCAAGAGCCTGATCTCCCGTGGCGCATTTGGTTTGTCATAGATCATGACATAGGGGGTATATCCCATATCGCGCAGCGTATAGATCCGAAAGAGGTTTTCGTCCATAGTGGTATTAAAATTCGTCAGCACATACACCGTCCCATATTCTCCATGACGGTTTTTTCGCCCGCTTTCCACATACAACCGAAGTCCCCGCAGTACAGCGTCGGTTTCACGCAAAGAATCCCACGCAAAATGAATTTCTTTGATCCGCATCAAATTAAGTAAAGAAATGTTTTCTGCACAGAGCAGCCGCGCGTCCAGCCCTTGCGTAAAATCAATCTGCGCGCCGCTGCTTGCTAACTGGCTGAGTAAGTCGGTATGCTCAGGGCAAGCCAGCAGGTTAGGATCAAGCAGTTTGATGTTCTTTTGCCCGTTCCAGAATTCCGCAAGGTCTGCGACCTTTACACTTCTGCGGCCTTCTTTATGGGAAACAATGCAAAACTCACACCCACGGGGACAACCCCGCGACAAAAATCCATAGGCCGTATCCTGTGGCATCCAGTGATAAAGACCGTAATCAGGCATTATGTGCTCTATTTCATCCGGCAATGTATTATCTAACCCATATCCCGTACCGCCTTTGATAATTTCCGATGCGTTGCACGGCTCGGGTTCATCCTCGGAATATGTGTTATCAAATACACGCGACATATACACGCGGTCATATTGTGCAAATCCGTCCCACCACTCCACATCATCACCAATGGATTTGTGATATGCGGATATTTTCATCAGCGCGAGGTTTGGCCAATTATGGCTGTCTACATCAATCAATCCGATTCTCAAATGTGTACGTCCTCCTGCCACAGGCAACATCTATCACTCGCTTACTCATACTTCACCCCCGGCGGGCATTTCCCATCTCCGATCTCGAATTTGATTTTCATCGGACAGACCTCAAGCATCGGTGTTTTCCTTGGGAGGGCATCGGTAAACCGTGTATTTTCCGCTTGAATTGTCGAGGGTATCGCCACCTGTCGCGTCAAGCAGAAGATCTTCAAGACCTGCGCCGTCGAGCACATCAATGGAATACAGTTTCCCATATAGCACGACGCCTTCTTCACCAAATCTTTCGCCATCCTCATCCATTCCGTAATCGATCCAGACGCGATCAAAGTGCATTTTATCGATTTCTGCTTGTGTCAGCGGCTTGTATGGTGCATTTGCATGGAATATCTGTTGGGGAGTTTGCTGTGTGTTCGGATGGAACACATCGGACGGAGCCGGTTCGCTCGACGCAGGGGCAGAGGGCTGCGTGTTCGGATGGAACACATCGGACGGAGCCGGTTCGCTTGACGCAGGGGCAGAGGGCTGCGTGTTCGGATGGAACACATCGGACGGAGCCGGTTCGCTTGACGCAGGGGCAGAGGGCTGTGTGTTCGACTGGAACACACCAGACGGAGCCGATTCGCTCGGTAGCTTGCCGTGGTTAAGATAAAAATCATAGCTTGCCTGCTGCCTGTCCGCAGGCAGGCCGCTGAGGTCATAGGCCGTAGAAATTGATAGGCGGTTCGCCTTAATTTCCTCCATTAAAGAGGGGATCAGGTTGTTCAAAATGGAATCGTACTTGGCAATGCGGCTGGAGCTGATGTGCAGGCTTTGTGCCACAAGGTCACGGACGCGCCCGGCAATGCCGCGCTCCTGTTTCGTGCGGCGTGCAATATCCCGCATCTGACGGACTTCCTCCAGTTTGTCCCATGCCGTTTTTTCGCGCTGGCTGTTGGCTGTAATGAGCAGCACCTGTTCGCGGACGTCACGATCTTCATCCGTCAGCTCTTCAACCGCACAGGGCAGAAATTCGTACTCATCCTTCCCAGCGGCCAGAAGCCGCCCCACCGCTGCATGACGGCGATGACCGGACAGAATCTTGTACTTGCCGTCCGGCAGCGGTGTTACAATAAGGTTGCTTAAGATGTGTCCCGCAAGCTCAATCGCAGTCTGAAGCTCTTCCAGCTCCTGCATGGAGTAAAAGTTATCTTCCGATGGAACGAGATCATAGTAGCTGATCCTGCGGATCGGCTGATCTTTTGCCGGTGCAGAAGAGAGGGAGGACTGCATCAGCATATCTGTAATAGCAAATCCCATATCAGCAGCCCCTCTCATCATCCAGATACTCGGCAACAAAGTCGCAGTAGTCATGCGCTGCACCGCTGCGGCGGCTGTATTCCAAGATGGGGGTAGCTTCAAACGAGCTTTCCACTACTTTGCCGCTGTAACGTATGTGCGTTTTGTATACAGGGCAATCCATGTTGGCACGCAGCCATTCCTCGCCCTGCCGCTCGCCCTCTACGTGCTGGAAGCAGGTGATCAGGCACCCAGCCAGACGCAGCGCCGGGTTGAGTTCTTCCCGTGTGATAGCGATCTGATCTTTCAGCTCCTGCAGGCCGTCAAAGGCGTAGCGGTCTATCTTCACTGGGATGATTGCTTCATTCGATGCGACCAGCGCATTGATGGTGCTGATGTTGATATCCGGGGCGTTGTCGATCAGGCAGTAGTCATACTGATCCTGTACCTTGCGCAGAGCTGCGCGCAGGCGGGTTTGCTGCGGACGGCTGCTGTCCATCATCACCTGCATATTGGCGGTGAGCAGCTTCATGTTTGCAGGGATCACGTCGATCCGTTGATAGCGGGTATGGCAGATGGTATCAGCCAGGTCGGCGTTGCGATCCAGCATCAGCTCCGCGACGCTGCCGCGCTCATAGCTATGTACGCCAAATGTTTTGCTGGTATTGCCTTGCTTGTCGTTGTCCACGACAAGCACGCGCTTTCCGTGCCGTTCTGACAGGATATGTGCCATGCTGATAGTAGTGAGCGTCTTTGCGACACCGCCTTTCAGGTTGATGATGGAAATTGTTTTCATTTTGATTATCCCCTTGAAAATGTCTTTGGTTGAAGCAAATACTGCAGCATATCCTCCACCATGCCACAGGTCTGCGATGTATCATGTGGCTTTAATCATCCTGGGCAGATGCTTCGCCCATATCATCGCCCGGGCAGATGCTGGGCGGTGCGGACACCATACGCATCATCTGCTCCCGGTGCGCCTGCCTTCCGTGGCTATTGCTGCATCGCTCCGCAAGCTCCGGATCGTAGACCGGTCTGCCGCCTGAGTAGATCTGCCCGTTGTATCCTTTACACAGCTCGTTCCTGATGGTGTTTACATTCAGCTTCAGGTGTTCACTAATGTCTTTTTTGCTTGCGCCGGTACGCCACATTTCGTAGATAGTTTTTCGCATTTCATGCGTCACTTTTGCCATCCTTAGCCTCTCCTTTCCGTTCTGTTTTTCGGGGAATCACACTGGTATTCCTGCCCTTTTACGGCAAAAAATAAAGTTACCAGAGTGCTGTCCTCTTGGTAACTTTAATTATAAAATTTTCGAAGCTGAAAAAAGAAGAAAAAAGTTCTTGACAAACAGCTTTGGGTTTGATATACTGAATAAGCTGCTTCGGAAGGGGCGGCGGCCGGAAAAGTTCGGAAAAGAGAAAGAACGGCTCGAA
>NZ_JACOPL010000013.1:0-67399 GCF_014287995.1 Agathobaculum faecis
GTTTCCATCGACGCTCGGTTCAGCGTCCCGTCCGGATTCACCGCTACCTTGCCGGAGGTATCCGGAACCTGCTTTACACATACGATTGCTTTCATAGTTCTGTTCTCCTCCTTTTCTTAGCGCAGTACCTGACCAGCGATGACCATTCTCTGAACCTGAGAAGTACCCTCGTAGATCTCGGTGATCTTGGCGTCGCGCATCATGCGCTCCATCGGGTACTCACGGATGTAGCCGTAACCGCCGTAAATCTGCACGCACTTGGTGGTAACGTCCATAGCGACCTCGGAAGCGTACAGCTTGGCCATAGCGGCTTCCTTGGTGAACGGCAGGCCAACATCGTGGTTGAACGCCGCGCGGCGGACGAGCAGGCGGGCAGCGTCGATCTGGGTGTACATGTCGGCTACCATCCACTGCAGGCCCTGGAACTTATCCAGCGTCTTGCCGAACTGTACGCGCTCTTTCATGTACTGGATCGCCTTGTCCAGCGCGCCCTGCGCGATGCCGAGCGCCTGAGAAGCGATACCGATACGGCCGCCGTCCAGCGTCATCATCGCGATCTTGAAGCCGCCGTTTTCCTTGCCCAGCAGACGGTCCGCCGGCAGGTGTACGTCTTCAAAGATCAGCTCTGCGGTCTGCGAGCCGCGAATGCCCATCTTGTGCTCGATCTTGCCGATCGAGAAGCCCGGGTCATCTTTATCTACGATAAAGGCGGAAATGCCCTTGTTGCCCTTTGCTTTGTCGGTCATGGCGAAAACGACATAAGTATCCGCGCGGCCGCCGCCGGTGATGAACACCTTGGTACCATTGAGGATGTAGGAACCGTCTTCCTGCTTCTCAGCGATGGTCTGCTGTGCTGCGGAATCGGTACCGGCATTAGGCTCGGTCAAACCGAACGCGCCAACCTTCGCGCCTTCCTTGGGCTCGATCAGCGGGCGGAGCCATTTCTCCTTCTGCTCCGGCGTGCCGAACGCGTAAATCGGCCAGGCGCCCAGCGTGCCGTGCGCAGAAATGATCGCGCCGGTCGTACCGCAGACGCGGCTGATCTCTTCGATCGCGATCGAATAGCAAACGTAGTTGCCGCCGGAACCGCCGACTTCCTTGGGGAACTGAATGCCCATCAGGCCGTACTTCATCAGCTTCTGGACAGTCTCTTCCGGATAGCGCTCCTGCTCGTCGATCTCCGCGGCGATCGGCTCAACTTCGTTAATCGCGAACTCGCGGCACATCTTCTGGAACAGTGCTTCTTCTTTTGTAAGCCTAAAATCCATGCCATATACCTCCCAAAAAAAATTCGCAGGTGAACAGAAAAACACAGCGCCGGACACCATAGGTATCAAGCGCCGCATCCACCGACACCCAACTTTGGAGCATGTCTACTTCTATTATACTGTTTGGCCGCAATATGTCAAGGATTTAACAGACTTTTGCCTGAGAATTTCGCCCCGCATTTTTGTGCAGATTGGATTTTTTACCCCTCGTTAATTTGCCGTTTCAGTCTCCGTTTTGTAATCATCTATCGTGCGTCTGGGCGCATATCCGGACGCATACCGGCATAAAAAGGATGGAAGACCAAAATTTTAAGGAGGAAAAGCCTATGTGTGGAATCGGAGGCTTTGTCGATTACGAACATGATACACGCGGCTATGGGCCGGTCGCGGAGCGCATGAAACGCACGCTCGCGCCGCGCGGGCCGGACGCGGAGGGGCAGTTCTGCGATCTGGACGCGATGCTCGTCCACCGCCGCCTGATCGTTATCGATCCGGACGGTGGCCAGCAGCCCATGACATCGTCCGACGGGAATACTGTCCTGATTTATAACGGAGAGTTATATAATACCGAGGATATCCGGCACGAGCTTATCCTGCGCGGCCATCGGTTTGCCGGGCATTCGGATACCGAGGTTGTGCTGCACGCCTTTCTGGAATGGGGTACGGATGCATTCCCGCGGCTCAACGGGATTTTTGCTTTCGCCATCTGGCAGAAAGCCGAGCGCCGCCTGACCCTTTGCCGCGACCGGCTGGGCGTCAAGCCCCTGTTTCTCGCGCATACGGGCGGCGGGCTGGTGTTCGGCTCGACCATCGGTACGGTGCTGTGCCATCCGGAGGTCGAACCTGTGATCGACGAGGACGGCCTGCGCTCCCTGCTGCTGCTCGGTCCGGCGCGGCCGCCCGCTTCCGGCGTGTTCCGGCAGATCGACTCCCTACTGCCCGGCCACTATGCCATCCTTACCCCCGAGCATTATACGGACGCCGCATACTGGAAGCTGGAGGCGCATGAGCATCCGGACGACTTGGAGGCCACAATCGAGCGCACGCGGGAGCTGATCTGCGACGCGGCGCAGCGCCAGCTCGTGTCCGACGTGCCGCTGGCCTGCTTCCTGTCCGGCGGGCTAGATTCCTCCATCCTGTCCATGCTGGCCGCCAGGGACTACGCCGCGCGCGGCGAAACCCTGCACACCTGGTCGGTCGATTACCGCGACAACGACAAGTATTTTACAAAAAGCAGCTTCCAACCAAACAGCGACAACGCGTATATTAAAATGATGGCGGATACGCTTCATACTGCGCACCATAACGTTGTCATTGAACCGGAGGCGCTGTGCGCCGCGCTTCTGCCCGCGACCGACGCCCGCGATCTGCCCGGCATGGCGGACGTGGATTCCTCGCTGCTGCTATTCTGTGCGGAGGTGAAAAAAGGCGGCACGACCGTATGCCTTTCCGGAGAGTGCGCCGACGAGCTGTTCGGCGGCTATCCCTGGTACCACCGCGAGGAGATCCTGTTCGAGGACACGTTCCCGTGGTCCCGATCGGTCGGGCTGCGGCTCGGCCTGCTCGCACCGGACGTGGTGCGGGACGGGTCGGCGTTCGTCCGCGAGCACTATCTTTCCACCTGCCGCCGCGCAGAAAAGCTGCCCTCGGACAGCAAAAAGGACGCGCGCATGCGCGAAATGTTCGTTCTCAATCTGGACTGGTTTATGGCGACCCTGCTGGAAGGCAGCGTTGCGGGAGGATACGGCCGGCGGTATCCGCGTTGCAGCCGCGCGAAAAGGAAAAGGGGGGCGTCCGCCCCTCTTTTTTGTATTCCCGTCAAGGCCTCACCGCAGTCCCGCCGTGATGATCGCCATATAATAGACTTCCTCCGCGTTGCAGCCGCGGGACAGGTCGTTGATCGGCGCGTTTAAGCCCAGCAGGATCGGCCCATAGGCCTCAAAGCCGCCCAGGCGCTGCGCGATCTTGTAGCCGATATTGCCGGCGTTGATATCCGGAAAGATAAAGGTGTTGGCATGTCCCGCCACCGGCAGGCCCTTGCACTTGGTCTGCGCGACCTCGGGCGATACCGCCGCATCAAACTGCAGCTCTCCCTCGATCATCAGGTCGGGACGCGCCTGCTTCGCCGTTTGGGCCGCGCGGCGCATCTTGTCTACATCCTCGCCTTTTCCCGACCCCTTGGTCGAATAGGACAGGAACGCCACCTGTGGGTCAATGCCGAACAGCTTCGCGCATTCGGCGGTTTCGACTGCGATCTCGGCCAGTTCATCCTCATCCGGCTTGATATTGATTGCACAGTCCCCCATCGCCAGCAGTTCCGCGCTGCTTCCGCTCCCGCGGGTCAGGATAAAGCACGAGCCGACGATCCGGTGTCCCGGCTTGGTACGGATCAGCTGCAGCGCCGGACGCACCGTATCCGCCGTGGAATAGGTCGCACCGCCGAGCAGGCAGTCTGCCACGCCGAGCTTTACCAGCATGGTGCCGAAATAATTTCCCTTTTGCAGCAGCCCGCGGCATTCCTCAGGCGACAGCTTGCCCTTCCGCAGCTCTACCATTTTATCCACCAGCTCGTCCATACGGCGGTAGTGCAGCGGATCGACGATGCGGATATCCGCAATGTCGAAGCCGCCTGCCCGCGCGGCCTGCCGCACCTCCTGTACGTCCCCGATCAGCAAGGGCTGCAGAATGTCCTCCCGCTTGAGGCGGGAGGCAGCCTCCAGGATACGCGGGTCCGCCCCCTCGGTGAACACCAGCGTGGTATAATTCTTTTTCAGTTTTTCGATCAGCTTAGTAAACATAACAGCGCCCCTGTCTCACCAATCCGCCGGAAATACTGTATAGGCAAATTTCGCATACTGCGGCGTTGTAAAGTGGATATGGCTACCGCGCGGGATATACAGCACATCCCCTGCGTCGCCGCCTACGGTGCGGCCGTCTATGCGGATCTCCAGCCGCCCCTCCAGTACAACGTCCCATTCGTCGTAAGTGAGCGTCCATTCAAAATCCGCGCCGTCGCGCAGCTCCATGATGCCGCAGCCGATGCGCGGCGCCTCCTCGAGCGTCGCCACGTCTTTCAGGCGCACGTCATCGCGCCCCTCAAACGGCTCAAGGCGCACGGTCGGCACGCGCACGCTGAGCACGCCGCTGGGATCTACCGTTTTCTCAAAGCCGCACCCGCCGCTTTCGCTCTGCGCCGGCTTTTGCCAGCTTGTCTCGGCCAGCACCTTTTCCACAAGGCTGCGAATCAGCTCCTCGTTTACTTTCATCGTCATCCTCCCCTTTCCGCTGCCAGGTCACATCAGAGCCTCAAACACCTTGGGCGATGGGCGCGGGATAATGCTTGTGCCGACCAGCAGCTCGGCCTGCTCCCTGGCGGCGGCCACTGCGGCGCGCACCGCGCCGACATCGCCGGTCAGCGTCACATAGCCCTTGCCGCCGATCGCATAGCCGATGCGCACCTCGATCAGCTGCACATCCGCCGCCTTGGCCGCGATATCCGCGCCAATGATGGCGGACGCTACCGAATAATACTCCAAAACGCCGACCGCGCCCGGCCTTTCAATCTGCGTGGTCATGCTGATGGCCTGAATCACATCCGCGTGGATGTTGGGGATGGTCAGCGTGTCCACCACGCACTCGCCGCCCCGCTTGATTCCCTCCGTCATGGAGGCTTTCACGTCCCCTGTTTCGCCCGCGATCAGGATCAGGTATTTGCCCGGACACACCGTGGAGGAGCGGAGCAGCTCCACGGTCGCCGCCTTTACCATATAGTCACAGGTTTCGATGCCCCGCGCAATGCTGTTCAGTTCCACCATGCCGATGGCCATCCTGCTGGAAATTCCCATAGTGCTCACTCCTTCCGTCCGCGGATGCGGGCGCCTCTTTCTGTAATTTCCGTCACCACGCCCGAAATACTGGCGTGAATCTGTGCGGACAGGCCTTCCGCCGCCTGCGCCAGCACTTCGCCCCGCTCGACTGTGTCGCCGGCCTGCTTGACCGGATGCGCCGGCTTGCCGATATGCTGGGAGAACGGCAGGAATACCTCATCCGGCGTAAGAGTCCGGCAGTCGTGCGCGTGCAGACCGTAATACGCCGACAGCCCCAGCCGGCTGACCAGGCGGTCGGTCGGCGTATGGCGCTGATCGACCTCGGCTCGCGCCTGCGGCGCGCTGTCCCGCGGCACCTGAAGTCCCTTTTCCCGCAGCCAGCGCTTGACGTATTGGTTGACCTTGCGCGGCGAAAGCTGCATCGGGCAGGCGAACATTTCGCATACGCCGCAGTCGCAGCAGTTGGCTGCCTCGCCGAAAATACGGACGTATGCCGCGTCGTCCGTTACCCCCTGCTCACGCCACAGGTTGCGCATAATCAGGTGCGGCCGAATGGCGTGGCCGATCAGGTATCGCGGACACAGGTCGGTACACATCCGGCACTGGATGCAGGCGCTGCGCGCCTGGTGACGGATTGTTTCCAGCGGCGTCGCGGCCCGCCGGAACAGATAGTGGTCACGCGGCAGCACAATGATGTTGCCCGTGGTCTTGGTTACGACCGCGCCGCGTATTTCGTCCGCGCCGGTCAACTGCCTGCCCATCATCGGCCCGCCGAGGATCAGCGCATAGTCCGCGAGCTGCGGCTCGGCCGCGCGCACGCAGTCGATGACCGGCGTCCCGATCGGTACATGCAGCATAACCGGCTCTTTCACCTCGCCCACGACCGACAGGTATTTATCCACCACCGGCCGTCCCTGCAGCGCGTCGTAAATATTGAGCATGGTGCCGACGTTGTCCACCACGCAGCCGACATCAAGCGGCAGGCCGCGCTCGGGGACCGAGCGTCCGGTCACCTGCTGCACCATGGTCTGTTCGTCGCCCGCCGGATAGAACGTACCCATCCGGAAGATCTCGACCGGCGCGGCCGTCGCGCGGATCGCCTCGGACAGCGCGCCGATCTCCTGTTCGTATTTGCCTTTCAGGGCGATGACCGCGCGGCCTGCGCCCAAATGCTCTTTGACCGCCAGCACCGCCTGGATGATCTGCGGCGCACAGGTGCGGCAAAGGTATTTATCCGTCTCGATCAGCGGCTCGCACTCGGCCGCGTTGACGATCAGGCACTCCGCCTTGGCGTCCAGCTTGACATGCGTCGGGAATCCGGCGCCGCCCGCGCCGACGATGCCGGCCGCCTTGATGGTTTCGGTCAGATTCATGGTTTCACCGCTTCCTTTTCCTCCAGAATACCGGGGTCGAACTCCTGATCGTCCACAATGCCGACCACGGTCGCGTCCACCGGCACCGACATATCGCCCGCCGCGCTGCGCGCCGAGCTTCCGCCGACGATGATGACCGTCTCCCCCATGCCCGCGCCGATCATATCGGCGGCCACGATGGGCGCGCGATCCGGCGAGCCGTCCAGGATGTTGACCGGCTGCACGATCAGCAGCTTATAGCCCGCCAGCCGTTCCTCCTTGCGGGTGGCCCAGATATTCCCGATCACTTTGGCAATTTTCATATGGTTCCCCTCCTGTCGGGCATACGTTGGCGCGCCGGCGGCTCAGCCCGCGCCACGGGTTTCAGTCCTGCCCCTTGATAATCGTGATGCCTCTGCCCGCCGCCAGGTCTTTGGCCAGCGCCGTGATGATACAGCCCGCGCCCACGCGGATGCAGGCAACGCCCTGCTTTTCCGCGTCGATCAGGTCGCGCTCGGTCAGCACCCGCTTGGCCAGCGTCTTTTCCTTTGCGTTGGACGCCTCCGCAGGCGGCACCTGTAATTTCGCCGCGGGCTGCTTTTCGGTCAGCAACTGCCCGACATCGGTCTGCGTGCAGAGAACCGCGCCGCTTGCCTGCAAAAAGTCCAGCTTTTGCTGCAGCATCTTATAGTACACCGCTGGTGCCGACTCCCGATACCGGTACAGCTCCACCCCCTCCGCGAGGATATAGACCTTTTTCCCCGCGAGGATGGCCTGCACCGCCAAACGGGTAAAGGCGCAGTCTCCCACGCCGGAAGCGATCCGGTCCAGCGCGCCGCAGCTCAGGTCGCCGAGCAGCACCGCATCGTAATCCGCCAGCTCCACGTCATACTCGCGCTGCAGGGCGCAGTCCACCCGCCATTTCCGGCGGACCGCCTCGCTCTCCAGCACGCTGTGACAGGCCGTGCCGTGCGCCTGTGTCAGGATCAGCAGGCCCTGCTTGCTCTCAGACGGGTCTGCCTGCTCCGCTCCCTCCAGCTCATGCAGTCTTGCCGTGACCCGCCGCACGATTTCCTCGACCAGCTCTGTTCGCTCCATGGCTCCCCTCCTTTCCGCTTATCACTTACAGTTCATGGCAATCCCTGCGGGCGTCACCAGAAACGGGTCGGCAGGCTTTACCGTCCGGATGCCCGTTTCCCGCGCAAAGACCTCTTCGATTCCGGTCAGGCAACAGGTGCCGCCGCACAGGTAGAGTGTTTCCGTTTCTGTTTTATCGACATAGCGTTTTACGATCGCCGCCATTTTTTCCACAACGGGTCTGACCACGGGAAAGATCTCCTTATGACGCGCGTAGTCCTGCTTGATGGACTCAGCCTCCGCGAAAGGGATATGATAGTTGCCCGCCAGCACCAGGGTCAGATGCGTGCCGCCGGTCGGCTCATCCTCGATGCGGACCACCTTTCCCTCCCGCAGGACGGCCAGGCCGGTCGTGCCGCCGCCGATATCCACCACCACGCCGTTGTCGATCTGGTAGACCGCGTTCGCAGCGGTCGGCTCATCCAGCACGGCGGTCACTTCAAACCCCGCGCCCTCGGCCACATACTGATGTGTCCGCGCGCTCGACTCCGTCCCCGCCGGCATGGCGATGGCGCACCGTTCCAGCTCCCTGCCAAGCCGCTGCTCCAGTCTGCGCTTCAGCTCGCACACGATCTGCAGCGCGCCGAGGTAATCGACCACCACGCCGTCCCGCAGCACCGAGGCCGCCTGCTTTTCGCACGCCACAGGATTATCCGCCCCGTCCAGCACGACCAGCACGATATAGGCCGTACCCAGGTCCAGCCCCACCTTCATTTCTCCGTCAGCCGGCGGAAAGGTGGTATGCTCCGACGCGCTCACGCGGGCCATATAGTCGTTAACGCGCTCCATATCCATCATTTGTTCCAGCGCTCCTTCCGTTTTCCGCTATGCCCCATATTGTCCGGCCAGATAACGGCACATCATAATGTGCAGCGCGCTGGACATACGGTTTAGTTCTTCGATCAGATCCTCTCTGGTGCATTTCGCGCCCTCGCGAAACGCCAGCGCCGCCGCGACCTCGGTCTCCCGCACCGCGGCGCGCAGGCTGTTGAGCAGGGCGAAATCGCGCCCCATGGTATACTCGGGCAGCGTCATCGCCTTGACGCCGAAAAAGCGCTGCGGGTCGTGCGACTGCTCCCGCAGGCCGGCGTGTGTCAGTCCGATCAGCGTTTCCATGGTGAACGGCTCATCGAGCACGTCGCAACGCATCACCTCGCGCAGCGCGTGCAGCAGGTCGTTCAGGTCCTCCAGCAGCTTTTCGCTGCCTCCGCGTCCGCTGATCTCGGTCTGCGCCAGCACGACAGACGCCTGCAGCGCGTCCAGCCTGCCCCGAAACAGGATGCGCGGATGGCTTTTCTGTACCAGCAGGTTGCCCGCGAGGTGCGTCATATGCTCGGGCTTTTCCGCGTAAAACGCGCCGGTCTCATAGTCAACGAACCTCGCCGCTGCCGTCGGCACAGCCGCGGGCGCCGCCAGCGCGTTTACCACCCCTGCCGAGCAGGGGCTGGCTTTCCCCTGCCGCTCCTCCGGCACAATCTTGATTTTGCGCGTCTGAAGATACTCGCGCGCTGCCGGCGTCAGCTTCTGTCCCCTGGGTACCACATAGCTCTCCGGCTCGATCGCGTGCAGCTCATGCCGCAGCGCTGTCTCCGTGATATATTTCAAACGCTTCACCTCCTCAAGGCGGATGGGCTTCTGCCGTACCGCCGCGCCTTATTTGTCCAGAGTCGGCAGGATGTACTCCACTTCCTCATGCGGCCGCGGGATCACATGTACCGAGATCAGATCGCCCACTCGCTCCGCTGCCGCCGCGCCCGCGTCGGTCGCAGCCTTGACCGCGCCCACATCCCCGCGCACCATCACGGTCACCAGGCCGCCGCCAACGTGTACCTTGCCGATCAGCGTTACGTTTGCCGCCTTTACCATTGCATCGGCCGCCTCCACGGATGCGACCAGTCCCTTTGTCTCGATCATGCCGAGTGCCTGCATATTTGCCATGTTACCTTACTCCTTTTCTGTCGTTTTCCGCTTTTTACTGCTTATCCAGCGAGGGCAGGATATACTCCACCTCTTCGTGCGGCCGCGGGATCACATGTACCGAGATCAGATCGCCCACTCGCTCCGCTGCCGCCGCGCCCGCGTCGGTCGCGGCCTTGACCGCGCCCACGTCCCCGCGCACCATCACGGTCACCAGGCCGCCGCCGACATGTACCTTGCCGATCAGCGTTACGTTTGCCGCCTTTACCATTGCGTCGGCCGCTTCCACGGATGCGACCAGTCCCTTTGTTTCGATCATGCCGAGTGCCTGTGTCGTCGTTGCCATAATCAATTCCTCCTAAGCTTTATTGAATGGTTGATGAACCTGTTTACGCCTTTTTCATCCGGCTGACGACCATGCGGACGATCGCCTCCAGATCGGTCTCACTGATCCCGCCGACCGTGCTCTGGCAGATGCCGTCGCTGCAGTCGGGCGCGCCCTGCCGGATATCGTCCAGCTCCCGAAGACCGTAGGCCACCTTGCGGGTATTGAGCAGCTGCATGGGGCCGACGTTTTCGCTCGTCGCCGAGCCGCCCACCGCGCCGCAGCCCAGCGTCAGCGCGGGCATGAGCGCCGTGGAGGCGCCGATACCGCCCAGCGCGGACGCGGTATTGACGATCACGCGGGAAACCGGCACGCGCTTTGCAAAATAATCGACCATCTGCTCGTCCTTGGTATGCATGGAGAACGTATGGCCCGCGCCCTCGTAGCGCAGGATCGTGCAAACCTTTTCACACACGTCCCGATAGTCCTTTCCGGTATAGAACGCAAGGATCGGCCCGAGCTTTTCATTGGAGTACGGATGGCCGCGGCCCACGCCGTCCTCACGGGCGACCAGCACGCGCGCCGACACCGGCACCCGATCCAGGCCGGCCAGCTTGGCAATGGTTTCCACGCTGCGGCCGACGATCTCCGGATTCATCGTGCCGTTGGCGCGGAGAATGAATTTGCCGAGCTTGGCGCGCTCCGCGTCGTCGAGGAAGTAGGCGCCCTGCTTTTCCATTTCGGCCTGCACCGCAGCCGCCATATCCTCGTCGCAGATAATGGACTGCTCGGAGGCGCAGATCGTACCCCAGTCAAAGGTCTTGGAATCCAGGATGCGCTTGACCGCGAGCGGCAGGTCGCAGGTCTTTTCCAGATAGGCCGGACCGTTGCCCGGCCCCACGCCGATCGCCGGCGTGCCGGAGGAATAGGCCGCGCGCACCATGGCCGAACCGCCGGTCGCCAAAATCAAAGCAACGTCGCGGTGGCGCATAAGGTTATCGGTGGCCTCCATGGTGGGAATCGTGATACAGGAGACCAGGTTCTCGTTCCCGCCCGCCTCGGAAATCGCCTGGCGGATGACCTTGACCGTCTCCATGATGCAGCGCAGTGCGGTCGGATGCGGGGAAAACACGATCGCGTTGCCCGCCTTGATCGCGATTTCGGACTTGTACAGCGCGGTGGACGTGGGATTGGTTGAGGGGATCAGACCCGCGATCACGCCCACCGGCACGGCGATGGTGCGCGTTTTATTGACCTCGTCGCGTTCAAGCTCGCCCACGGTTTTCATATCCTTGATGTATTCGTACACGCCGCGGCTGCCGAACACGTTTTTGATGACCTTGTCCTCGACCTTGCCGAAGCCGGTGTCCTCATTGGCCATTTCCGCCAGGCGCCGCGCGTTGCGCACGCCCGCGTCCGCAATGGCGCGGACAATGCGGTCCACCTGCTCCTGGGTCATGCCGGCCAGCTCCTGCTGGGCTTTTTTGGCCGCGCCGACCAGTTCACGGACCTCCTGCATGGACAGTAAATCCTTGTCATATAGCTGCATGATTCAACTCTCCTTTATCCGCGGATGCTTCCGCTTGAATTTCATTTGCCCTGATCGCGGAACGCCCGAATCGCCGCGATCAGCTGCTCCTTTTTGGCAAATCGGATATCGCGCCGCGTCATGCTGGTCAGCCCCAGCTCCCGCGCGGCGGTGCGCAGGCTGGCGACCGACATGCCCGCCAGCGTCTCGTCATCCGGCGCCCCTTCGCATACCCGTGTCGGGACGGGCTCCTGCACGCGCCGAGGCGAGGCGCGGACCGGCGCCGCGGGCGGCGGGGACAGGATCGTTTCCACTTCCTCATGCGGCCGCGGGATCACATGCACGGCGACCAGCTCCCCGACCCGCTCGGCCGCCGCCGCACCCGCATCCACCGCAGCCTTGACCGCGGCCACCTCGCCGCGCACCATGACCGTCACCAGACCGCCGCCGACATGCTCCTTGCAGGCCAGCGTGACCTCGGCGGCCTTTACCATTGCGTCAGCAGCCTCTACCGAAGCTACCAGGCCGCGCGTCTCGATCATTCCCAACGCTCTCACCGGCCGTCACCTCCGTTGCGCGCCGCGCCGTTCACAGGCTGTCCCCCGCAATGCATTCGGTGGGATGCTCCGCCACAAACTCGACCGCGTCGGCAAATGCTTCGCACGCTGCCTTGCAGGCGGCCTGGCTGCCTGTCAGCAGGCCGCCGCCGAAGTTCGTCTCGCTCGGCGGAGCGTACAGCACGCACATGTGTACGTCAGCCGCTTTGAGCGCGGCGTCCAGACCGTACACCGCCTCCAACGGCGGCGCGATCAGGTACGCCAGTGCCTCGCCCTCCGCAATGCCCGCGCCCTCGGACAAATACGAACCGGTGCGCGAAATACAATGCGCATAGTAGACGATATCGCCCTCGTCGTTTGCGGAAACAAAATGGCATACGTTCTCAATCATATCAACACAGGCGTCCAGACCGGCCTTGGCCTCCGCCGGATTGGGCGCGGCCAGGATGCCGATAATCTCGCCTGCCAGGCGCGTGCTCGCGTGGTCCGCGCCCGCATAGCAGCTTTTGGCGTATACCACGCGGCAGACCGCTTTTTTGGTCGCTTCATCCAGCGCGGTATAGGTCACGTCGTCGTTGTCCGCCGTGATCAGCGCGAGCGACCGCTCCTCCGGCCGCAGCGACAACTGTTCGGCGAGGTCGGGCGCAACGTTTGGGATCAGCTTTGTCGCCAGCACCCTCGCCTGAATGGGATCTCTTTTCATAGGTAAGCTCCTCCCTGCCTGTTACAGCTTCAAATCCGTACCGCTGGCCTTTTTCTCCAGCATCAGCTTGATAATATCGGCAATGTGCGCGCCTGCCTCGGCAGGGTTGGTGCCGCTTCTGTGGATATTGGAAAGTACGGTGCGCCGCGCCTCCGGCATGCCCACCGTCGCCCGATAGGCAATATAGGCGGACATGGATTCCGCGGTGATCAGGCCGGGCCGCTCGCCGATCAGCACGCAGGTGACCTCGGCGCCGAGCAATTCGGACACCTCATCCATCACGCCGACACGGCCGTATCGCACGAAAAACGGCGTACCCACGTCTATTTTATAGTTCTGCAGGCCTTGCAGCAGCGCGGGCAGCAGATCCGGAATATTGGCCGACACCGCCGCGGAGGAAAGCCCGTCGGAAACATATATCTGAACCGTGGGATGGGCCCTGCACCGCTCGCGGATGGTATCCGCTGCCGCCTTGCTGAGCCTGCGCCCCAGGTCGGGCCTCGTCAAATAGGTATCCTTGCTGTCGCACTGGCTCTGCACAAGGAACAATCCCTGCGAGGCAATAAACGCCTCGTCCACATCGCTAAAAACCGCGTCCTGCGCCGCTGAATGCGCCGCGCGGAATTCCAACTGCGGCAGCGTTTTATAGCGCGCGCCCGCTTTGCCGATGCCGAGACGGCAGGGCGCGTTCCGCTTGAGGTCCGCATACGCCTCGCCATGCTCCGGCTGTTCTACCAGATACTGCTCCCTTATGTCGATCTCCGTGATGTCGGGCAGGCAGCCCGCCTCCCCCGCCGTCTCCGGCATCCGGATATCGGGAGCCGCCGGCTCTGTCCGGGCGGCGGGCGTCGGAGCCGGCTTTTCCGGCGGCCGTTCGTCCTGCGCAAGCTCCGCGACCACCTGCTCGATGATGCGTGTCAATGTAGCTTCGTCCAACACTCTCACTTCCTCTCCTACTTCGCCAAAAAGACCGAGGCGTCGCCCGCCTTGGGCGTCAACTTTCCGTTCTCCGAAAAGCCCATTTTTTCCAGCCAGCGGTCAAATTCCGGAATGGGCCGCAGGCCGAAGACCTCGCGCAGCGCGGGGATCTCATGATAGCCCGTACACTGGTACATCAGCATGCAGTCGTCGCCCTCCGGAATAGACATCAGGTAAGTACAGCCGGCGGCCACCAGCAGCGTGGCCAGGTTCTCGATATCGTTCTGGTCGGTCTTCATGTGGTTGGTGTAGCAGGCGTCGCAGCCCATGGGTACGCCGGTCAGCTTGCCCATGAAGTGATCCTCCAGCCCCGCGCGCGTGACCTGCCTGGCATCATACAGGTATTCCGGCCCGATAAAGCCGACCACCGTATTGACCAGGAACGGCTGGTACCGCCTGGCAAAGCCGTAGCAGCGCGCCTCCATCGTCACCTGATCCCAGCCGTTGTGCGCCTCGGAGGATAGTTCCGAGCCCTGTCCGGTTTCGAAATACATAACGTTGGGGCCGGTGCAGGTGCCGCGGCTGAGCATGGTCGCGCGCCCCTCCTCCAGCATTGCCGCAGTCAGGCCGAACGCCTCGTTCCCCTTCTGGCTGCCCGCGATCGACTGGAACATCAGATCGAGCGGCGCGCCCAGTTTATCTGCCGCGGCGACCTGGGTGGTAACATGCGCCAGCACACAGATCTGCGTCGGTATCTCCCATTTATTCTTGAACTCGTCGAACATCTTGAGGATGCGGGCGACCGATTCCACCGAATCGTCCACCGGATTCAGCCCCAGCACCGCATCGCCGCAGCCGTAAGAGAAGCCCTCCATCGCGGAGGCCAGGATGCCTTTTGGGTCGTCGGTCGTATGGTTGGGCTGCAGGCGGGAGGAAAACGTCCCCGGCAGGCCGATCGTAGTGTTGCAATGCGCGGTCACTTGGATCTTTTTGGCCGCGTAAATCAGGTCCAGATTGCTCATCAGCTTGCATACGCCCGCGACGATCTCGGACGTGATGCCGCGCGACGCGCGGCGGACCATTTCGCTTGTGGTATTGCCGTCGAGCAGCCACTCGCGGAACTCCGCGACCGTCATATTCCGGAACTCGCGGAAAATTGTTTCGTTCACATCGTCCTGTATGATGCGGGTGACCTCGTCCTCCTCATAGGGGACGGCCGGCGCGTTGCGCAGATCGTTCAGCGTCAGGTTTGCCAGGACTACCTTGGCCGCCACCCGTTCCTCGGCCGTCTCGGCCGCGATGCCGGCCAGCCTGTCGCCCGATTTTTCCTCGTTGGCCCTGGCCATCACCTCGCAGATGCTCTTGAATTCATAGACATGCCCGAACAGCTTTGTTTTCAGGATCACATCGTTTCACCTCTCCCTGCTTGTTATGAATTGAAGATCAGCGTCTTGACCACGACAGGCACCACATGCCCGTCCGCGACCGGCGCGCCGATATCCACATAATCGCCGTCCTGCGTCCGTATCCCGTCGATGCAGATGACGTCCTTGCGGAAGTCCAGCCGCACGTTGAGCGCATTTCCCAACACCTTGCCAATATCGGCCTCCACCACCAGGATCAGCGGGTACCCGCCCGCGATGCTCTCCGCCGCCCCGTCCGTTACCGCTGCGGCCAGCTTTTGGATGGCGGCGAAGCTGGTATAGGACCTACCGCTGAACGCGATCGCGACCTGTTCGATCCGTCCCTCCGGCTGGTACATCGGCATTTGACGCCGGATGGCGTCGCGCAGCGTTTCCGGCGCGGCCTCGTCCTCCTCGGATACACGGAGCACAGGTACATTTTTGACCGGCAGGCGTCCCCGCGCATAATGGATGGTGCTGCCGCTGACCTCGGTCGTATGCGTCCCCGCGCCGACCACGGTGGCGCGGATGGTTTCCGCCGGCCGGAACAGCCGCAGCCCGCCGAGATCCGCGTTTCCCCGAATCGCCTGTCCGAGCAGCACGCCCACATCGCCGTACCGGAACACATCCCCCTCCGGCGGCGTATAAATGCAGTCCGCCACGCCGCCCGAGTAGGTGACCGCCCGCGCACGCGCTGCTTCGGGCAGCGGCTTCCCGCCGTTAGTATACAGTCCGGCGTGCTGCCCATCCGGCGGCCGGCGGGACAACGCCTGCGCGAGCTGGTCGGCCATCAGGCCGCATACCCGCCGCAGCATCTCCACATCTGCCGCATCTCCAGCCCGCAGCGCGATGCCGTGCGCACGGGCCAGCGCCTCAATCTTATGATAGACATAGGCGATCCGGCCATGCTCCACGCGGATCAGCCGCCCGCCGATATCCAGACAACAGACGCCGGCCAGCTTCCCTTTATCGAATACCGCAATGTTGGTCGTTCCGCCGCCGACATCCAGGTTGGCCACAGCCGTGCGCGCCTCCTCAGAAAGCCGGTCGGCGCCCGCTCCCCGCGCGGACAGCACGGATTCCAGATCCGGTCCGGCCGTGGCGACCACAAAATCGCCCGCAAGGCTTGCCAGCGCCTCCAGAACCTCGTTCGCGTTCTGCTTGCGCGCCGTCTCGCCGGTAATGATGACCGCGCCGGTCCTGACATCAGCCGGACGGATACCCGCTGCGGCGTATTCCTTCCGCACGATTTCCTTGACCGCCTCCGCGTCGATCTCCGTCCCCGACCGCAGCGGCGTAAAGTATATCCCGCTGCGGTGGACGACCTCTTTTTTCACGATCTGGATGCGCGGCGCGGTATAACTGCTCGCCCGGTTCTCGATCGTCAATCTGCTAAATATCAGTTGTGTGGTGGATGTCCCGATATCCACGCCCACGCTGCATATCTCCTCGTGCATGGCGCGCCTCCGATCTTGCAAAATATACTTTCATCAAAAAAGTCCGGATACACAGACTGATAGCCTGTATATCCGGACTGCGCCGCCCGTTTGCTTCGCCGCGGCATTCCATCATGCCGCAGCCTTATTCTTTTACTGGTTTCTGAAATCAAACATCACATGCGTGCCACCACTGCCCGATTCGGTCTTCAGGCTGCCGTGCAACCGATCCTCCACCATTGTACGCACGATGGAAAGGCCCAGGCTGTCCGGCCGGACAGCCACCGTATCATAGCCGCACCCGTCGTCAATGACCTCAATGCAGGAATACAGCTCCCCGCGGCTCACAACGATCCGGATGCCGCCCTGCTCTCGCCCCCGAAAGGCATATTGCAGGGAATTCTGAAGCAGCTCATTGATTACCAGCGCGGCCGATGTGGCAGTATCGGAATTGACCGGAAAGTCATCCCCTTCCTGCCGGATCTGCACATGGAAATCCGGCCGGCTGAACGCGCGGATGATATTGTTCCGGATATTGCGGATGACCTCCCCGATCATCACCTCGTCCACACCGGACCGCGAGAGCAGCTCATGCGTGGTAGCGATTGAGAGGATGCGGTTCATACTCTCCTCCAGCACGTCCTGCAGCGCCGCGTCATCCAGCCGCCGCATCTGCAGCCGCAGCAGGCTTGCCACGGTCTGCAGGCTGTTTTTCACCCGATGGTGCATCTCCTTGACCACCGCCGACTTCAGCACAAGCTGCTTCTCCTGTTCGCGCTTCCACGTCAGATCCTGCACGATCACGGCAAACGCCATATCCTCCCGCGCCAGCCGGATCTGCTTGACCAGCAGGCTGTGGCGACCCAACGTAACCTCCGCCGCCGCGTAACCAGCCTGCTCGCCCTCCTCCCGTACCTCGGCCAGCCGCACGTTTTCATACCGCTGCCCCATGGGGTCGTCGAGATATCCCAGCGTCTGATAAAGGCTGCGCGCCAGGCTGTTGCAGAACGCCACCCGCCCCGTCCGGTCGACGATCAGCAGGGCCTCGTCGATACACTCGGTCAGCCAATCGTTTCCCGCCATATGCGCGAGCGCGTTGGCGATCTTTGCAGGGTCACGGTCGGAAAAATGCAGCCGGCCACTTGCCTGCCGCCGTTCGTCCATCCGCTGTTCCCGCACCAGCGCGCCGATCACCTTGCCTGCGCTGTTTTTGATCGGTTCGACCGACTGGACCGTGCGCCGGTTTTCCTGGGTCAGCGCTTTCATCTGCTTGGTTCCCACGCCCAGGCGGAGCGTCCGCGCCACGGCCGGCTCATTCTCCCTGCGCGCCAGCAGCCCCACCACGCTTTTCCGGTAGGAGGACGGCGCGCCGTCCGGCTTTGCCTCCGCCACAACGATGGCGTCGCCGTCCCGACAGGGGCAGTCCACAAAAATGTCCGCCTCCTCCCAACTGGCCAAAGCCCTCAGAACGGTGCTCATTCCCTGTATCACGGCAATATCCGCCGGCGCCAGGCTGGTATATTTCCGGCAGAGTGCCTCGATCGTATCCATCATACTCAGCGTCCCCCGCTTCTCATCAGGATGATCTCCGCGACCCGCCGCATGGACAGCTTTTTGCTCTGGCTCAGCTTGCGTATGTAATCATATGCACTCTGTTCGGTCATTCCCTCCTGCGACATCAACAGGCCCTTTGCCTTTTCGATCACGGTACGGCTTTCCAGCCGGTCAGTAACCTGCCGGATGTCCTTTTTGAGCTGGCGCATCTCCTTGCTGCGCGCCACGGACAGCTCTATGCTTGGCACCAGCGAGCTTTCGCCCAGCGGCTTGACCAGATATCCCGCCACGCCCTGATCCCGCGCGGTTTTGACAAATTCCCATTCGCTGTACGCGGTGAGCATGATAATCGTTTCCGCGATATCCTCTTCGTAAATGATCCTGGCGGCCGAAAGGCCGTCCAGCAGCGGCATCTTCACGTCCAGCAGCACGAGGTCGGGCTGTGTCTGCCGGCACATCTCGATCGCGTCGAAACCGTCCGCCGCCTCGCCAACCACCTGGTAACCCTGCGCCGACAGCAGCTCCTTTAAATCCATGCGGGTGATCGGCTCGTCGTCCGCAATCACCACTCTGATTCGGCTCATATCCATTCTCCTTACCCTCAGGCGGCATCACTCCTCCGCCTGTTCATAGCCCAGATAGGCCATCAGTGCGTCCACCCCTTCGCCGGTGACGCTGCTGGTGACGAACACCGTTTTGGCGCCCGCCATATGCAGGTATTTTTTTGCCTTTTCTATCTGCTCCTGCGCAGCGATATCGCTTTTTGTCACTACGCCCAGTACCGGCTTGGCAAACTGGCTGTTATAGGAGGGCGGGAACATGGTACCCTCCTCTGTGGCGGACTGCACGAATACCACATAGTCCGCTTCCACCGAGGTGACCATCAGCGCCCCCCGAAAGCTGCGCCGCTCCAGGTATTCGCCGGGCGTATCGATCATCGTCTGGTTGATAACCTGCACGGTCTGTGTTTTGTGATACGCCAGATCGCGTCGGCTGATACGCTGGCACAGCGTTGTCTTGCCCGCCGTGGATCGCCCGACCAGCATGATCCGCTTCTTTTCCCTGTTTTCCATGTCCAATTCCCCTATGTCCTGGTCATCGGCGCCGGGCTGAAGCCCATCATGTCGCACAGCACCTGCATCACACCGGCAAGCGCTTCCTCCACCGCCGCCACCTCGCCGGTGATGACCAGCGAGCCGTTGAAACGGTCCACAAAGCCGATCTCGACCGAGGCCGCCTTGGCCGCCACGTCCGCGCCGATCATCGCGGCCTCGCTCGGCGTGATGGTCATAATGCCGATCGCCCCGTGCGCGTCGATCAGTCCCAGCTTGGCGTAAAGCGTATCCTCGGGACTGGCGATCACATGGCACAGGGTGACCTGCTTTCCTGGCACAAACTCCTGGATAATCCTTTTTTTCTCATCCAGCTCGATCAACTCCGCCGCCCCCTTTTCTAAAAATAAAAGCCCCCAAAGGACCCCGCCTGTCGGCCGGATTCTCGGGAGCTACGTCGCTCTTTTATTGGAAAATCGCTTTTTGCATTGGACACTAACGGCGCGTCCTCTGCCTGAAATAAACAAAACAGCTAATTTCAGCTTATTGCTTTATGGTTAGTTTAGCAGTATTTTGGCTGTCTGTCAATGACTTTTCCGGCGTATATAGCTCCTGAATTTAAGCGCGCGCCCCTGCCGGCCCGCCGGCCTGCGGGCGCCTGTCGCAAGGAGGGATTTCCCATTTCTTTCAATATATTTCCACATCCCAATTTCTTCCTATTTGGTATGTTTGACCATTACAGGAAGACCGTGCTATAATGTAAAAAACACGTTAAAAATATCGTGCGGTTTTCGCACTGCGAAAGCGAAACGACCCACCGCCCGCATCCAAAAAGAAAGGGAGATTTTTGTGTCTAACTCGGATCTACTGGACAAAAAGCTATGCGAAAAATTGGCGCAGTCGGCAAGTCTGACCATTGGACACGACGTGCTTATTACCGACTCCTTTGGCTATGTCGTCGCCTCCAACGATCCCGACCGCGTCGACTCGCTGCACGAGGCTTCGCTTGAAGTCATCCAGAGTGCGCGCAAAATCTACCATGACGCCGCAGCAGCCCGTAAATTCGCCGGCACCAAGCCCGGCATCACCATCCCCATCATCATCGATTCCATCGTCATCGGCACGATCGGCATTACCGGCGCCCCGCACGAGATTTCGCAATATGCCCTGCTGATCCAGCAGCTTGCGCAGATATTTCTCGATTTTGAAAAGCGCCAGCGCTCCACGACCCGCACCGATTACCGGAAGAAAAACCTCCTGCGCGAAATCATTACATATGATTCCCGCTCACACGATGAAGCCGCCATCTGCGAAAGCGCTTACGAATTCGGCATTGACCTGAACGCGGCGCGCATCGCCGTCAAACTGGAGGAAATCGAAGGCCGGCACGACGACGCTTCCGAGGAAACGCGCGTGCATCAGGCGAAAATCATGGAATGCCTGCTGCGCCATTTCGATCATCCGCAGGATTTTGTCTGCCCGCAGAACAATACCGGCTATGTCGTGTTTGCCTTTGGGCTGCGCAGCATCCAGCCGCAGCAATACCTGGAAATGCTGCAGCAAAAGTGCCTTTGCGTGAACAGCGAGTGCCTGACCGTCGGCATCCGCCTCCGCATCGGCATCGGCTTCTTCTCCCACTCGGTCGAGACGCTGCGCCAGTCCTATGAGAATGCCTGCTTCGCCTTAAAAAGCATCCATGCCGGCATACGGAACAGCACCTGCCTCTATATCGGCGATGTGGTTCTGGAGAAAATCGCTGCCAGCCTGCCGGACGGCATCTGTAGCGAGATCTCCGCGCAGATGTTCGGGCGGGTCATGCAGGCGAAAAACCGCAAGGAGGTCCTGTTAACGATTGAACACTGGTTCCAGCAGCGCTTTAACTTTGTGCAGACCGCGCAGGCGCTGCATATCCACAAAAGCACCCTGGTTTACCGCTTCCGCCGCATCCGCGAAACCTGCGGGCTGGATATGTACGATCTGGACAAGGTGCTTGCCATCTATCTTCTGGATATCCGGCACAAGTTGTGCGGCCAGTCCGACTCCCGCACCAGTTCCATCGTCATGTGAAAGAATTTCGATACGCTTTTTGCCGGAAGGGGCCGCGCTGTCAGGTTACAGCGCGGCCCCTTTCAGCGAAGAAACAGATAATCCTTTTCTATCGGCGGGTCAAACCGAACCCATAATCAAGCGCGGTAGCCAGAGCGAAAGCTCCGGTATGTAGGTGGTGAGGATCAGCGTAGGCACATAGCAGAAGGCGATGATCGTCAGCATCGGCTTCATCATGCTCTTGGTGTCCACCTTGCAGATACGCCCGCCCAGGTAGAGGAACGGCGCGGTCGGCGGGGTTACGTTGCCCATGCCGAGGTTTACGCCCAGAATAGCCGCCATTTGATAGGGGTTCACGCCAAGCTCCATGCCAATCGGCAACAGGATCGGCGCCACCAGCAGGGTGCCGCTGACGTCATCCATCAGCATGCCGATGATGACCATAAAAATGTTAATCATCAGCAGAACCAAGTACTTGTTGTTGCCGGTCACGGTGAGCAGTGCGTCCAGAATCATGGATGGAACGTTGTTCATGACCAGAATGCGGCTGACGACCATGATGGTGCCCAGCATAACCATGATAACGCCGGTGGTGACCGCGGATTCCTTGAAGGTGCGGCCCAGTTCCCTCATCTTGGTCCCTCGGTAAATCAGAATGCTGACAGGGATCGAGTAAACGATCGCCACGCCGGCCGCCTCAGACGGGGTCATAAAGCCACCGTAGATGCCGCCCAGCACGATGATCGGCATAAACAGCGCCGGAATGGCGTGTACGGTGGAGCGGTAGGTATTGGACATCCAATCTTTCCGCGACATCTTTTCCGTGACCATGACATCCGGATACTTTTTACACATGACAATGCCGCAGATACCGATAAGTATCGTCAGGATAATGCCTGGGATGACCGTTGCCATAAAGCAGGTCAAAACCGAGAGGTTGCCCGACCATGCAAACAGTATCTGAATCGAGCTTGGCGGGATAAGCATGCCGATCGGCGCGGCGCAGGCCAGGACGGCCGCCGCAACCCCCATCGGATAGTTGCGCTCGCGCATTTTCGGCGCCATGATCGAGCCGATGCAGGACAGAGTCGCCGCGCCGCTGCCGCAGATCGCGCCGAATACCGCGCAGGCTACCGAAGACACCGCGCACAGCGCGCCCTTGACACGACCGGTAAAGGCCTCTACAAAATTGACCAGCGCGCTGCCGACGCCGCCCTTTTCCATAATCGCACCCAGAATGATAAACAGCGGGATCGCGATCAGCACCGAGCTGTTCATCTTACTGTAAACTGTGGTGAACACGAAGGAGGCGTCGAAGCCGAGCGTCAGCACGAGCCAGATCGTCGCCGCACCGAACGAATACACGACCGGTACGCCCACGACAATACAGACCAGCAGGATTGCAAATGCAACACCCAATTCCATTACTCGCTTCCCCCTTCCTCCGCAGGCTCTTTCGCCTTGCCGAAATCCTTATCCAGTAACACACGGAAGAAGTTAAACACCGTGTACAGTTCCATCAGCAGAAAGCCGACCAGCAGCGGCATCTGCGAAAGGGACATGGGGATTTTCAGGCCGGTCGTCACGGCATTGAACCTGAGGTTGAACGCCATATACTCAAAGCCCCAAATGCAGAACACCAAAATCACCACAAAGCTGACCGCCTGGATGACCAGTTCCACAATCTTCTTGGAGCGCGGCGACTTGAACACCGACGACAGCATATCGCCCTTGATATGCGAGCCTTCGTAGCTTCCGTAGATGCCGCCAAACCAATAAAGCCACATTGCCACAACGCACAGGACCTCTTCCTGTCCGAAAAAGTTCATCTGCAGGATATACCGCATCACCACGCCGACAAACACAATGCCGGCCGCCAGGATGCTGGTGATAATCATTACGGCAGATTCCACTTTCAGCAACGCGCGGAATATGATATTATTTTGGATTTTATCCATGATCGCCACTGCACGATTCCTCCTTCCGGATATGCTATGCAGCCTCCCGCAGGCCGTTTGCTATCAGTGAATTGAATATTTCCGTATCCAGCGTGTTTTCGTACTTCGGCCATACGTTGGTGCGGAAATGCTCGCGCATCGTTTCATATTCTTCCTCTGTCGGCCGGTAAATCTCGATACCCATGGCTTCCATATCCTGCATCGCCTGCTCGTCCAGCCCCTCCATCTGGTCTGCAAAGCTCATTGTGGATTCTGCAAACGTATCGCTGATAATGGTTTGGTACTCAGCAGGCATACCGTCGTACAAATCCTTGGTCATAATACAGATGATACTTTCAAAACTGCAGCGCGCATCTCCGAAATATTTTAAAACATCGCGGAAGCTAAGATAATTGACATAAGCACCGCCGCCGAGCCAGCCGTCACATACGCCGGTCTGGAGGGAGGAATAAAGCTCGCTGTAGTTAATTGTTACGCTGTTAAAACCAAATCCTTCTGCGGTCCACAGATAACCGTCCGTCGAGGGGCAGCGAATCAAATACGGCTTTGCTGCATTTGGATCCATCAGATTATCGATGACCTTGGCAGCACCGACTCCCTGCGCGCCGGCAAGATAGATACCCAGGGTTTCAATATTCAAATTCCTCTGGTGTTCCAGGACCGTCTGGAAGAAATACGAATCGGGATTAACGATATACTCCTTTGCTTCCTCATATGAACTGGCCAGATATGGTATGTTCATAATTTCCAGATTGGAATCATATGTCGTAAGCACGCCGCTGACCATCAGGTCGATCGTGCCTTTCATGATCTCCTCATAAACCGAGGTATAATCGCCCAGCTGGTCGGAGGGGTAAATCTGGATCTTGACGTTCCCGCCGGTTTCCTCTTCGATTTTGTCGCACGCGGCCTGCACGGCAATGGTCATTTCATGGTCTGCCGGATACAGCGTGGCTAAACGCAGTTCATATGTCTGCTCGCCGTCCGCGTTGGTTGCGCCGCTGGAGTTGCCGCATCCGCCCAGCGCCAGCGTGGATGCGCCCATAGCGCCCAGCAGGGCCAGGCTGATAATTCTCTTTCCCAGATGTTTCATTGATGATCGCTCCCTTTCTCTCCAATTTCTTTGTTTCGGACTGTATACCCATCTCCCCGTGAAATCCTAAGCATCTGTGCCGCGCGCATTGCGGCGGCACAGATGCCTGCGTTCGGTCCGGCTTTCAAAGGAAGCCGTAATAAGGGGTCTGCGTTACCGTGGACTTAACGTATTTGATCAGCGTGATCGCATCGTATACCGGCAGGTTCAGCTCTGCCTGCAGGCGGTGCGCGTAAGGCGGCATATCCGTGCATTCCAGCAGGATCGCGCCGATATCCGGATTCTCCTCGATCATGCGGTGCGCGATGCCGGAAAGCTCATCCCCCACCTTGTCGTAATCCAGGCCGCCCTTTCCAGTTAGGATATTGGGGAACTCCTCCTCGTCCTGCGCGCCGTATACCACGCAGCGCTTCTGCAGCTCTTCGCTGATGCTGCACGCCTCGAACAGCGATTTGGTCAGCGTGTTTTTGTTTGCAGTCATAATGCCGACCTTCTGATCGGATTTCAGGCCGACCAGCACCCACGGCACCTGCACCATGGAGGACAGGTAGCAGGGTACGTCCAGCTGGTCTGCGACCAGCTTCTGATAATGGCCGAAGAAGCCGCAGTTCGCGCAGATCGCGCGGCACCCATCCATTTCCAGCTGCTTGGCGGCAGCCACGATATTATCCACCAACGACATATCGCCCGCCAGGATATTATCGATGCCCGAGCCTTTCACCTCGATGAATTTTACTGGAAAGTCGTAGGTATAGGCATTGGATACGTTGCCGGGAAAGAACGGAAGATGCGCCCACAACTGAAGAATACCGATCGGGAAGCCGTTCATCAGCTGACCTTCCGTTGTATCGTATCTTCTGTTGGGTGTATTGGGACCCATATAGCCCCAATTTCGAATGATCTTGCTCATGGCGTTTCCCTCTCTTCGCTGTCAGATGTTTTTTATTTACTTCTTGCCTGTGCGCACATAGGCGAGCAGTGTATCCTTGTCCATGCCCTCGATGCCCAACTCGTCCAGGCCGCAGCCTTCGGCGCGCCAGTCGCGCTCATGTACGATATTGATGATGTCGATGAAGCCGTTGGTCAGCGGCATCGGAACGCCCACCACCTCGGCGATCGCCGCCCACGGAACCAGTCCGAACGGGATATCCTCGGTCAGATAGCGGCTGCTGAGGTCGTTCGGGCCGCAGATCGGCGTCAGGCCGATCGAGCCATGTCCCTCCTTATACAGATCCTGCCAGGTCCATTCATAGTCGTCCGGACGGCCGGCGAAATCCTCCATCGGGCGGAGGTTGTAGCCCAGCACATTGCCCAGCGCCTTGCGCTCCTTATCCATCGCGATGTTCAGGCGGCACGCGGAGGGCGTCCAGCCGTGCTCGTACAAGAAGAAATTGACCTGCGGGCTTTCAATGCGGGAGATGTTGAACAGCACCGGTCCGGCGTGCCAATCGGGGTTGACGATCGCAAGGCCGCACTCCAGGCAGTCATGGTAGATTTTCTCAAACGGGAACAGATCCTCGCGCATCTCGTCGATCAGCTCCGGCCCCTTATCCGCCGGCAGGAACGCAATATTGATCGGGTTGCGGCCGAATACGTTGACCTCGCCCGAGCCAGGGGCGGTCAGACGGGAGTCATACGGCAGGTTGTTCGCATCCGCGAAGATCGGGCAGTCCGGATCGTCGCCGAATATGTTTTTCATGACCAGCGCGGAGAACGCGCCCGGATAGGTGACGACAATCTGATCCTTATGCAGATGGCCCTTGAGCAGCTTGGCGTAGCCCAGGTGGGTGAACGCCGGCGCTACCAGGCAGATATACCGGCAGCCTTCCACTGCCTCGGCGATATCGTCAGTGACCATATTCAGCTCGACCGGCCCCTGCAGCTCCTTGATATTGCCTTTCAGTCGGATGGTCTTGGTTTCGAAAACCTTTTTCATGTTGCCCTTGAACTGGGGCATTTCGTACAGATTGACCGTGTGTCCCTTAAGCGCAAACTCTGCCGCCATCGTGTGCGCGCCGTTGCCGCCGCCCAAAACTGCAATTTTTTTCGGTGTCATAACCCATTCATCCTTTCAGCATTTTGATAGAATCAACAAATATCGCCTGTGGTTTGTATTTCGATATTAGCATAGTCCACAAAATACTACATCCTACGATATGGATTAAATTTTTTTATCAAGCGGGCCGTTTCTGCATCATACCATACGACAACATGGACGAAACGAACAAATTTCTTCCCCCGCGCCTTATGCACTTTTATGCTGCTTTTCTATTTTTCCGGCGCCGCCGCAAACACCGCCGCGTCCGGTTCTCTCCACCCCCATTCAGGCATACGATAAAAGCAGGGCGCACACCCTGCCCGTGTCCTTGTCTTTCTCCCGTGGTTCCCCGCCATTTCGCGAAAGGAGGCCTCCCCCATGACAACGACGGTCAGCATCGAGCCCTGCGACCCGCCGGTGACGCAGGGCGAATTCAAGGCGCAGCTCTGCCGGATCCGGCAAGGCTTCGCACGCCCGCTTCCGGCAAAACCGGCATAGCGGTCATCCCCGCCTCGTAAAACGCACAGAAAGGAGAACGCTGTACGGTCGCCATCTATACCCGACAGTCCGTGGAACGCGCGGACAGTATATCGGTCGAGCAGCAGGCGCAGCTCTGCCGCGGCGCGCTCACTACACGCGAGCTGCAGTCCTGCCGGGTGTACACGGACAAGGGCTTTTCCGGCAAAACCATCAACCGGCCCGCGCTCCAGCGGCTGCTTCACGACGCGGAAAACGGCCTGGTTGACAAGATCCTGGTCTACCGTCTGGACCGCATCAGCCGTTCGGTCCATGACTTTACCGGCCTGTGCGCCCAGCTGTCGGCGCGCGGCGTCCACTTCCAATCGGTCGCCGAGGGCCTTACGCTCGACGACTCCCCCTCCGGCACGGTCATGGCGCAGATCATGATGGTATTCGCGCAGTTCGAACGCGAAACCATCCAGCGCCGCGTCACTGACAATTATTTTGCCCGTGCGAAAGCCGGCATGTATCTGGGCGGCCGGCCACCGTTCGGCTTCAGCAAGGGGGAAACCACGATAGGCGGCAAACGAACCGCCTGCTATGTGGCCGATCCCGTGCAGTCCGCGCTGATGGCCTCGCTCTATGCGCGTTACCTGCAGGATGGGGAAACGCTGGGCTCGCTGGTGCGCTGGCTGAACGCGGGCGGGTACCACACCGCGCGCGGCGGGAGCTGGTCGACGCTGCCGCTGGGGCGCCTGCTGCGCAGCCCCGCTTTCGTGCGGGCGGACGCCGCGGTTTACTGCTATCTGCAGGGCAAGGGCGCCACGATGAACGATCCAATTGACGCCTATGACCAGCGGCACGGCTGCTACTGCTATGCGCCGCACCAGTCCGGCCACCGCCTGTCCGACCTGTCCGGCAGCTTTATCACCCTCGCGCCGCACGAGGGGATCGTGGACGCTGCGTGCTGGCTGGAAGCGCAGCGCAAGCTCGACCGCAACCGGACGCTGTGCAGTAGCGGCGCAGGGACGCACAGTTGGCTGTCCGGCTTGATGAAATGCCAAAAATGCGGCTACGCGATCACTGTGGTCAACAAGCCCGCCGGCATGCGCGGCCACTATATCAACTGCGGCGGGCATAAGCGCGGGAACGCGGTCTGCCCGGGCCGCGGCACGGTCGTGACGCTGGAGCAGATCGAGGAAGCAGTCCAGACGCGCCTGCTCGATTTCCTGCGCAGCTACCGTGCGGTGGCCCCCCAAACGCAGCGCCGTCCCGACGCCCGCCTCAACCGGCTTGCGGCCGCCATCGCCCAGCAGGAAGACGAGATCGGCCAGCTCACGCGAAACCTTGCGCACGTTCGCGAGACCGATGTCATACATATCGTTTCCGCGCAGATCCACGAGGCCAACCACGCCCTGTCCGAGCTGAAGCGCCAGCGCGACGCCCTGCTCTACACCCATCCGCAGGACGATCTGGAGCCGTTTTTCCAGGCCATTCTGACCGAGTGGCCGGATTACACCATTCCCGAAAAGAAGAAGATTGCGCAGGCGGCTATCCGGCGGGTCGTCGTCGGCGACGATACCGTCGAGGTCGTGTTCCGTTTGCCCTATGGCGCCTGAATAAAAAAACGGACGAAGGCCGTTAGGCCTCCGTCCGTTCTGGCGGATCGATCCGGTATTCCCCGTAGCAGCGGCCGGCCGCTTTTCCGCAGCGCTTTCATGCCTTGGTTTGCTTTTCCAGGAAAGGGAGCTGGCTTTTTGTATCAACATCATACAATTCGCGCGCGCTGTCCGCAGGGACGAGCACGCAGTCCGGCCGCCGGAGCAACGCGCGGCCGCCCTCGTCGCCTGTGAGCGCGTACAGGCCGGACACAAGCGCTGCGGCGAACAGCGCGGGGTTGCCCAGCCGTCCGCCGCAGCACACGCGCGCGCAGGGTACGCCCGGTCGGGCCGCATCCAGCAGGCGTGCCATGGTGGAAGCGGTCAGGTACGGCTGATCGGCTACGACAAAGGCGACGAAATCGCCCGCCTGCAGCGCAAGCGCGTCCAGTCCCGCGCGGATGGTGCAGGACAGGCCATTTTCACTATCCGGACTGTACACAGCGCGCACGCCCAGTGCCCGCGCGCCGTCCAGCACCGCGCCGTACCGCGAGACCACGGCCAGCGTACAGTCGTCCCGCGTTTTGGCAAGCGAAGCGAGCATGTCCAGCCCGTGACGGTAGAGCGGCCTGCCCTCTAATGGATACAGCAGCTTGTTTTCCCCAAAGCGGCGGCCGCTCCCGCCCGCAAGAAACAGGATATGCGTCATGCCTGCCCGCGCCGGATGCCCCGCAGCACCTTTTCCGGCGTGATAGGCAGCTCGCGGTGCCACACGCCGGTGGCGTTGTAGATCGCGTGCGCGATCGCGGGCGAGGGCGTGTTGATGACGATCTCGCCGATCGACTTGGCGCCGAACGGGCCGGTCGGCTCGTAGCTGGATTCAAACTCCACATGCAGTCTGCCCATGTCCAGACGGGTGGGGAGCTTGTACTGCATCAGCGAATTTTCCATGATGCGTCCAGTCGGCTCGTAGGTCACGTCCTCGAAAAGCGCCATGCCGATGCCCTGCACGATGCCGCCCTCGGTCTGCACCCGCGCGAGGCTGGGGTTGACCGGCGTGCCGCAGTCCACGACCGCGGTGTAATCTAAAACGTCTACCTGGCCGGTTTCGGTGTCCAGCTCGATCTCAACCATGCCCACCATAAACGGCGGGGGCGAAACCGGCGAGGAGTGCGAGGCCGTGGCTTCGACCGCTGTGCCGTTGCCGCACATGGACTTGGTCGCAATGTCGAACAGCGTGACCTCGCCCGTGCCGTCCAGCTTGCGCACCGTGCGGCCCGCGAATTCCAGCCCGTCTGCCGCGCAGCCCAGCAGGTCCGCCGCGACCGCGCAGATGTTCTCCTTGAGCTGGCTGCACGCCTTTTCGACCGCCTTGCCAGTGACGTAGGTGGTCGAGGACGCATACGAGCCCGAGTCGTAGGGCGATGCGTCCGAGTCCGCGCCGAACACCGCGATATCGTCCACCGAGCAGTCCAGGCACTCGGCCGCCATCTGGGCGAGGATGGTGTCGCAGCCCGTACCCATGTCCGCCGCGCCGATCATCAGGTTATAGAAGCCCTCGTCGCTCAGCTTGAGGGTCGCGGAGCCCACGTCCACGCCCGAGATACCCGAGCCTTGCATGGCCATGGCCACGCCCGCGGCGCGCACCTTACCATTCCCCATGTCGCGCACGGGGTATTTTCCGTCCCAGCCGAACAGCTCCTTGCAGCGCGCCATGCAGCGGTCGAGCGCGCAAGCGCTCGCCGGCTCGTTGTAGTACGCGGCCATGACCTGGCCCTCGCGCACCATGTTCTTTTCGCGGATCGCAACCGGGTCGATACCCAGCCGCGCCGCCAGCTCGCTGACCGCGCTCTCGACCGCGAAGATGCCCTGCGTCGCGCCGTAGCCGCGGTACGCACCCGCGGCCTGCACGTTGGTATACACTACGTCGTAGGCGAAGCGGAACGCCTCGAGATTGCCTGTGTACAGCGGGATGGATTTATGGCCGGACAGGCCGACCGTGGTCGGGCCGTGCTCGCCGAACGCGCCCGTGTTGGACAGGGTGTATACGTCAATCGCGCGGATCACGCCGTCCTTATTTGCGCCCACGCGCACATGCACCTCCATCTCGTGACGCGGCGAGCCGGCGATCTGGCACTCCTCGCGGGAGTAGATCATCTTGGCAGGCTTGCCGGTTTTCCACGTGACGAGCGCAGGGTACACCTCGGCCACGACCGTCTGCTTCGCGCCGAAGCCGCCGCCGATGCGCGGCTTCTCGACGTGGATTTTGCTCTTGGGGATGTCCAAGGCGTTGGCGATGATGCGCCGCACATGGAACACGATCTGCGTGGAGGACACGATGTGCAGGCGGCCGTAGTGGTCGATCTCAGTGTAAGTGCGGAAAGTCTCCATCATGGCCTGCTGGCAGGCCTTGGTGTGGTAGACGCGATCCACGACCTCGTCGCAGCTGGCCAGCACCGCGTCCACGTTCCCGTCGCCGCAGATGTCGCTCGCGCACAGGTTGCGCCGGTTGTCCGCCCCGACCGGACAGAGCGAGCGCCAGTTCTCCTCCGGATGCACGAGAATTGCGTTATCCTTGGCCGCGCGGAAGTCAAGCAGCGGCTCAAGCACCTGATACTTCACTTTGATAAGCTCCAGCGCCTTATCCACCACTTTTTCGGTTTCGCCCGCGACGACCGCCACCGCGTCGCCCACGAAGCGCACGCGCCGGTCGAGGATCAGCCGGTCGTAGGGCGACGGCTCGGGGAAGGTCTGCCCCGCCATAGTAAAGCGTTTTTGCGGCACATCCTTGTAGGTGAAAATGCACTCGATGCCCGGCACCTTGCGCGCAATGTCCGTATTGATCTCCTCGATCAGCGCGTGGGCGTGCGGCGAGCGCAGCACCTTGACCACCAAGCAGTCATGCGGGGTCACGTCGTCCACATAGGCGGGCCTGCCAAGCAGGAGCTGCATGGCGTCCTTTTTGCGCACGGGCTGATTCACCACGCGGAAGCGGTTCTCACTCATGCCCGCGCCTCCTTCCGGCTGTCCAGATACGCTCGGATGCCGCGCAGTTGCCCCTCATACCCCGAGCAGCGGCACAGGTTGCCCGCAAGATAGGCGCGGATCTCGTCGTCGGTCGGGTCGTGGTTCTCTCGCAGCAGCGCGATGGTGTTCATCACAAAGCCCGGGTTGCAGAAGCCGCACTGCTCCGCGCCCTGGTCGGCGATAAAGCCGACAAAGTCCGCAGCTTCCTCCTGCAGACCCTCAAGGGTCTGCACATGGCGCCCCGCCACGCGCGCGGCGAGCACGCTGCACGACAGTACAGGCGTACCGTCCAGCAGTACGGTGCAAAGGCCGCAGTTGGCGGTCTCGCACCCGCGCTTGACCGAATAGCAGCCATGGTCGCGCACCAGGTCGATCAGCAGGGTATCCGCGCCGATGGACGCGGTCAGCGACCTGCCGTTGAGCGTCAGTTTGATCTCCATGCCTTATCCCTCCTTACTGAGCGCGAGTGCCGCGCGGCGCACCAGTACCTCGCAGACCGCACAGCGGTAATCCGCTCCCGCGCGCAGGTTGCCGCCCAGCACCGCTCGGGCAGCGATATCGGCCGCAAACGCGCGCGCGCTGTCCTCTGTGATACCCTGTGCAAGCGCGCCTTTCTCGTCCGCAAACGCCGCGGCGGGCATGGGGCGCGCGCCAACGGCGCATGTATACCGGCCGTCCCGCTCGCTGAGCGCCACGGCCAGCACAGGGAAGTCGGTCGAGATGTTGCGCTGGGACAGATAAACCGCCCGCTGCGACGCTTTGGGGAGGGTGACGTGCGTCAAAATATCCCGCGTGACGCGCGGCAGCGCAGCAAAGTCCGCAAGCGGCATTTCGCCCGCATGATGCAGCGTGACCGCCGCGTCCAGCGCGAGAAACAGCGTCAGTACGTCCGAAAAACCGAACCGTCCCCACAGGCTGCCGCCCACGGTGGCGCAGTTGCGGAACTGCACGCCCACAATATGGCGCAGCGCCTCGGCCATCGCACCCTGCGTCAGCACGGCCAGGCCCGCGTGCGTCTCGAGCGCGCGCAGAGGGACCATCGCGCCGATGCGGTATCCCGTTTCTGTCTCTTCGATCCGGTCCAGCCCAAGCCCGCACAGGTCGATTGCCGTCCCAACACTCCTGTGTTGCATCTTGAGCCAGAGCATACCGCCCAGCACTACGCTGCTTTTTTTCTGACAAAGCGCGTACGCTTCGTCCAGGCTCTCCGGCCTGACATATTGCCCGATCGTCAACAAAGCTGTTCCCTCCGTATGGTCTGATGTGCTTATCATAGCATGTGCGCGCGCAAAAAACAATTTGCCGCGCGCTTTTTCGTTATCCTTTGTCAATAACAACGTCTCCCTGACGCACAACCGGCTTCCGGCGCGCCTGTGCGCCGGAAGCCGGTATCCTCTGTGCCTACGGGAAAAAGCCTATGCGTTTTCCTCTTTTTTCTCCTGGGGCAGCAGCACGTTTAGCAAAATCGCCACGAACGCCGCGGGTACGATGCCCGAGCCGCCGAAAATGAGCTGCACCGCCTGCGGCAGCCCCGCCAGGACCGCGGTATTCGCGCCCAGGCCGTAGCCTAGGCCGAGCGCGACCGAAACAATGGTCATATTGCGCGCGGTCAGCGGCTCGCGGGTGATGAGCTGGATGCCACTCATCACGATGGACGAAAACATCATGACCGCCGCACCGCCCAGCACGCTCTGCGGCATGATCGACACCAGCGCCGCCAGCTTGGGCAGCAGGCCGCACAGGATGAGGAACACCGCGCCGCACGCGAGCGCGAAACGGTTGACGATCTTGGTCATCGTGACCAAGCCCACGTTCTGGCTGAACGAGGTATTCGGCAGCACGCCGAATACCGCCGCGAACGAGGAGCCAAGCCCGTCGCACACGATGCCGCCGGAAAGCTCCTTATCGGTCGCCTCGCGGCCCATGCCGCCCTCCATCACGCCGGAAATGTCGCCCACAGTCTCCACCGCGGTAACGATGAACATAATCATCACCGGCGCGATCGCACGCACGTCGAACACGACCGGCACCGGCATGAGCTCAGGCACCGCGAACCAGCTTGCCTGGGCAACCTTGTCCCAGTTGAGCACCCACGCCTTAGTGTACTCCACGCCCTCGGCCGTTACCCCTGTCGTGGGCAGGAACAACGGCAGCACCGCGCAGATCACATAGCCAACGATAATGCCGATCAGGATGCAGGAGTAGCTCAGCATGCCCTTCGAACAGTGCTTGAGCACCAGGATGACCACCAGCACGGCCAGCGCCACCAGCAGGTTTTCCACCGAGCCGTAGTCCTGCGCCGAGCTGCCGCCGCCGAACGAGGCCACGCCCACGCTGATCAACGACAGGCCGATGGACAGCACGACCGTACCCGTGACGACCGCGGGGAAAAACCGGCGCAACGGCTTGAGGAAAAAGCCCAGCACGCCTTCAAACAATCCGCCGATGATGGACGCGCCCATCATCGCACCATAGGCGAGGATGCCGCCGCCCATCACCTGCGCCACGCTCTGAAACACGCCAATAAAGCCCGAGCTGGTACCCATGATGATCGGCACCTTGCCGCCCACCGGCCCGATCGAGAAAAGCTGTACCAGCGTGACGATACCCGCCACCAGCATTGCATTCTGCAGCAGCGACACCTGGACCGCCGCGAACTGCTCCGCGTCGCTCATCGCGGCGCACGCGCTGGTGATGATCAGGATGGGGGTCAGGTTGCCGACGAACATCGCCAGCACATGCTGCAGCCCCAGCGGAATCGCCTGCCCCAGCGGGATTTTGGCCGTGAAGTTATACGGCCCGAAAAAGGATTGCTCCTTCTTTTCGTTTTCCATATTGTCCTCCCTGTTTTGATTTAGTGAAATGATACCCCCATTATAACAAATATCCCTGTTTTGTCCCACTCAGTTTGACAATTTTTTGTCCAAATCCCGCATTTTCTACATTTGGTTCAAGTCCGGCCGCCCAAAATCCGGCCGCGTTGGCCTTTTTTGCCATATCCCGTCTGCATTTCGGTGCGTCTTACCGGACCGTATGAAAAAAACCGGCTGAATCCAGCCGGTTTTTTTCATACGGTCCCTGCAGCGCGCTCAGTCGCGGAACTGCACGGTCTGGGTTGCCGCATCCATCCCGTCCACGATGGCGAGAGATTCCACGCGCAGCCCCTTTTCCCGCAGCAGCTTTCCACCGCACTGGAAGCCCTTTTCGATCACGATGCCAATACCGGCCACGCGCGCGTGCGCGGCCTCGACAATCTGGCACAGGCCCATGGCCGCGCAGCCATTGGCCAGGAAATCGTCGATAATCAGGATGTTTTCCCCGGGCCGCAGGAAGCGGCTGGCAACAATGACCTCATACCGGCGCTTGTGGGTAAACGATTCGACCGGCGCGGACAACATGGTCCCGTCCAGGTTGATCGACTGCGCTTTTTTGGCGAATACAACGGGTACGCCGAAATACTGCGCCGCGATCGCCGCAATGCCGATGCCGGAGGCCTCGATCGTCAGGATCTTATCGATCCGCTCGTCCGCAAACCGGCGCTTGAACTCCCTGCCGATCTCGTTAAACAGACCGATATCCATTTGATGATTGAGGAAATTGTCAACCTTGAGCACATTACCCTCTTTGATCACACCGTCTTTTCTGATCCGTTCTTTCAAAAGTTCCATGGTCGCGTTCTTCCTTGTCCGTACTGAAGTATCTTTGTTATAAAGCATACCATTTTTCCGTCCGGCTGTATAGCTTTTTTTCGACCTTTTTTCCAGAGGCTCCCGTATCCTCCCGCAACGCTGCGCGACCGCAAGGACCGCATGAGCATGTATTCCGGCCTGGAGGTGCGCGTGCCGTTCTGCGACCACCGCATCGTGGAATATGCTTATAATATGCCGTGGGCGTTCAAGGCGCTGGACGGGCGGGAAAAGGGCGTTGTGCGCAAGGCCTTTGAAGCCATGCTGCCGGAGGAGATCGTCTGGCGCAAGAAAAGCCCGTATCCCAAGACCTTTCATCCGGTCTATACCCGCCTGTGCGCCGACTATGTGCGCCGCATTTTCGCGGACAGCGAATCCATCGCCTCCGCCCTGTTCGACCATGCCGCGGTGGAGGCGCTGATGGAGCGGCCGGAAAGCCTTGCCGAGCCGTGGTACGGCCAGCTTATGCGCACGCCGCAGATCTTCGCCTATATCGTGCAGCTCGACCGGTGGTTCAAGCAGTATAAGGTCCGTCTGGCCTGACCACCGGCACATCCATCCAATCATACAGGAGGTCGCTATCCATGCCCGATCCCGCTACCAGCTCGGCCGTGCTGCGTGTTGTCGTAACGACCGCGCTAGGCGCGCTCCCCCTCGCGGGCGCTTCCGTGACTGTATCCACCGCAGCCGACCAACCCGGTGAACGGACGCTGCTTTACAGCGTCCGCACCGATCAGAACGGCATGACGCCGCCCATGGAGCTACCCACCCCGCCGCTGTCCAACTCCATGACACCGGACAGTGGCACGCCGTTTTCCCTCTATACCGTAGAAGTTGCCAAGGAGGGCTATACGCCGCTTACCGCTCTGCATATCCCCATGTTTCCCGGCATTCCAGCCGTGCTGCCGGTCGCGCTGACCCCGCTGGAGGAAAACCAGCCGTCCAGCCAGACCGATCTGACCGCCACCGGCGACCCACAGGTGCTATACCATTCCGAACCGGACGGAGAGGAGTGAACGAAATTGCCTGAACAATCCCCCGTCGTTATTCCGGAAACGATCACCGTGCATCTTGGCGCGCCCTCATCCAACGCGCAGAACATCACCGTTCCCTTTGCCGACTATATCAAAAATGTAGCCTCGTCTGAGATCTACCCCACCTGGCCGGAGGAGGCGATCCGCGCCAACATCTACGCGCAGATATCCTATGCCCTCAACCGCGTGTTTACCGAATGGTACCGCGCGCAGGGCTATGATTTCGACATCACAAATTCCACGCGCTACGATCAGTCCTTCGTCCCCGGGCGCGATATCTTCGAGAACATCTCCACCATTGTGGACGATATGTTCAACAACTACCTGACGCGCGGCGAGGCGATCGAGCCGCTGTTCGCCCAGTACTGCAACGGCACGACCACGACCTGCCCGGGCGGGCTGAGCCAGTGGGGTACAGTCCCGCTCGCCGAGCAGGGCATGAGCGCGGAGGAAATCGTGCGCTCCTTTTACGGGGACGACATCAACTTTGTGCGCAACGCGCCCATCGCCCCCAACCTCGGCGGCTCCTGGCCGGGCGTCACGTTCCGGCTGGGCGACGTGTCCGAGGAGGTCCGCATCATCCAGAACCGGCTCAACCGCATCTCGACCAACTATCCCAACATCCCTAAGATCTATCCCGTGGATGGAATTTTTGACGCGGACACCGAGCGCGCCGTGCGCGCATTCCAGCGGCAGTTCAACCTCGCGGTGGACGGAATCGTCGGCAAGTCCACCTGGTACCGCATCGCCTTCGTATATAACAATGTCAAGCGGCTGAGCGAGCTGGACAGCGAGGGCCTGCGGCTGGAGGACGTCTCGCGTCAGTTCCCGACCGAGCTGCGCGAGGGCGCGACCGGCCCGGGTGTGCAGCTTCTGCAATATTTTCTGGCTGTAGTGGGCGAATATTACGACCAGCTCCCCCGCTGGCAGCCCAATCAGCTCGACGGGGTTTTCGGCCCCCAGACGCGCGAGGCCGTTACCGCCTATCAGCGCATGATGGGCCTGCCGGAGACCGGCGCCGTGGACCGCACGACCTGGAACGAGCTGCTCTCCACCTACCAGTCCATTCTGGCGGCCCGCCCCGAGCAGGAATGGCTGCAGGAGCTTGCCGGCCTGCCCGAGATCTTCCTGGTGGAAGGCATGCGCGGGGAGGAGGTGCGTCGGGCGCAGCAGGTGATTAATATTATCGCGCGCGCCTATCCGGAGGTGCCAGCCGTCGGCGTTGACGGTATTTTCGGCCCCGCGACGCGCGACGCGGTCTCAGTCGTGCAGGCGCTGGTCGGCCTGCCCGCCACCGGCGCCATCGGCCCGCTGACCTGGGAGTATATGGCGCAGCTCGCCGGCGATGTGCTCGCGGGCAGCCAAACCAGCGAGGGGCAGTACCCCGGCTATCCGGTGGGAGAGGAGGCGAGCGCCTGATGTACAGCGAAGCACAGCGCCGCGCGCATATTTTTGACCTGCAGACCTTCCTGCGCCGCATCCAGCGCGATCAGGAGTACGTTCAGCCGTTGGCGCCGGACGGCATCTTCGGTCCGGAAACCGCGGCGGCGGTGCGTGATTTCCAGCGCCGCCACAGCCTGCCTGTTACCGGCACGGCCGACTATGAAACATGGACCGCGATCTACCAGGCCTATCTGCTCCTGCTGCTGGGCGACACGCTGCCCGCCGCGGTTTCTTTCTTCCCCGCCGGTTCCGGCGCGCAGCTTGCCATCGGGGATAAAGGCCCGTCCGTGCTTGTGCTGCAGCTCCTGCTTTCCTCGGCGGTGCCGCATTTTTCCTCCGTGGTCCCCGTTCCGCTCACCGGTGAGTACGACCGCGCGACAGCGGACGCCGTCCGCCTGGCCCAGGGGGTGTTCCTGCTGCCGCAGAACGGCGTGACCGACCGCGCCACCTGGGAGGCGCTCGCCCTGTTCCACAACAGCTTTTTCGGCCGCACGCCGCTTCCCTGGCTGCTTGCGGAGCCCTGACGCCCGTTTTCCGCAGCAAAAAAGGACGCTCCCGCCGGAGCGTCCTTTTTGATTTTTCCGCTTATTCCGCGGCCGCGTCATCGGAAGCCGCGTCGTCCGCCGCCGCTTCATCCGAAGCTGCGCTGTCGTCCGAGTCCGAGCCGTTCAGGATCTCCGCGACCCCTGCCGGCGCGTAATCGTATACGTTCTTATAGTTGATCTCGTCGTACACGTCGGTGGTTTCGACCTCTGCTTCGGTCATCCACTGGCTGAGGAGCGTGTCCATCGTCCGGCCCATCTGCGTGGCCAGGTCAGCCTGGTAATTGATGAACTGGTTTTCGTAATCGAGCGCCGTGCGCTGGATGATATGATAGCCGTAGTCGCTCTTGACAAGGTCGGAAACCTCGCCCTCTGCCAGCGCCTTGGCGCCCTCGTAGAACGGTGTGACCATATCGCCCTCGGTAAAGATATACCCGTCCGGATTGCCTTCCAAGCCGCCGTCCTCGCTGTATTCGTTCATCAGGGCGTCAAAGTCCTCGCCCGCGTTGATGCGGTCCAGGATGGACTGCGCCAGCGCCCTGGCCTCCTCGTCCGTGCGGAGCGTCTCGCCTGTCGAGGGGTCGACGGTCAGGATCAGGATATGCTTGGCCGAGATGTAGTTGTCGCGGAAGTGCTCCATCAACTCCTCGTCCGTCGGCTTGTCGATCCCGTCCGAGCCGTAATAATACTCGTTGAGCGCGGAGTAGCACTGCGTGATATACAGGAAATTCATATAGGTCTGGTCGTTGAAGCCGAGCTGCGCGATCTTCTGCAGATAGCCGTCGTAGCCGCCTGCCTGGTCAATGGTGTCCTTACGCAGGGTAGACAGCTCTTTCTGGTTGCTGTAGGACAGCTCCAGACCGGCCTTTTCAAACTGCTCCAGCACAACGCGCGAGTAGACCGCCTGGTCCTTGGCAAAGCCCGGCATCATCACGCCCAGCATCTCGGCCGAGCTGTCGTCGCTCCACAGGCCCATCATGCCGTACTGTGAATACATGTTTTCGTAGTACTTCATGTTATAGATCATGTAGGTTGCGAATTCCTCCGCCCTGACCTCATCGCCGTTGACCGTCATCACGACAGGCGAATCCTCCCCCATCGGCTGATAGGAAACCGATACCTTGGAGCCCTGCCAGTAGGTGATGCCCAGTACGATTGCCAGCAAAACGACCAGCGCGGCAATACGCTGTACCCATTTGTTCATATTCCGACTCTCCTTGTATTGCAAAAAACTAAACAGACTTTTGTTATTATAGCACTGTTTTCCGTTCTATACAAGGAAAAACACAAAAACGTCACAAAGCGCCGTCGTTCTTCTCCCACTCGCGGTATTCCCGTGTCGCGTAATTGGTATAGCTGTTCTGCAGATTTTTTCCGCTCCACCCCTGCGTCAGCTCTTCCGGCGCGCGGTACGGGAGGCTGACCGGCTGCCGGCGGTGGCAGTAAATCAGGTTCGCGCCGCCGAACACGTTGCTGCCTTCCAGCTCGATGATATACAGCGTGTAGCCGCGTTGCGCCTGCGCGCCGAACGGGTAACTGACCGTGCCGGTGATGCGCGGCGCGGTCTGTACGCCGAAAACCCAATCGGTCGTGGTCACCATTTCGTTTTTGAGGTTGGGCATCGCGGCCGTATAGCTCTGCCCGTCCTTTTCATAGAGCAGGACGCCGCCAATCAGCTCCGCCGGCTCATCCTGCCACAGCAGCGCCAGCGCATCGCCCCACCAGGCCGCGCCCCGCCGCCATGCAAAGTGGTTGAGCACCGCCATGCGGTTGCCCGGCAGCTCGATATACACGGCGCTGACATCCATCCATTCCGCGCTCTCGGAATAACCCTCCGGATAATTCTCCGGCATGTTGCTGACGCGGCCCTCGCCCGGGTCAAAAAGCATCTGTTCCTGAACGCTTTCCACATAGAGCGCGCCCTCCAGCACGGCCACATGCTCGTCGGACAAGTCGGCCGCCACGTTCTCCGGCATGCCGAGCGCCGCCAACGCCTGCCGCTCCGCCGCCATCTCAGGCGTGGGCCGCGGCTGCGCGTCCAGCCGGGGATGGTTGACCCACAGGCTGCCGCCCACCACCAACGCCGCGCACAGTGCAACATAGCACCAGCCGAAGCGCTTGCCGCTCACCTGCACCGGCGCAGCGGTCAGGCAGTAGCCCGCGTCGCCCAGCCCGTCGCTGATGCGGAACATGGCTTTGACAATCACAACAAACGCAACGAGCATCGGAATCCCCGCCAGCCAGCTGTGCGACAGCGGCGACAGCGCCAGCGCAACGCACATGAGCTGCCAGACAACCGCCGAGCGGAGCGGGTCGCCCTCGGGTGCGACGCCTGCCTGCTCGTACACGCGCCGGAGGCCCGCCCGCAGCGCGCAAAGCTGTACGATCCCCGCCGCCGTATGCACAAGGCCAAGGGCGACGGCGCACGATCCCTCCGGCAGGTGCGGCGTGACCAAAAGGCCGAGATACACTGCCTGCCAGACCAGTTCTGCAAGGGCCAGCGCCCATGCCGCGCGGAACCCCGCGCCGCACCGCCGCAGCGACCGGAAGCCCAGGTAGGACAGCAGCACGCCGATCATAGGCATCAGGTATTGCAGGTACAGGAATTCCAGCCCAATATGCGTGAGGATCACGCCCCAGACGATATAGCGGATGGGCGTGTCCCAAGGATTGACCTCCCCGACCGCGCTCTCGCGCGGCAGGGCTTCCCCAAGCTCCTGTTCCAGATAACGGTCGAATTCCTCCTGTTCCCGTCCGGTCATAGCGCATCACCTCCCATCAGCCTGCGCAGCCGGCCGCGCAGGCGGTACAGTCGCCCTTCGACCGCCCGCTCGGTCAAGCCCAGCTCGGCGGCGATCTGCGCGGTGGACTGCAGATAATAATACTTGCGGTAAAACAGCAGCCTTTCGTTGTTGCTCAGCGCATCCACCGCGCGCCGGAGCTGTGCGGCGCGTTCCCGACGCAGCACTTCCTCCTCCGGCGAGGGGGACGCGCCCGTCCGCTCCTCCAGTGTCTCCTCTGGCGTATGCCGCCGCCGGAGGCAATCCACCGCCGTGTTGCGGGCCACCGCGGTCACCCAGGCCGCAAGGCTGCCCCGATCGCTCCGGAATGTGCCGAACCGGTCCCAAACGCGCAGGTAGACGTCGCTGACGCATTCCTCCACATCCTGCTCGTCCCGCAGGATACCACGCACGATGTACCGCACCATATTGCCGTACTGCTTCTGCAGCAGGGCGATACCCTCCTGGTCGCCCGCGGACAGCAGCTCGGTGATTCTGTCATCCATACCGCCGCCCCCTTTCCCCATCTGTCTTTACTCTATCTTACGGAAATTTCCCACCGAACCCACGCCCTGTTTTCAATTTGTAAACCACATACAGGGCCGTCCGCGGGATGAAAAAACGGCACAGCGTTCCGCTGTGCCGTTTTCCGTTGTTTGTTTATTCCATCAAGCCGACACAGTCGTAATACGGCTTTTCAGCAATCAACTTTTTGTTATCTTTAAACAAAGTATGTCCCAATGTAATCACCAAATAGTCCGCTTTCTGCAAAACCTCCGCAAAGGGTACATTCGGGATGCCCTGCACCTCGCCGTCTTTTGCGAACGGCTCGCAGGCGATCACATTCACGCCTTTTTCCTGTAGAATATGGCACAGCTCGATCGAGGGGGACTCGCGCAGGTCGTCCACATCCGGCTTATAGCTCAGGCCGAGCACGCCGACCGTATCCGTCACCCTGGCGAGCGAGGATACCACCTTGCCCGCGACAAAGTGCGGCTTGTTCTCGTTGCGCTCGCGCGCGGCGAGGATAACCTTGGCCTCGGCCGGAAACTGCTCATAGATGAACCACGGATCTACCGCGATGCAGTGGCCGCCCACGCCCACGCCCGGCGTCAGGATATTGACGCGCGGATGGCAGTTGGCCAGCTTGATCAGTTCGAACACGTCGATCCCCATTTTGTCGCAAATGACCGACAGCTCGTTGGCATAAGCAATATTGACATCGCGGAAGGTATTTTCGGTCAGCTTGCACATTTCGGCGGTCAGGTCGTCAGTCTTGTGGACGACCCCCTTTTCCAGCACCTTCTCATAGATGGACGCCGCCATCTCGGCGGCTTCCGGTGTGCGCGCGCCAACGATGCGATCGTTGTTCTTCAGCTCGTACATCATATTGCCGGGGATGACGCGCTCCGGACAATGCGCGACGTGCAGCCGGTTCATATCGATGCCGGACTCCTCGCCCAGCACGCGCGCGAGCATCTCGGTCGTATGCGGCGGCACGGTGGATTCCAGAATGACCAGATTGGACGGTTCGATCACCTTGCCCGCCATGCGGCCCGCGGACTCCACGAATTTCAGGTCAGCCTTGTGGCTGCCGGTTTCGTCCTGGTAGAACGGTGTCGGCACGGCGATATAGAACACATCCGATCGGGTCAGCTTGGAGGAAAAATGCAGATGCCCGTGGGCGACCGCCTTCTCGAACGCTTCCTGCAGGCCCGGCTCCACGATATGAATATGGCCGCCCTTGAGCGTCTCAATCGTTTTTTCGTTCACGTCAAAGCCGCAGACCTCAAACCCTGCCTCGGCCAGCGTGATCGCGGTCGGCAGGCCGATGTAGCCCAGCCCCATGACAGTAATTTTCATAATTTTCGTACCTCATTCAGCAAAATCTTCTTACATTATACCACTTTTTTCGCAAAATTCAACGTAGTGTTTGAATTTTTGCCCAAATACCGCTATAATGGATACTGTAGCGATTTCATACCCAAACGATAGGATGTATGCTTTATGATTTTTCAGGGCCTGCTGGACGATGCGCGCTCAATCCGCGACCGCGATCCCGCCGCACGCACAACACTGGAGGTCTTTTTGCTGTACCAGGGCTTCCACGCGCTGATCTACCATCGCCAGGCACACTGGCTGTATCAGCACAAGCTCTTTTTCCTTGCGCGGGCGCTTTCCCAGTTTGCCCGCCATATGACCGGCATCGAGATCCATCCGGGCGCGACCATCGGCCGCCGCCTGTTCATCGACCACGGCATGGGCATCGTCATTGGCGAAACCGCTGAGATTGGAGACGACTGCACGATCTACCACGGGGTCACGCTCGGCGGCACCGGCCATGACACCGGCAAGCGCCACCCGACCATCGGCAACAACGTGCTGATCGCGACCGGCGCCAAGGTGCTCGGCCCGTTCACCGTGGGCGATAACAGCCGCATCGGCGCGAACGCGGTGGTGCTGCAGGAAGTGCCACCCAATTCCACGGTCGTGGGCGTCAAGGCGCGCGTGGTCAAGATTGACGGGCAGCGCGTTTCCTCCCCGTCCTACGATCTCGACCAGGTCAACCTGCCCGATCCGCTCGCGCAGGAGCTTTGCCGCCTGCAAAGCCGCGTATACGCCAACGAGCAGCGGCTCAAGCGCGAGGAACAGCGGGAACGCGAAGCAGACGAATAACACCGAAAAAACAGGCAGGGAGCCGCGGCCCCCTGCCTGTTTTATTCTCCGGACGGTTTCTTTTTGTCCAACGCATGCAGGTATTTTCGTAAGATCACGTTGATGTACTGGGAAAACGGGCGGGCATCTTCATCAGCCAATTCACGCAGGCGGGCAACAATATCGCTGTCCAGTGTAATCGTTACTCGTTCCTTCAACGGCCTCACTTCGCTCACCTCTTGTTATCCAGCATACCATTAAATTATACTTAATATTGATTTATCATACAAAATATTATATAGTATAACCACAGGAGATGGGTATCATGATAACTTGGATCAAAAAACACTTGCTTACATTGTTATTGTTTTTTTTTGGTTTTTTTGCTTGGCATTTTCGTCGGTTGGTTCATTGGTGCTTTTGATACCTTTCACTATCTTGGGTATTCTGTCACCCTATCCTTTTGATACTTCTTCACGATATAAAAGCGCCCCGTACAAAAGTACGGGGCGCTTTTTCACTGAAACCCCTCCGCGATCACGCCGAACAGCTCGTTGATGCGGCCATACCTCTGTTTAAGGTACAGCCAGCCGAACAGCGCTTCGAGCGCGGTCGCCTGCGCATATTCCGCAACAGACGAGGAGCGCGGCACGCTCTTGGGCTTTGCGTTGCGGCCGTGACGGTACACGTCCTGTTCCTCCCCGTCAAGCAGGGGAAGGATGCGCTGCGCCGCCTCCGCCTGCGCGGAGGCGCGCACCAGCGCGACCGTATGTCTGTGCAGGTTGCGCGCGGTCTGCATGCCGCCGCACGCCAGCCAGGTGCGCACCATGACCTCATAAACGGCATCGCCCACATGGGCGAGCGCGAGGCTCGACATGCGGGCGATAGCAGCGTCATCCAGCTTGGGATGCAGATAATCCATTACTGTTCCTCAGTCGCCTTTTCAGCGGCAGCGGCCTTTGCAGCCTCGGCCTTCGCCTTGGCGGCGGCAGCCTGCTTGGCCTGCATCTCCTTGAACTTTGCCTTCTCCTCTTCGGTCGGGACAGGCTCGATGCAGCCCTTTGGACAGGCCTTGGCGCACATCTTACAGTTCTTGCACTTGTCGTAATCGATCTTGGCAACGCCGTCGATCACATGGATTGCGTCAAACTTGCAGGTCTTTTCACACATCTTGCAGCCGATGCAGCCGCTCGCGCAGACCTTCATGACCTCCGGCCCCTTATCCTTGTTCACGCAGTTGACGTGGACCTTCTTGGATTCCGGAACCAGGTCGATCAGCTTCTTCGGGCAGGCCGCGACGCACTTGCCGCAGGCCACGCACTTTTCGGTATCAACCTTGGCAACGCCGTCCACCACATGAATGGCGTCGAACGCGCACGCCTTGACGCACGAGCCGAGGCCCATGCAGCCGTACGCACAAGCCTTGGGGCCGCCCGCGACGCGCATCGCAGCGGTGCAGTCCTGCAAGCCCTCATACTTGGTCTTATCGACCGCGTTGCAGCCGCCGTTGCAGTAAACATGCGCCACCTTGCGCTCGCCCGCTTCAACCGCTACGCCCATAACCTCGGCGATTTTGGCGGCAGCCGCCGCGCCGCCGACCGGACAGCCGTTGACCGGCGCGGTGCCTTCCACGATCGCGGCCGCCAGGCCGTCACAGCCTGGGTAGCCGCAGCCGCCGCAGTTTGCGCCCGGCAGGCACTCGCGAACCAGCGGTACGCGCTCATCCACCTCGACGGCGAACACCTTGGCCGCCACGCCGAGCAGGATCGCGAACACGATGCCCATGATAAACAGGACAGCGACCGCGTAAACAATATTCATGGTATCCATTTCTTATCCTCCTCCTTGCTTACCAGATCGACAGGCCGGAGAAGCCCATGAAAGACATAGCGAGCAGCGCGGCGGAAACCAGCGCGATCGGGAAGCCTTCAAAGCACTTGGGGCATTGGGCCGTTGCGTCCAGACGCTCGCGGATCGAAGCGAACAGCACGATCGCCAGCGTGTAGCCGAGGCCGGCGCCTACGCCGTAAACCATCGAACCAATAAAGGAATAACCGTTGTCAATATTCGAGATCGCCGCGCCGAGTACCGCGCAGTTGGTGGTGATCAGCGGCAGGAAAATGCCGAGCGCGGAATACAGCGCGGGCATCGCCTTTTTCATGAACATTTCAACAAACTGCACGAGTGTCGCGATAACCAGAATGAATGCGATGGTCTGCATGTACTCCAAGCCGAGCGGGTCGAGGATGAAGTACCATACCGCCCAGGAAACCGCGCTCGCCAGCGCCATAACAAACACGACCGCCATGCCCATGCCGATGGCCGTATCGGTCTTTTTGGAAACGCCGAAGAACGAGCAGCAGCCCAGGAACTGGACAAGGATGTAGTTGTTGACCAGCACGGCCGCCACCGCGAGCGACAGCACCTCGGTCAAGCCCATTGCATCAGGGAAGTTAAACATTTACTTGTCCTCCTTTCCGGCCATGACCTTCTGGATCACCGCGAAGATGAAACCCATCATCAGGAAGCCGCCCGCCGGCAGGATCATCATGACCGCCGGGTTGGCGCTCAGGCCGGGGATGGCGAAGCCTTCCGCCGGAATGAAGCTCAGGAAAGGCAGCAGGGTGGACAGGCCGGACAGCACCGTACCCGCGCCCAGCAGCTCGCGGAAGAAGCCCATCAGGACCAGCGCGAAGCCAAAGCCCAAACCCATGCACACGCCGTCCAGCGCGGAGGGGAGGACCTTATTCTTGGAAGCGTACGCCTCGGCACGGCCGAGGATAATGCAGTTAACCACGATCAGCGGCAGGAACAGTCCCAGCGAAGCCGCAAGGCTGGGTACGAACGCCTGCAGCGCCAGATCAATCATGGTAACAAAGGTTGCGATAATGGTGATAAAGCACGCAATACGGATCTTATCCGGAATAAACTTGCGCAGCGCGGAGATAACCACGTTGGAGCAGATCAGTACAACGGTCGCCGCAACGCCCATGCCGATAGCGTTGGACAGCGAGGTCGTGGTGGCCAGTGCGGGACACAGGCCGATGGTCTGCATGAAGATCGGGTTGTCGAGGATGACGCCCGCTTTCAGCTGTTCAGAAAATTTCATTTGGCTGTTCCTCCTTTAACCCAAGCTTGCAACGCAGTTGGCCGCGGTGTTGACGCCGAGGGTCACTGCGCGGGACGTGATGGTGGAACCGGTGATGGCGTTGATCGTGCCGCCGTCCTTGGAGACTGCGAGGCTGCCATCCGCCGGCTGGCCCGCGAACTGGGTGATCCAGTTCTTATCGCTCTGCGCCTTGGCGCCCAGGCCCGGGGTCTCGCCATGCGCCGTTACCTGCGCGCCCGCGATGGTGCCGTCCGTGTTGACGCCGACGATCAGCGTCAGCTCGCCGCCGAAGCCCTTGGGCTTTACTTCTACACAGTAGGCGATCGTCTCGCCGCCCGCCTCTGCCGCGTATACGCCGCTGATTGCCGGCTGATTCTTATCCGCCGGCGCGGTCCATTCCTCGCCGACCTCTACGTCGGTAAAGCTTTCCGCGTCCGCAATGATGGCGCTCATAGCCTCGTTGCGGGTCTCAATACCGTTCTGCTCGATCTTATCCTTGGTCACGCCGTTGGTAAAGCCCAGAAGCAGGGCGCATACAAAGGTGATCAGGCCCAGTACGACGACCAGCATCAGAATGCCGCCGCCCTTTTTGCTGCTATCCATAATTTACTGTGCCTCCTTCTTCTTATCCAGCGCATAACCGAACTTGCGGGGATGGGTGGCCTTGTCGATCGCCCAAACCAGCGTGTTCATGATCAGGATGGAGTACGACACGCCTTCCGGCAGGCCGCCGAAATAGCGGATGAACACCGTCAGCAGGCCGCAGCCGATGCCGAAGATGATCTGACCGCGCGGCGTGACCGGGCTGGTGACGTAATCGGTCGCCATGAAAATCGCGCCGAGCATCAGGCCGCCGGACAGCACCTGGTACAGCATCCACTGCACACGGGATACGTCTCCCATCGGGAACAGGAATGTAACGACCGCAACGGTCAGGATGTACGCTGCGGGGATATTGATGGTGATGACCTTGCGCCACAGCAGATACAGACCGCCTGCGATCAGCGCAAGCGCAGACGTTTCACCGATCACACCGCCGGTCTGGCCAAGGAACATATCCATCAGCGTCGCGTCCGGCAGGACGCCGTTCTTGAGCGAGGCCAGCGGGGTCGCCGTGGAAATCGCGTCGGTCAGGCTGACCGTGCCGAGCAGCGGGAGATTCGCGTGCGGCGCGGTCCAGGTGGTCATCAGGCCGGCCCAGGAAGCCATCATGAACGCGCGCGCGCCGAGCGCCGGGTTCATGAAGTTCTTACCGATGCCGCCGAACAGCATCTTGACGATGATGATGCCGAACAGCGCGCCGAACACAACCATCCACCACGGGGCGGATACCGGCACGTTGAACGCGATCAGAACGCCTGTGACGAAGCACGACAGGTCGCCGACCGTGTTGGGGTGGCCGACAATTTTATTATAGATCGTCTCGAATACTGCACAGGCAACCATGGAGATGACTGTCAGGACGAGCGCGCGCCATCCAAAGGTATAAACCGCCACGCAAAGCGCGGGCAGCAGCGCGATCAGCACGTCGAGCATCAGGCTGCGGGTATCGTCCCCTGCCTTGATATGGGGCGAGGAGGTGACGACGACTTTACTCAGATCATACATTTTCGTTTCCCCTCCTTACTTCTTTTCCGCCTCTGCCTTTGCCTTTTCGGCATCGGCCTTGGCCTTTTCCGCCATGCGCTTGGCCTGGATCTTGCCCTTGGTCAGGCGGAACTGCGCGACCAGCGGAATGCGGGCCGGACACACATAGGCGCACGAGCCGCACTCGATGCAGTCCAGCATGCCGCACTCAACCGCGTTATCCAAGTCCTCCTGCTTGCCGTATACGTTCATATAGACCGGCAGCAGGTGCATCGGGCAGGCGTTGATGCACTTGCCGCAGCGGATGCACTGCGGGTCGGCCACGCGCTTATCCTCGTCCCCTGCGAATGCAAGGAACGCATTCGTACCCTTGAAAATCGGGATTTCGAGCGAGTATTGGGCAACGCCCATCATCGGGCCACCCATCAGAAGCTTATTAGGGGCCTCCTTGAAACCGCCGCATGCGTCGATCAGCTTTTCGACCTGCGTGCCAATGCGTACTTCAAGGTTCTTCGGCTCCGCAATCGCGGAACCCGAAACCGTTACGATACGGCGGATGACCGGCATACCGGTCGTAAAGCGGCGGTAAACCGCTCCCGCGGTGTCGACGTTGAATACCGCGCAGCCCGCGTCGGCCGGCAGCTTGCCGGACGGCACCTCGCGGCCCGTGCAGGCATTGATCAACTGCTTTTCTGCGCCCTGCGGGTATTTGCACTTGAGCGGGTACAGCTTGAGGCGCGGGTCGTCCGCGATCAGCTTTTCAATGCCCGGGAATGCGTCCGTCTTATTTTCCTCGACCGCGATGATCGCGTTCTGAACCCCCATAATGTCGGCCAGCATCTTCAGCCCGCCGACGACCTCCTCCGGACGCTCGAGCAGCAGGCGGTGGTCTGAAGTTATGTACGGCTCGCACTCGGCCGCGTTGATGATGACCGTATCGCACTTGCCGATGCCGGACTGGATTTTGACGTGCGTGGGGAATGTTGCGCCGCCGTGGCCGACGATACCGGCCGAACGGATGCACTCGATACGCTCTTCGTTGGACATGGATGCGAAATCATACGGATGTACGGACTCATGCGGACGGTCCTCCCCGTCGTTTTCGATCACGATGGACAGGACCTTGCTGCCGTTCGGATGCAGGCGGGGTTCGACCGCCTTTACCTTACCGGACACGGTTGCATGGACAGGAGCGCTGACAAAGCCGCCGGCTTCCGCGATGGGCTGTCCCAGATCCACGGTATCGCCGACGGAAACGATCGGCTTTGCCGGGGCGCCGATGTGCATGGAAACGGGCAGGATGACCTGGTCGGGCAGCGCCAGTTTCTCGATCGGCTTGGTGTTTGTCGCGGATTTATACCCCGGGTCTGCGTGGGTGCCGGGGTGAATGCCGCCACGGAACGAATACACCATGTTTTTCACCTCTCTAGTTTTTTGCGCAAGAAGAACCGAACCGCGGGTTCGGTTCCATCTACTAATGAAATCGGCAGACCATGTTGAACGCATAGTCTTGCAAATTAGATTATACTGTTTTTGGCCCCCAATAAGCAAGCCTAAAACGCAAAAAATTTGTCCAAAAATCAAAAAAATTTGTTTTAGACCCTGCTTATCCCGTCATTTTGTATACCCACTTTGTGAACAAATCGTCATTCTTTTCCTCCAAAGGAAACAGAAAACGGAAAAACAGGCTGTAAAAACAGCCTGTTTCCGCCCATATTACCTTTTTTCCCTGGGTTTGCAATACCGTTCGGTATATTCGGTCGCCGCCGGATCGCCCCGCTGCACCATGCTCTGCGGATATGGCGGGAGCGGCGCGACCGCCGCGGAATCCACATGCCCCGCCTCATCATATTGCGGGAACGCTTTTGGCTGGCGTTCTTCTCCGTTCTTTCTGCCCATCCGGCGCGCCCCCTTACAGCCCAAGACGCTTGGACAGGAACTGGGCCGCCGTTTGGCACAGCTTGACCGCCACCTCGTCCGCAGAGGCGTTTTCCTCCTCGCCGACAAAGGCGACGCAGCCCGTTACGTCCCCATCCGTGATGATCGGCACGGCGACGATCACATTATACACGTCATTTGCGGTGATCGCGATATCCTGCGTCTCTCCTACGCCGCGCTCATAGGTGGCGCGCTGCTCCATCACAAGCTCCAGGTCGGGCGAGATGCTCTTTTCCAGGATGTCCTTTTTCGCTCCGCCTGCCGCGGCGATGACCGCGTCGCGGTCACAGATCGCGCAGCTCATGCCCGCGGTGCGCGCCAGCGCCTCCGCCAGTTCGGCGACGACCGTACCAAGCTCCCCCATGGGGGAATATTTTTTGAAGATGACCTCGCCGTCGCGATCGGTGAAGATTTCCAACGGGTCGCCCTCCCTGATGCGCAGGGTGCGGCGGATCTCTTTCGGAATAACGACGCGTCCAAGATCATCGATGCGGCGTACAATGCCGGTTGCTTTCATTTACGCGTTCCCTCCCATACGAATTTCTGGTTGTACAGGTAGTATGACAGCAACGCGGACAAATATGCGGGATTTTCCACCGGCGCGGCTCTGGCAATTTTTTCTCGGCCTGTTATTTTTGATTAAATGGAAAAGCGAGGGCGGCACTGTCGTTTGGCGGGCTAACGGGTCTGAGTGCCGTTAGCCGCGGCGCTTCGTTCGAGCCAACGGTGCAGGAAATCCATCTGCTCCTGCGTGTGGAACCAATGCTCGCCGTTTTCCATCACCGTCAAGCCACAGCGAAACCGCTGGGCGAACTGCTCTACGGTATCACGATCTATCAGGGCATCGCTGCCGCCGTATAATATTTCCGTGGGGCTTTCCCATGCCGTGATCGGATGGGACGCCGCATATTCCCAATACTCCCACGACAAGGTCTGCCCAAAATCGGTTGGGATCACGCGCTCCTGCCTGAGCCGTTCCTCTGAAACGTCCGCCCAGCCCATCATTTTTTGCAGCAGCCGCTTCATATCGAGGACAGGCGAGACAAACAGACAGCGGTCCAGGCGCTTGCCGCGCAGGCCCAGCATGCCAAACCACGCCCCGATGCTGTTTGCGAACAGGGAAATCCCTTTCCAGCGCGCCTCAGCAAACCGCATCACCGCGGCCAGCTCCGGTGCGACGTGCCACGGGTCAAAGAAAGGCATCTCGTCCGCCCGTTCCCCATGCCCCGGCAGGTCTAGGCTCAAGGTCTGGCACCCATACCGCTGCAGGCTTTCGGCAACGCCGCACGCCTCCTCTTTATTCCCGTTTTGGCCGTGTACATATAAATACACTTGATTGGACGGCTCGCCCAGCACGAGCGCGGGAATACCGCCGATCCGCAATTCTTCTCTCGCAATAGACATGTTGCTGCTTCCTATCTTGTGTCGTTGTCCTGCGGCCGGATTTTCCGGCGCAGCCGTTTTGTCACCGCGCCGTGACCTTTGCGCCAGTCACGATCGCGCGCGGCGCGCCGGTCAGCGGCATGCCGGTGTACGGCGTGTTGGCCGCTTTCGAGCGGTAGCTCCGGTACACGGTCTCCCGCTTCCAGTCCAGCAGCACCAGGCGGGCGAAGTTCCCCTCGCGTACCGCGCGGCCGGACAGTCCGTACAGCTCCGCGGGCGTCCGGCTCATCCGCTCCACCAACTGCATGGGCGACAGGCGTCCGGTCTGCACCAGAAACGTATTGCATACGGAAAACGCGGTTTCCAGCCCCGTGATGCCCGACGGGGCCTTGGCGAATTCGCGCGCCTTTTCCTCCGCCGTATGCGGCGCGTGGTCGGTGGCGACCATGTCGATCGTACCGTCCGCAAGCGCGCCGATCAGCGCCTCGCGGTCAGCCTCCGTGCGGAGCGGCGGATTCATCCGCGCATAGGCTCCGTGCGTGCAAACATCCGCCTCGGTCAGGGAAAGGTGGTGCGGCGTGACCTCCGCATAGATCCGCGCGCCCAGCGCCTTGCCCGCGCGGATCAGCGCGACCGACTGTGCCGAGCTGACATGCTGGAACAGGACCCGTGCGCCCGTGTCCAGCGCGAGCGCAATATCGCGTGCGATCATCGCGCTTTCCGCGCTTGCCATCGCGCCCGGCACCCCAAACTCCTTCGCCGCCTTGGAGCCGTAATTCACGCCGGGCGAGGGTACGAGGGACGGCTCCTCCTCATGGAACGACAAAAGGATATCCTGTGCCGCCGCGCGCGCCATCGCCTCCCGACACAGGCCTGCGTCCGTCAGGTTAAGGCCGTCGTCGGTCAGACAGGGCGCGCCCGCGGCCTTGAGCGCCCCGAAGTCGGTCAGCTCCCGCCCCTTCAGACCCTTTGTCACCGCGCCCGCCTGCAGAACCTGCACCGCGCAGCCCCGCGCCTTTTCAGTCACATACCGGATTGTTTCAGGCGTATCGCATGCGGGCAGGGTATTCGCCATGCAGATCACGGTCGCGTAGCCGCCTGCGGCAGCAGCAGCAGCGCCGGTGAGCACGTCCTCCTTTTCCGTCTGCCCCGGATCGCGGAAATGCACATGCCCATCCACAAATCCGGGGGAAACCGTCAGTCCGGCCGCGTCCCAGCACTCGCAGCCCGGCGGCGGCTGGAGCCGCTTGGACACCGCCGCGATCACACCGTCGTCCCCGATCAGCACGTCGCGCGGCGCGTCCGTGCCTGTGTAGGGGTCAAGCACCCGTCCGTTTTGCAGTAAAAGCATGGAAAACCTCCGTCCTTTTCTCTATTCGTTTTTATATTGTATCATGGATGCCCTAGCCATGCAAAATAAAACGGCCGCTGGGCGGCCGTTTTTCCGACGGGCATTACATCTGATGGTCGAACGTAACCACCGGATTATACCGCCAGTCGATTTTTTTCAGCTGGTCCCGAATCCGCATCATCAGCTCCCGCTTTGCATCGTTGTCGTAGCTGAACGGGACGACCACGTCAAAAATCAGGTTGATCTGCCGTTCCCCGTCCACAACGCGGAAATCGTGCATGGAGAGCCTTTCGTCGATCGACCGCAGCACGGCGTCCGCCTGCTCGCGCAGCGCGGCGACATGCGCGTTGTTGACGTCGATCGGGTCCATGTGGATAACCACATATACCCCTGTCTGCTGCCAAACCCGTTTCTCCGCCTCGTCGATCACCTCATGCACGGCGACAAAGTCGGAATCGCTCGGCACTTCCGCATGGAGTGACGCCAGCGAGCGCCCCGCGCCGTAATTATGGACGATCAGGTCGTGTACGCCCACGATGTAGTCCGAATCCATCACAATGCGCTCGATGCTTTTCGCAACCTCGGGGTCCGCGGCCTCACCGAGCAGCGGCGCGACCGTATCGCGCGCGATACCGGCGCCCGCCCAGATGATGAACAGCGCCACCAGCACCCCTATATAGCCGTCCACCGGCAGGGTGGTGAAACGGCCCGCAATCATGCCGACCACGACCACGCCGGTCGTGATGACATCGTTCCGGCTGTCCTGCCCCGCGGCCATCAGCACGGGCGAATCGATCCGGCGGCCGATCCCCACGTTGAACGCACCCATCCACAGCTTGACTGCCATGGAAACCGCGAGAATGGCGATCAGGATGGGCGATGCCTCGACCGGCTCTGGATGGAGGATACGGCTGGCCGAGGTTTTCAGAAACTCAAAGCCGACCAGGACGATGATAAACGATACGATCAGCCCCGCGATATATTCCGTGCGCCCATAACCGAACGGATGCTTTGCGTCCGGCTCCTTGCCGGAAACCTTGAAGCCCACAATCGAAATCAGGCAGGAAAGGCCGTCCGACAGGTTATTGAACGCATCCGCGGCAATGGAAATCGCGCCGCTGAGCAGGCCGATCGCCATTTTGAGCGCAAACAGGAACAGGTTGCACGCGATACCCACCGCGCCGGACAGCACACCATAGCGCTCCCGCACGCGGGCGTCCCGCGTATTTTCCGCATCCTTCACAAACAGGCGGATCAACAGGCTGGTCATAGCATCCCCCTCGTATACAGAATATTATATATGCCCATACAAATTACTAATTGTAATATCATAATTGCTGGGATGCCTAACATAAAGCTGCGGTGCAGCGTTTTGTGGCGGATCAGCAGCATGCTCGCATACACGCCCGGCCCGCCGCCGACCAGGGCCCAGAAAAACAGCGTGCGCTCCGGCACACGCCCCCATCCATTCCTCGCGGCTATTTTATCATATATGCTGACCAGCGCGCCGATCGCACTGACCACAAGCAGATAGTACCAAACGCCTTTCACGGCTGACAGCCCCTCCCCCGCCGGAATTTCCTTATATTTTAGCATAGGTGCCTGCGGGATGCAACCAGACGCGCAAAAAGTAGCCGCGACTAACGTTTTCGCGCGTGAGCAGCGGAAAGGGGACGCGCGTCTGCGCGTCCCCCGTACTGCTATTCTGTCTGCGCGGCGAGCCGCTTGGGGTTGCCGTTGTCGAACGGCGCGTCGAAATGGTACCGCAGCAGCCAGCCCGCGTCAAACTGGGCGGCATACTGTCCCGCGAGCGACGCGGCGCGGATGCGCGCTAGGCCGAACAGCTCGGGTACGGAATCCGTGCGCACCTCCCCCGGCGTCCACAGGCTGCCCCACGGCTCATGCTCCAGATTGAGCGCGTCCCATGCGGGTAGCTCGGTCTTCATATGGCCGGTCAGCAGCGCGCCGCGTCCGGCAAGGCGCTCCAGCCGCTGTGCGGCGCGGTATATGCCGCGGCTCTCCGAATAGAAAAACGTTTCCCACGCCAGCATCTCGTCAAACGCCCGCCGGAGGCTGTACGGCGGCGCGTCCGCCCCATATACCGCTTTCAGCACCGCGTGGAGCAGCGCGGCAAGCACGGCCTTCTCCTCAGCCTCCAGCGTGTAGGAATCCGCCGGTGAAAAGGTTGTGACCGGCGCGCGGCGCACGCGCTCATATACCAGGGAATCGATATCGCTTTCGATCTGACAATGGACCGCGGAGCCGGACAGGCGCGTGTCCACGGAACGGATCTGCTCCTGCCGGCAGTATACATACGGGTGTATCTCGCTGTCGAGCGCATAGTGGCACAGGAAGCCGTAAAAATACGCGCTGGCGATCTCATGGGCCGCGCCGGTCAGGTCGTGTACGCCGTGCGCGAGTGCCGCGAACAGCCGGTCCGTCCGCTCGGAATGCATCCGGTTGCCCAGCTTATGCAGCGGACTGCCGAACAGGACTTTCCGGTAAAACAGCGGGTCCGGCCCTTGGCAGCCCCAGTAAAAGCAGGCCGGACGGCTTTCGGCAAGCGCCTGCACCGGAGCCGGAAAAACCGCGAGCGCCTGCTCTCCGAACAAATGATGGGATACGAAATCCGCCATAACAGCTCTTCCTTTCTTTGTTGGCGTCAGCAGTCTGCGCCCTCATTATACACGCTTTTCCGACAAAGGGAAAGCGTGCAGGAGAAAAAACTGCGGCGTTTTTTTGCTGCCGGCGGCTCGCTTTACCTTTTCCCCTTGGCATGCTATAATATAAGCAGGCCATCTTCGCCGCGTTCAGGCCCGCGGGCGCAGCAGCAGCACGGATACGTCGTTGACGTTGGTTCCCGTGGGTCCGGTCTTAATCAGCCCGTCCACCCGTGCAAGCGCATGATAGGCGTCGTTATCCGACAGCACGCGGTCGATGGATATGCCCTGCGCGGCAAGACGGCCGCAGGTCGTCCCGTCCACCAAGCCGCCCGCCGCGTCGGTAGGACCGTCCGTCCCGTCCGAGCCGACCGAAAACACGGCCGCGCCCACCAGTCCCGCAATCCCGCGCGCGGCGGAAAGCGCAACCTCCTGATTGCGGCCGCCCAGCCCCGTGCCTGTGATATGCACGACGGTTTCGCCGCCCGCGATAAACGCAAGCGGCTTTACTGTATCCGCATGGTACTGCGCGACCGACGCGAGGAAGCTGCCCGCCTCCCGCGCTTCGCAACACAGGCTCGCGGTCAGCACGGTCGTTTCATAGCCCAGCGCGCGGCACGCGCCTGCCGCCGCCGCGCACAATTCGCGCACCGAGCCGGTGACCCGCGTTTCCACATGATCCAGACGGCGCGGCAGCGGCCGGTCGAGCAGCGGCAGCACCTCCGGCGGGAGCCGCAGCCCGTATTTTTCCACGACCGCGTGTGCCTGCTCCGCGGTCGAGCGGTCCGGATAGGCCGGTCCGGAAGCGATCATGTCCAGCGGGTCGCCCACGATGTCCGACAGCACGATGGCGAACACCCGCGCGGGCGCGCAGAGCTGCGCGAACCGTCCACCCTTGACCGCACTGACCCGCTTGCGCAGCGTGTTCATCTCAACGATATCCGCGCCGCAGCGCAGAAGCTGGCCAGTCAGGTCCGCGAGCGCCTCCGGCCCGCAAAGCGGCTTTTCAAACAGCGCCGAGCCGCCGCCCGATATGAGCAGAAGGACCAGGTCGTTTTCCCCCAGCGGCTCCACCAGCCGTATCGCCTCGTCGGTGGCGTCGAACGAATTCCAGTCAGGCACTGGATGTCCCGCCTCCCGAATACGCAGGCCCGGGATATCGCCACCCGCGTGGCCGTATTTGGTGATCACGATACCGTCCGACACCGCGCCGCCCAGACAGCCGGCAGCGGCCTTCGCCATCTGCCAGGCTGCCTTGCCCAGCGCGACCAGGACCAGCCGGCCGGTCGGGGGCGTAAACCCTTTCAGCGCGCGCGCCACCGCCTCGTCCGGCAGCACGGCGCGGATCGAAGCGTCGATAATGCGCGCCGCGTCCTCACGAATTTTCATAGCGCTCAAACCATCCTTTCCAAACAGCGCCCCGGCGGGGCCTATCTTGCAAAATCAGAGGAAATCCATATAATATAAAAGTATACAGGGAATAGCTCCCCGACTCAAGTCAGGAGGCGGAATTATGCCAAAAAACAGGCCGATTCAAACCATTGCGGATCAGGTTTACGCGATCCTGCGCAAAAACATCTGCAACGGGCTGTACGCGCCCGGCTACTGGCTGCAGGAGGCCGAGCTTTGCGAGCAGCTCGGCGTCAGCCGCAGTCCGGTGCGCGAGGCCCTGCTCCGTCTCGCGTCGGACGGGCTGCTCGTCAGCATCCCTAACAAGGGGACGTTCGTCAAGGAGTTCACCTGTAAGGATATCGACGAGATCTTTGATATGCGTGTGCTGCTGGAGGGTTACGGCATCCGCAACAGCCGTGCCAACCTGACTTCCACCCATATCCAGCGGCTGCTCGACATTCTGGAGGACCTACAGACCATGATCGACGCGGGCGACCTGGATGCTTACGCCCGCGTGGACGAGCAGCTGCACAACGAAATCGTCTCCCTCGGCAACAACAGCATCGTCAGCTCGGCCTACTACCGCGTCGGCTCGATGAACCAGCAGTTCCGCGTGCTTTCCCTCAACATCCGCCAGCGCTTCGAGGAATCCCAGGACGAGCACCGGCAGGTTATACACGCCATCATTCGGGGCGACGCCGAGCTGGCCGAGAGCGTCAACCGCCGGCATCTGGAGCTGGCCCGCTCCTGCATCAAGGAGCAGCTCGAAAAAAAGAAATGATCCCCGCAGACAAATGGCTGCCGCATTTGCGGCAGCCATTTTTATTTGCTTTGTCCCTTAGTGGATGAAGAACGACAGGACGATGAAAATGCATGAGCCGAAAGCCGGAATCAGGATAGAGCCGACCGACCAGGTTTTGAGGCTGGTCTTGATATCCATGCCGGAGAAGTTCGTGACAACGTGGAAATACGAGTCGTTCAGGTAGCTTGGACACATGGTGGTCAGGCAGAGCGCCATCGCCGCCAGATACGGATTGACTGCCAGACCGGCCGCCACCATCGGGGCGATAATCGCGGAGCCGGTGATCATCGCGGTCGTACCGGAACCCTGCGGGAAACGCATGATCACGCCGATGATGATCGGAACCAGTATGCCGGGAACGCCCGCGGCAACGATCGCGTCCGCCATCATCTTGGCAGCGCCGGTCGCGTTGATGACCGCGCCCAGCGCGCCGCCCGCGGCAGTGATGAACACGATCGGACCAGCGTCGCGGCAGGCCTCCTGCATCAGATTGACACAGGTCTTCTTGTCGTAATCCCTGCAGAGCAGGAACGCGCCCATACACAGGGAGATGAACAGCGCGATGACCGGCTGGCCAAGGAACTGGACGACGTTGGCGACCATGGTGCCTTGCAGCGAGGAGATCTGGCCGACCAGCGTGTTGGCGAAGATCAGTACGATCGGTACCAGCAGCGTTGCAAAGGACATAAACGCGCTCGGCAGCTTTTCCGCCGCCAGCAGATCCGCAAAGTCCTCGGTAACAAGGTCTTCGTTCTTCTGATACTTTTCGTTGATGCGGTCGAGCACGCGGAGTTGCGCTTCGCTGTACTGGGAGCGGTCGATCTCATACGGGACAACCAGATTGGGGTATTTCTTGCCGAAGTGGCGGAACAACGGTACCGCAAAGGCAAACAACGGGATTGAGATACCGATGCCGCACAGGATAAACATGCCCAGATCGATACCCAGACCGTTTTCCTGGAACGTGCTGACGACTGCCAGCGGGCCTGGGGTCGGCGGCACCATAAAGTGCGTGATGTACAGGCCCATGCCGAGGATACCGCCCAGACCGACCATGGACCTCTTGGTCAGTCGGGAGAATTCCTTGGCCAGCGAGGACAGGATAACGAAGCCGGAATCACAAAACACGGGTATGGAAACGACCCAGCCGGTCAGGCCAAGCACGACGTCGCAGTTCTTCACGCCAACCGCCTTGAGGATGGTCAGCGCCATGCGCTTGGCCGCGCCGCTCTTTTCCAGAAAGATGCCCATGATACAGCCAAAGCCAATTACCACGCCGATACTTGCCATCGTGTTGCCGAAGCCGGTTGTCACCGTGCTGACGCACTGGGTCAGTGACGAAACCTCGCCGAACGGCATCGCCAGCACCGCGATCAGGATCGCCGAAATAATCAGCGACGGGAACGCGTGCATCTTGGTAAAAATGATCAGCACCATCATCACAACAATACCGATCAGCATTGCTACTACAGGATTTAGCATGTTTTTACCCCCTTATTCACTCGTCTTTTTCTTATCTTCCTCATCTTCCAATCCGATTCCGGCGATGGCCCATCCCCCTTTCCGCTCCGGCCGCAAAGCTGTATCCACAGCCCCTATGGTCAAATGACCGGACCGAGACAGAAAATGTCCATCGAGCCGAAATAGCCCAGCGCCTCGTTCTTCGTCATTTCGCCCGACAGCACGCGTATCAGCAGCTCGAACGCCTCTTCGCCGACCTCTTCAATGGTCTTTTCACCCGTGATGATGCGGCCCGCGTTCAGGTCCATATCGTGCTGCATGCGCTCATATGTATTGGGGTTGCCGCAGATCTTGACGACCGGCATGGAGGGGAAGCCCTGCGGCGCGCCGCGTCCGGTCGAAAACAGCATGATCTGTGCACCCGTGGCGGCCATGCCGGTCAGGATCTCCGGCTCACGGCCGGGCGCGTCCTTGATCCAGAGCCCCTTCTGGTCGGTCACGCGGTCGGTGTATTCCAGCACGCCCTGGATCGGACGGTGACCGCTTTTGACGATCGCGCCCAGGCTCTTTTCCTCGATGCTGGACAGCCCGCCCGCGATATTGCCGGGCGTCGGCTGGCCACCGCGCATGTCCTCGCCGACCGATTTCGCACGCTTTTCCATGCGATCGACGATCTCGTAGATCTTCCGGCCGACCGGCCCGTCCTCGCCGCCGACCGCACGCCGCGCGAGGATATGCTCGCCACCGAGGAATTCGGTCGTCTCGCCGAAGACAACAGTTGCGCCCAGGTCGACCAGCTTATCCGCCACATAGCCGATCACGCAGTTGGAGGCCATGCCGGAGGTGGTATCCGACGCGCCGCACTTGATGGACATGATTACGTTTGAAATATCGGCCGGCTCGCGCTGCAGGCCGGAGATCTGCTGCACCAGCCGCTGCGCCGCGTCAATGCCCGCCTGGATCGCCCGCGAGGTGCCGCCAAGCTCCTGGATGCGGATGATCTCGACCGGCTTGCCGGTCGCGCGGATCTCCTCCACCAGCCGCTCGTGGTCGGTTCCCTCGCAGCCGAGGCTGACGATCAGCGCCGCGCCGACGTTCGGGCTCTGCCCGAGGTTGGACAGCGTATCCGTCACCCGCTTGAGGTCGATCGGCAGCTGGCAGCAGCCCTGATGATGGAAATAGCCGATCGTTCCCTGCACCTGCCGGCAGATCGCCTGGCCCACGTCGTTGGCGCAGATAACGCTCGGAATGACCGCTACCAGATTGCGCGCGCCGAACGTGCCGTTCGCGCGCCGGTAGCCCTGAAACGTATAGCTCATAACGTAATTCCTCCTCAAAGGTCACCGCGGCCGCGCAGCGCCTCAAGATTGTGTACATGGACGTAATCGCCCTTTTTGATGTCGCAGCTTGCCGCGCCGATGCACTCGCCGTATTTCATGATGTGCTCTCCCCTGGCGATATTGCATAACGCGATCTTATGGCCATACGGCACATCGCCGTGTACGGTGATCTCCTCCATATTCCCTTTCTTATCCCGCACCTCAACCCTTGTTCCGTCTGTGATTGCGTCGGCAAAAATCGTGGCGACGTTATCCAGGTCGTCGACCTTAAGCGCAAGCTTCAACTCTTCCATAACCGTTCCTCCTTACTCCTTTACCGCGAGGACCGCCACGCCGTCCGGAATGACGACGACCTCCGCGTCACGGCCCATGATCTCATACGCCATTTCCAGCGCCTCATCCGGCGTGGAAGCCGGTATCATGTTCGCCTTGCGGACCAGCTCATGATCCAGATAGGTGGTGACCAGAATGACTTTGTGTTTTTTCAGGATGCGCGCGAAAATCTGCGCGCACCACTGTTCGGGGATGGTTTCCTTAGGCGGGATTTTGGAAAGGTACGCGTCGATCTCGTCCACCGTCCCCTTCACGATCAGCTTTTCAAAATGCGTGCCTCCCATCCCGTCGCAGCAGGAGGCGCACATGATAATGACGCCGCCCTCCCGACAGCAGGCCTCCGCGGTCGCGACCGCCTTGGGGCTTTGATAGAGGTTCTGGTCCAACGGGTAGCCGCCGTTCGAGGTGATGACGATATCCCCCTCCACACTCGGGCACTGCGCCAGGCTGCGCACGAACGTCACGCCCTTTTCGTGCGCCTGCTCCAGGTCGCCCGCAAAGGCCGCGATCACTTTCTTTTCCGCGTTGAGCGCAACGTTCATGATAAACTGCACATTGACCGCGCGCGCCGCGCATACCATATCCTCATGGATGGGGTTATGCTCCAGCACGCCTGTTGTGGAATACGGGCTGGAAATCGCCTTGTACGAGTGGTTTTCGTTCACGGTCGCCGCGTTGCAGATGCCGGGCAGGATGCTTTTGCGCCCGCCCGAGAATCCGGCGAAGAAATGCGGCTCGATAAATCCCTCGGTCACCAGCAGGTCGCAGTGCAGCGCGACCTTGTTCACCCACAGCTCCGCGCCCGAAGGCAGGTCGCACACCTTTTCGAAATCCTCGTCCACGAACGCCTGATTGACCACGATCTTTTCGTTGTCCACGATGGCATCGCCGAACATGCGGCGCTGCTCCTCCTCCGTGGTCGCACGGTGCAGGCCGGTGGCGATCAGGATGGTGATATCCGCCTCCGGATTGCCGCGGCGGATCTCCTCCAGCAGCAGCGGCAGCGTCAGCTTGCTGGGTACAGCGCGGGTATGGTCGCTCGTAACCAGTACGATCCGGTTCTTGCCCTTTGCCAACTCGCACAGCCGCGGTGTGCCGATCGGATTGGCGAGCGCCTCCCGAACCAGCTCGGCTTCCCCTTTGCCGGCATCATAGCTGTCCGTCCGCGAATTCAGCTCCGCTTTGAGGTTTTTCTCGTCCACATGCAGTTCCAAGGCAGAGGTATAGTACGGGATAGAAAATGTTTTCATATACAATCACCCTATTCTTTCATTTCCCCGGCATCCAATACAATAATTTGTATGTTGTATTATGTATACATAGTACAATATTTATTTGGCAAATTCAATTGATATATACGACTACCCCCCCCCCCTATTTTTGGGCAATATTTACAATATTCACAATTTCCATTGGGAAAATCAACAAGAATTCTTCATTTATTTTGAACAGCTATTCCCGCGCCTCTTCCAACTGCATAATCATTTTTCTGCAAAAAGCACCGGCACAGCCAAGCTGCGCCGGTGCAAATCCCTTTCCAAAGCGGAGAGCCGCCTTGCGTTATCCCTCGTAGTCGTCCTCGTTCTCCCAGTTGTGCCAGACCGCCTGCACGTCGTCGTTGTCCTCCAAGTTGTCGAGCAGCTTGCGCATCTGGGCCATGTCCTCCTCTTTTTCGAGGGTGATATAGTTCTGCGGCACCATTTCCACTTCGGCCTCGACAAAGGAGTACCCCAGCGTTTCGAGCGCCTCGCGCACGGCGGAAAAATCGTCCGGCGTGGTATAGATTTCAAAGGTTTCCTCATCCGCCTGGAAATCCTCCGCGCCCGCCTCGAGCGCCTGCATCATCACAGTATCCTCGTCCAGCTCGCCGCGCTCCATAATGATCACGCCCTTTTTATCGAACTGCCAGGATACGCAGTTGGTGGCGCCCAAGCCCGCGCCATACTTATCGAACAGGTGGCGCACATCCGCGACCGTGCGGTTTTTGTTGTCCGTCAGCGTTTCCACAACAACGGCGACGCCGCCCACGCCGTAGCCCTCATAGTTGTTGGCCTCGTAGTTGACCTGGCCGTTCGCACCCGAGTATTTGTCCAGCGTGCGCTTGATGTTGTCGTTGGGCATATTGTTGGCCTTGGCCTTGGCGATGCAGTCGCGCAGGCGGGCGTTGAAGTCCGGATTCGCCGAGCCTCCCTCTTTGATGGCGATCGCCATCTCACGGCCGATTTTGGTGAATATCTTTGCCTTTTTCGCGTCATTCGCGCCCTTGCGCTTGGCAATATTATGCCACTTGGAATGTCCCGACATGATGGATGTCCCTCTTTCTATCATTATAATAATTAAAACAAACCTGAAAAACGCCGTGCGGCGCAGATAGATTCTATCAGGTTTTGCAGCTTTTCGCAAGACCCACGCGTATATTTTCCGCACAACGGGTGCAGACTATCATCGAAAAATCCAAAAAAAGAGGTGATTCCGTTATGAGCAAGCAGAACCGCAACCAGAACCCGTCTACCTCGAACCAGCAGCAGAACAACGAGCAGAACAAGAACCAGCAGAATACCCAGAATAAGAAAAACGACCAGCAGTACTAAGTCTTTCGCCTGGGGCATGCCGCTTCCAGGCGGGCGGGGCATCGCCGGCTCACGGCCGGACATGCCTGTCACGGCAGGGGGCGCTGAAAATCCTGATTTTCAGCGCCCCCTGCTTTTGCCTTTCCGGTGGGGCTGGCAGATTCTTTGTTTTACATTCCGCGGTCCAGCGTGGTATGATAGAAGTGATTCCACCAAAGGAGCTTACGCGCATGGAGACCCCACAAAGCATCTTAAAGCAATATTTCGGCTATGATTCGTTCCGGCCTGGGCAGGGCGAGCTGGTGCAGTCCATCCTCTCCGGCCGCGACACGCTGGGCATCATGCCGACCGGCGCCGGCAAATCGATCTGCTATCAGGTACCCGCCCTGCTGCTGGACGGCCTGACGCTGGTCATTTCCCCGCTGATCTCCCTGATGAAGGACCAGGTCGGCGCGCTGGCCGAGGCGGGCGTACCCGCGGCCTGCGTCAATTCCTCCATGCCGCCCGCGGAAATGGCCGACGCCCTGTATGCCGCCGAGGCCGGTGCGTGCCGCCTGCTGTATATCGCGCCCGAACGGCTGACCGCCCCCGCATTTCTGGATTTTGCGCGCCGGACGCCGATCGCCATGCTCACGGTGGACGAGGCACACTGCATCTCCCAGTGGGGACAGGACTTCCGCCCCAGCTACCTCAAGATTGAGGAATTTCTCGCCGCCCTGCCCGCGCGTCCCCTGGTTTCCGCATTCACCGCAACGGCGACCGCCCAGGTGCGGGACGATATCGTACGCGCGCTCGGCATGCGCGAGCCTTACATCAAAACCACAGGCTTCGACCGGCCCAACCTGTACTTCTCGGTCGAGCGCCCCTCCTCCAAGCCGAACGCCCTGCTACGGCTGCTGGCCGAACGGGCGGGGAAAAGCGGCATCGTGTACTGCGCCACACGCAAAGCCGTGGAGGATGTGTGCGATATGCTGGTGTCCAAGCGCCTGCCCGCTACGCGGTACCACGCCGGACTGTCCGCGGAGGAGCGGCAGCTAAACCAGGATGATTTCCTCTACGACCGCAGGCCCATCATGGTGGCGACCAATGCGTTCGGCATGGGCATCGACAAATCCAACGTGTCCTTCGTCATCCACTACAACATGCCGAAAAACATGGAGAGTTATTATCAGGAGGCGGGCCGCGCCGGACGCGACGGAGAGCCGGCCGACTGCATCCTGCTGTACAGCGGGCAGGATGTGCATACGGCGGAATTCCTGATTGAGCGCAGCCGCGAGGCCGAGGACGATGCGCTCGCCCCAGCCGTGCGCCAGCATCTGCTCGAACGCGATCGGGAGCGGCTGCGCCGGATGACCTTTTACGCCACAACCACCGAATGCCTGCGCCGGACCATCCTGCGGTATTTCGGGGAAGAGGCGCCTCTGTCCTGCGGACACTGCGGCAACTGCGACACCACCTTCGAGCAGGTGGACGCGACGGTCGAGGCACAAAAGATCCTGTCCTGCGTATACCGTCTGAGCGAGCGCGGCCTGCATTTCGGGCGGGTGATCATCGCCGCCGTACTGACCGGCAGCAAAAGCGAAAAGATCGATCAATTCCGGCTGGACACGCTCTCCACCTACGGCATCATGGCGGACGCGACCGCCGCGCGCGTGCGCCAGTTGACCGACGCGCTGATCGAGCGCGGACATCTGCGGACCGATCCGGCGCGGTACAACGCGCTGTTCCTCACCCCGTCCGGTAACGCGCTCATGCGCGGGCGGGATACCTTCGTCCTCCGTCTGCCGCGCGAAAAGGCGCCCGCAGCCCGCGCCGCGGAGTCCAGCGCGGCCATGGACCAGGACCTGTTCGGCCGCCTGCGCGCCCTGCGCACGGCGCTGGCGCAAAAGGCGCATGTGCCGCCCTACGTCATTTTCTCCAACGCCACACTGAGTGACATGGCGGCGCGCCAGCCCATCACGGAATTTGAGCTGCTCGCCGTGCGCGGCGTGGGCGAGGCCAAGGCCAGACGCTACGGCGGGGCCTTTCTGGAGGAGATCAAGCGTTACCTGCAGGAAAAGGCGTAGGGCGGCAATGCCGCCCTACGCCTTTTCTTATCCTCACCGCGCCCAATACTGTACCGCGTCGCACAGGAACTGTGCGCAACCGGCCAGCTTGCGGTCGTAATAGGCGGTGAACCGTTCGTCCGCCGTGTAACCCGCGGCCAGCGCGCGGTGCGCCTGCGCGGTATAGTCCCTCCACGTCATGCCCAGCCAGGTTTTATGCAGCCGGACAATGCGCTCTCCGGGCGGCCCCTTGGGATCGTCCCCCGCGCGGACCGCGTCTTCCAGCGCTCGCTGCACCTCGTCCTTCAGCGCTTCGAAACGCTCATAATCCGCCTCGGTCATGGCCAGCACCGCGGCGTTCGCCGCGTCGGCCTGCCCGTCTCCGTATTTGGCGCGCACTTCGGCGCCGTACCGTGCCTCGTTCTCCCATACGATTTTGTGTTTGAACGCCTCAAATTTTTCCGTATCGCTCATCTCTGTCTCTCCTTTCAGGGAACGGATGGTTTTTTGCACCGTCTCAATCAGGGCGGTGGTCTGCGCCTGCCGTGCATACAGCATTTGTATATAGGTATTATGCGGCTTTTATGACATTGGTGCAACAATAAGTGCAACATTAAAAAGGAGGCCGAAGCCCCCTTTTTAATAGCATAACATAGTCAATGTTTCACGATATACTCGTAATATGCAGAGAGCTTGTCGCTTACCGCATCCTTATCATCAAGCCACGCCTTTGCCATATCGGCATAGAAGTCGATCTTGTTTACGCCATGCTTCTTGAATACCTCGCAGAAATCCGAGTAGAGCATGTTAAGCGCGGCATAAAACTCAGCAGGCTCGCATTGGATACCATGCTGACGCATGACCTGTTCTGCCTGCTCCATCGTCCAATGAGCGCCGGTTGTCCCGTCCTCATTCTTCATGCGCCGCGTCCAATCCTCTGCGGTCTGGCGGTCCATCTTTCCAACGCCGCGCATCATTTGTGCATGGCCCATCATGCGCCCATTCCCACCGCGCAGTTCATCGCCTACATAAGAGCCGCCGTGCATATCCATCCGATCATCACGAAACCCAATCGGCTGCATGTCATAATCCTCCCTATACATAGGATAGTGATAAACTGGCGGGATATAGCGATCCTGTACGCCATACCGATCCTGCATATCGTACTCACTTCTCGGCGCAAACCGTCCGTCAGAGTACCGGCGGTATCCGCGGTCATAAGGCTCCATCATTTCGGAGCGTGGGGCAAATCGCCCGTCGTCGTAGTGTTCGCGGCCGCGACGGTCGCGGAACTTGTCCTCCACATAATCGCGCGGGTAATCCTCGTATTCTACGCCGATCCTGCGGCGGCCACGGCCGGAAAGCATCATCATCTTTGCAGTGCGCGTCATTTGCTCACCGCCCCTCTGGTCGCGGGTGCGGGAGCGGCACCGCCGTCAATGCTGGCAAGGTTGTTGCTGGGTGCGCAGCAGGGATTGCCCAGCATCCGGAACGAACCGCCGGTCGCGGACGTGGAAACACAGGTCGAATACCGCGTGCGGGTGCGGATGCCGGCCGCTGTTACCTGCGCACAGTTGCGCTTGGTCAGCGGATACAGCGTCGTACCCGTGCCGATGGTGATATACACCGGCGCATTGATCGTGGTCGTGTCGGGGATTGCCTGCGCTACAACAATGCAGTATTTCTCACAGTCGTTGTAACTTCCAGCCGGAAGGTTGATCTCCAGATTGCCGCCCGTGAACGTCACCGCCTGCGAGATCACCAGATTGGGGCACAGCTTACATACAGGTTTGCAAGACATAATTTTACCTCCTGAAAATCAAGGGCGGCAGACTATTGCCCGCCGCCCGAAGTTATCACGGCGAATGCCGGAAATCAGCAGCCACAGCTATAGCCGGAGCCGCAGAACGGATACGGCGCGGGGACCTGATAAGCCGGTACCGGCATCGGATTGATGCGGCGGATCAGCTCATTGGTCTGCGCGTCCAGCGTTGCGGTCAGGTAGCTGTTCTGGTTGGCCTGCGAAGCCGCCAGCTTGAGCGCCTGATTCTCGGACTGCAGCGAATCGATCTTGGACTGTACCATGAAGTCC